>NZ_JBNNPF010000001.1:236635-357038 GCF_050275515.1 Streptomyces sp. NPDC004126 | reverse complement strand
CCGGCGGTCCCGCTCGTTCCCGGTCCGGTCCGGGCTTCGGTCTGGCTGTTCCGGACGGGCCTGGCGACGCGCTGCTGGATCTGCCTCATCAGGACTCCGAAGGCCAGCATCGCGCCGGTCGGTGGGACTGCTGCGACCAAGTAGTCCAGGAGCGGAACCGGACCGGCGGTGGTCCCGTTCACGCCTGCCACGTTCAAGGCGATCGATCCGAGAGACCCGACAGCAGTCAGTCCGACCGCCCACCAGTCGGTCACCCTGCGAAGTCCGGCTCGCAGCATGAGCAGTTCGCCGGCGACGATGAACATGTCCAGGGTGGCGGGCCAGGCCCACTGCCGGATGGGCGAGCGGTCCAGGCCGTGGCGCCCTGCGACTTCGGCGAGGTGGGCGTAAGAGAGCCAGAATCCGGCGCCCGTCAGAACGATGATCACTGTCCCGGCAGCGATCAAGGCGTATCGGTCGGCGGTCTCCTCGGTCAAGGGCTCCCTTTCTCCGGGCTCGCTGGGGGATGTGGTGTGCGTCCGCCAGTGGTGGGGCGGGCGGGAGGTAGTGCCGGGCAGTTCAGGCCGCCTTCTTCAGGGCGTTGATCAGTTCGTGTGTCTGGGCCTGGCGGGGCACCTGGCAGAACGTTTCCTCCGGGTCGGCCTCGCTGCTGGCCTCCTCGCCCTGGTCCGAGGTGTCGGCTTCTTCGCTGTCCGCGGCCGGGACCTTCCAGTACCGGTCGCGGTCGGCCACCGCGTGGCGCGCCTCGCGCAGGAGGTCGCGGGCGTGGTCGATGTCGACCCCGAGGGCGTAGGCCAGCCGCGATGCGCTCCATCCGCGTACGTGGGCGGCGCGAGAGACGGCATCGCGTTCAGCGGCGGAGAGATGGACATCCCGGCCCATGAGAGCGGCGCGGACCCGCTGGTAGTCGAGCCGCTTGGCGACCTTGGCACGCCAGGGCTTCCGTTCCGCCTCGGTCAGCCCGCCCCACAGGCCCCACCGGATGTCGTTGTCCAGGGCGTGGGTGAAGCAAGCCTGGCGTACGGGGCAGGCGCCGCACAGGGTTTTGGCCTCGGCGATGGCGGTGTGGGCCCGCGGCGCGGGGAAGAACAGCCGGTCGGCTTCGGCAGGGTCGAGGTCGCGGCAGTTCCTTTGGTCGTGCCACGAGATGTCGGCGATGCTGCGCAGGTCAGGGACGGGCTGGGTGTTGGTGGTGATATTGCGCATGGGATTGATCTCCAGGGCATGCCAGGCAGCGCGGCGAGAGGGTGCGGCACGCGGCGGCGGGTGCCGGCGGACCGGCTCGCGGGCCGGGCGGTGGAAGGTGGCGGGCGCGGCGGGTCAGGCGGCGCGGAAGCGGCGGTCGGGTCCGTCCAGGTGGACCGGGGTACACATGCCGGACAGGCGGGAGATCACTCGATCGCCGACCTTGTCCCGCAGCACCGGCTGCCCCTTCGCCATCCCAGGGGTACGCACCGGCGGCAGGTTCGAGGTGACGATCGTCGGCATCTGGTTCTGCGCACGCCAGTTCAGGAGCCGGAAGGTGATCTCCTCGGTCCACTCGGATGCCTTCGCGGCGCCGAGGTCATCCAGGAGCAGCAGCGGGATCCGCACGATCCGCCGTAGCAGGTACTCCGGATCGGCTCCGCCCCGGGCCCGCATCTCGCCGTACAGGTCGGCGGCGGTGGTGGCATGCCAGCGCACTCCGCACCCGGAGGCGGTCAGGGCCCGGATCGCGGCGTACGCCTGGTGCGTCTTGCCGGCGCCGGTGGAGCCCCACAGCAGCAGGCTGCGGCCATGGGTGATCTCCCGCTGCCCGGCGGCCCCGAAGTGCGGGTTCAGCGGGCTCGCCGAGTGGCCGACAGCGCTGTTGGCGATGGTGCGGACCCACTCGGCTACGGCGGGGTGTTCGACCTGGGCCTTGCGGTAGTCACGCGGGATGCGTAGCTGCGCGGCCTCCAGGGCGGGGATCGCTTCCGGGGTGTCCGCGATGGTGGCGGTGGGGTCGATGCCGCGCTCGGCGAGCTTGCGCTGCATCCAGGTCATTGCGGCGTTGTCGGCGGTCGTCTGCGGGTCGGCGAGGCGGGTGCGGTTCACAGGGCGACTCCGAAGGTGCCGGTGGGCTCGGTGGGGTTGAGGTACGGCGTGTAGGCGGGGGAGGCGCTGGCCCAGAGCCCCGCGCCGGAGGCGGAGGACGGACTCGAGTTCGACGACGGCGCGGGCCCGGCGTTGAGGAGCTCGTTGACCAGGCTCGGCAGGACGCTGGGGTTCAGCCCCTTGGCGCGCAGCCGTTCCAGCGCTGGCCGCAGGACGTCGGGACCGTAGCCCTCGTCCAGCAACGTGCGGATCTCCTTGCCCAGGTGCCCGAGGACCTTCTTCGGCGGACGCCCTCCGGGGCAGCCGCGCAGGTACTCGGCCATCAAGACCTTCGCCGACCACTCGGTCGCGTCGGCCGCTTTCAGCACCGTTTCCGCGGAGGAGCCGAGCGCGGGCGCCTCGCGCCCCCTACGGGAAGATCCAGGATCCAAGATCCTAGATCCAGACAGTGAGGGCTCAGTGAATGTGGCGCCCATCACGTCCTGCGGTTGGGCTGCACTGCCCTGACCTGCGGGTTCCCCCGCAAGGCTCGCGTAGGGCGGAGACGCGGGAGGCGCAGCCTCGGTTTCACCACGTTGGGCGGCAGTGGTGCGCGTCACAGCGAGGGGGGATATGGGAGAGTCGGACGAAACGGTTCGCGGGAGTGCTCCCTGAATGCTCACGGAATCGCGCTCGCCCGGCGGCTCGGCGGGCGCCCGGTGGGTGTCAGGGGCCTGCTGTCGGGGACCGGCCGCCGCCTGGGTCTGGGTGTGGCACCGCGGGCGGTCGCACTCCCCGCACGCTTTCGCTGCCTCGTGGGTCGGGCAGCGGGGCAGCCGGGAGTCCGAAGCGCGGTTGATCTTCTGGTGCCGGTCCCAGGTCACGATGTGCAGCCAGGTCTTGCCGTCGCAGCCCGTGTACCGGCACACCAGGCCGGCCTCGGCCAGCTGCTCCAGGTCTCGGGCGACGTGTGCGGGGGTGTGCTCCGGGCGCAGGGCCCACAGCCGCCCCGCGATGATGGCGGAGTGGTCGCGGAACCGGCCGGAGTCGTCCGCCTGGGTCAGCAGCCCGAAGAACGTGAGCACCGCAGTGACGTCGACGGAGGCCAGGTCCTCGGATTCGAAGGCCTCGGGCTTGATGGTGCGAATGCGTGCCATCAGACTTCACTCCGCTCGGTGCCCGGAGTGGGCTGGCGAGCGGTGTCCGCTGCGCAGTCCGCGGAGGCGACCAGAGGGTCCGGCCTTTCGCGCAGGGGCGTGCCCATGCAAAACTCTCCCTGAGTGATGCCGCAGCCGGTGTGCCCCGTAGGAAGGGCCGGCGCGGTGATGACGGGTCTCTCCGGCCGTTGCCTCGGCTGGAGATACGGCTCTTCGCGTCCGGCGCCCGGGAGTTGCCTCTCCCGGGCGCCGATTGCTTTTACGGACTAGCCGCTCGGTGCGTCCTGCATGCGTTCCCTTCGCCGGTCACCGGGTTGCCTCCCGGTGGGGGACGACGAACATACGCAGACACCCGCACAAGATCCAGACCTGGCTCTATAGACCGTGAAAGGTTGTAGCCACCAAGCATTTCGTCGATGCGTCAAGGTAGGCAGATGTGGGCCGTTGAGGGGCGGTGTCGCCCGAGCGCACTCCGGATACGCCGGAAAAGATCTTCAAAAGAGCCCCCACGTTCTTGAACCGGCAGGCTGTCGCTCTGTACCGGCTGGTCTGGTCTGGATTTAAGCCCGCAGGCAAAGCCTTCGTCAACGGCATCTCAAGGCCGAATCCACGCGCGTAGATTGATGTGCGGGAAGTGTGGAGGCTAGGTAAAGGGCGCTGGTAATACCCTTAATTTTCAAGGAGGTTGAGGGTGCGGGGTCGACTTCATGGGATCGGTCGACGGTGCGCTGAATGATCATTCGGACCCTTGCAACAAAAACCGGCAAGGATTTGCCGCTTTCCCGATCATGGAGAAGTGCAGGTGAGGGAATGTCCAGATTCGTCACGGAAGGCGTTCGGGGGCGGGGGTGTGTGGTTGCACGTTTAACCAACTGGCCTGTGGTCGAGACCACAAATTGTGGAAAGCCTTCAAGGTCGTCGTATCGTCTTTGTGGGAGACATCCGGCCGGGGGGCCAGCATTCGTGCTGTCCCTCTTTTTTCATGCCGGTCCGGTGCCGCCCTGGAGACGAGACAAAGGAAGAGCCTCATGGTTGCTCAGGGGATAGTCCCCTTCGGCGATGACCACGCCGAGAACAAGGGCGCGTACGGCGGTGAAATCGCCGGTCAGTTCATGGGGTTCGGCGGCTGGCTGAAGCGATGGCGCCAGGCGGCGGGGCTCACCCAGACCCCCGTGGCCAAGGCCCTCGGTATGGGGGTCCGTACCTACCGCAACGTGGAGAAGGGGGCCGTTCCGCCCCGGTTCACGAAGCCTCAGTGCGAGGCGCTCGCGGACCTGCTCGGGCTCGACAAGAGTGAGCGCCACGCCCTGCTGCTGTACAACATCGGCACCACGCTCGACGGCGACCCGCAGATCGACGCCAGTCCGGAGCTGCGCCGGGCACTTCGCCTGCTCATCGACCGGCAGATGCCCTCGCCTACGTACCTCACCGACCGCAACTGGAACATCCTCGCGTACAACGCCGCGATGGCCGAGTGGTGGCCCTGGGTCATGGAGCCCCGTGCCAACCTCATGCGCTGGGCCCTGGCGAACCCCGAGGCCCGTACCCAGTACCACGGCTGGGAAATGCACGCCGCGGCCTACGTACGTCTGCTGAAGTTCGCCCAGGCCACCCACAAGGACAACGCCGAGCTCGTCGGCCTGATCGCCGAGGTGCGCCAGAACCCTGACGTCGAACGGATTTGGCGCACCGAGGCCGATCTGGAAGCCGACAGGGATGGCCATGTCTTCCGGATGATCATCCCTGCCCTGGGCTGGGAGACCATCGAAGTCGTCTCCCACGTCCTGTACCCGGCGTCGATGCCGCACTGCCGATTCGTGGTGATCACTTGGGTCGAGGCCGAGTCCTCTGATGACGAGACCGACGCCCTCGGAGGCAAGCGCAACGCCTGGGCCCATGCTGAGCCCGGTTCGCCCACGATCCCGCAGTTCTCTGCCCAGGCCGAAGCCGATGCCGCCCGCCGCCGCGCGGCCCGCGCACTCACCGCCCGCCTGGTCGTCGGCAGCGCCGACGAGGCGGCAGCACTCGCCAGCCCCGGCGGCATCCCGCTCCCCGCACTCAGCGCACTGGCCGGTCCGGAGTGCCGGCTCACCCTGTCGCCCGAGAACCATTCCGTGGTGTGGGCCATCCAGGAAGTCCCCGGAGAGTGGGGCATCACGCAGCTGGGGGCCGGAGCCGTCGTAGACCGCATCCACCAGCCGATCGTCGACCCTCAAGCCAGAGCCGAGCTGAAGCTCCTCCTGCGAGCCTCGCTGCCGGACTCCGACCAGGCGGCCATTAGCCGCCTCCAGGGGCAACTTCCCCAGGTCGACCTCCGGGCCGCCCTTCTTCGCGAGATCTACAACGACCTCCGAGAGGGCGCTGCCCTGCTCCGTTAGCGGGTGTGGCTGCCCCCTTTGTCGCGTAAAGCAACTTAATGTCACGACTGGTGCTGTCTCCGTGAGGGGCAGGGAGGCGGGTGTGGCCGTCCTGACGACAGAGAGCGTCCGGACGGCCGATCTCCGCGGAGCCTGGGCCTTTGCAGCGGAGGGTGCGCCAGTCCGTCCTCGGATCGGCCGGGCGTCTCGGAGTCGCGGCAGATCCCTCAGCCCTCAGGAGCCACCGTGTCTCGGTACACCTACGATTGCCCCGTTCGCTGGTCGGACCTCGACGCAAACGGACACCTCAACTCCAGCCGCTACGGCGTCCTCCTGGAAGAGACCCGCATGCGCATGTTCAGCATGCTGGTCCCCAGCGATCCCACCGAGCGCCTGGCCCGCAATTTCCTCCTGCGCGAGCAGAGCATCCGCTATCAGTACCCACTTGAGGCCTGGGAGACCCCGGTCCGCATCGAAGCCTGGGTGACCGACGTCAAGCGGGTGTCCATCACCTTCCACTTCGAGGTGAAGGACGACGATCACGTCTATGCCACCGCGACCTCGGTCGTGGCCGGCTACGACTCCATCCGCGGCGGCATCCGGCGCTTCGAGCCGGATGAGCTCGAAGTGTTCAACAGCTACTCCGACAACCCCCAGGCTGTGGGCAGCTGAACCATCGCCCTGGCCTGCGTGCAGGTGTGGGACGGGCGGAGGGTGCAGGTTTGGTCCCTCGTACGCGGCTGGGGTTAGGGGGAATCGAGGTCGGAGAGGCATTGTCAGTGGAGGGTGAGATGCTGCGGTGGTGGTCTTCCCCCGGTTCGCTCGGGGGAAGACCACCGTCGTCTGCACTGATCAGAGTTCTCCGCTCACCATGGCCCTCCGGAACATGCCCCACTCGGTGGCCGTGTACCGCAGCGGCTCCAAGTGGAGGTTCTTCGAGTCGCGGACGGCGATGCCACCGCCGGGAAGGTCGGTGATCTCGACGCAGTTGTGCTCAGGACCGCTTTCCTGCGCCTTGCGCCAGTGGGCGGCGGAGAGGTCGTACTCGTACAGCTCCGCCTTCTGTTCGCTCACTTGCGGTGCCCTTCTTCCAACTTGGTGATCCGTGCGAGTGTGTCCTCCACCGACAGGGCCGTGGCGCGGATGCGCTCGACCGCATGGGCGAAGGGTTGCGCACCGTCGCCCTCAACGTAGGTAGCTCCGCTGAGGTTCTCCAACAGCACGACATCTGGGGTGGGGCCGGGGAAGCTGACCAGGCCGAAGCCGCCGAACATCCCCGGGTGTGCTGTGGAGTCCACCGGCATGAGCTGCACCGTGACGTTCGGCAACTCGGAGACGTCGAGGAGCTTGCGCAGCTGTTCGCGCATGGTGGCTGGCCGGACCTCGAAGCGGGTGTGCAGGGCGGCTTCGTGGATGATCGCCCACAGCTGCAGCGGGTTCCCGGGCCGGGTCAGGACCGCCTGCCGGGCCTGGCGGACCTCGGCGAGAGCGATGATCTCCTCTGGTGTGCGCGTCTTGCTGGTTGCCGTCATGGTCTCGCGTGCGTACGCAGCGGTTTGCAGCAGCCCGGGGACGGCCAGCGGCGCCCACTCGCGGATGTGCTCCGCGTCGTCTTCAAGCGAGATGTAATCCGCGTAGGCCGGGGATACGACACCGCTGTAGGTCTGCCACCAGCCCTTCCTGCCGGCGTCCTTGGCGAGGTTTTCCAGCGCGGTGAAGACCTCCGGATCCGTGACCCCGAACGCCTGGAGCAGCGCGGTGACCTCGGCGGGGCGGATGCTCTGCCGGGCATTCTCGATCTTGGAGAGCTTGGGCACCCTCCAGTTCATCGCGATGGAGGCGTCCTCAAGGGTCATGCCGGTGTCGTTGCGGAGCTTCCTCAGTGTCTGGCCCAGGCGCCGCCGGCGGACGGTGGGCTCAACAGTTTGGTGCGGCATATGCGCAGTGTTGCACCGCCCTAGGCGGCAACACGACCCAGTTCGCAGGATTGCTTGGCGAGATTAGGCAGAAAGGTTGCGGCCTGCCGAAGAAAGGGTGGATGCTCGACACTCGATGGACACGCTCGGTCAACTAGCCGTTGCAGTGCGCTAGTAGGGCTTTGTTAGGTGGTGTCGTAGGGCTGCCATGGGGCGGTTTGTCGGCAGGTGGGGCAGGTTCCGGTCCAGGTGGCCAGCAGGTGTTGGAGGAGGTCCAGGGCCTGGTAGAGGGTCAGGCCCTGGCAGGGGCTTTTGGGCTGCTCCGCTGTTCGGTCAGGAACAGGTGGGCGGCGGTGACCAGGGTGACGTGGCGGTGCCAGCCGGTGAACGAGCGCCCTTCGAAGTGGTCCAGGCCCAGGGCTGTCTTCAGCTCGCGGTAGTCGTGCTCGATCCGCCAGCGGGACTTCGCGAGCCGGACCAAATCCTTGGCGGGAAGGTTCGCGGGCAGGTTCGAGATCCAGTACTTCACCGGCTCCGCCTCGCCTTCGGGCCACTGCGCGATCAGCCAGACCAGCGGGATCGTGCCGTCCTCGGCGGGTTTGGGCCGCCGGCCCGCGAGGCGGACCCGCAGGAGCACGAAGTGCGAGCTCATCGCCGCTTTGGAGCCCTTGCGCCAGGTCACGGCCCGGCCCCGGTGCCGCCCCGCGGCCAGCACATGGTCACGTAACGAGAGCGGCCGGGTGCGGTAGCGGGGCAGCGGGCGGGGCCCGAGCCCACCGTAGGCGGGCTGGTGTGGCTCGGCGCCCTCGCCATAAGCGGTCATCTCAGCCTTGACCTGCAGGACGTAGGCCAGCCCGCGGTCTTCCAGGCCGCGGCGGAAATCGGCGTTCGCGCCGTAGCCGGTGTCCGCGACCAGGGCGGCGGGCCGCAGGCCCGTCCCGGCGAGTTCGTCGAGCATGTCCAGGGCTAGCTGCCACTTCGGGCGGTGGTGTTCGCTCTCGGGGATCCGGCACGCCGCCCGGCGTTCAGCCGCCTCAGGACCGTCCCACGACTGTGGCAGGAACAGCCGCCAGGACAGAGGGCACGAGGCGGTGTCGGAAACGGCGTGGACGCTGACGCCGATCTGGCAGTTGCCGACCTTGCCCAGGGTGCCCGAGTACTGCCGGGCCACCCCGGGCGAGGCCTGGCCGTCCTTGGGAAAGCCGGTGTCGTCCACCACCCACACCTGCGGACGCACCACGGCCACCGCCCGCCAGGCGAGGCGGGCCCGCACGTCGGTGACCGGCCAGGTCGAGGACGTCATGAACTGCTGCAACTGCTGATGGTCGACACCCAGGCGTTCGGCCATCGGCTGCATCGACTTGCGTCGGCCGTCCAGCAGCAAACCCCGCAGATACAACTGGCCCTTCGCCCGCTGGTCCCGGCGGACCAGCGGCGCGAACACCTCAGCCGCGAACCCCTCCAACCGGCCCCGCACAGCCGCAAGCTCCCCAGCCCTCATACCGCCAGCGAACTACCAGACACCCGACACGACAAGACCAGCTAACAAAGCACTACTAGGGCCTGTCCGGCCGATCATGTGCGGAGCCAGATGGCTAGGGCTGCTGTGGTGACTGTGCCGAGGTAGACGTAGCCGCGTTTGTCATACCGCGTTGCCACGGCCCGGAAGTTCTTCAGCTTGTTGATGGCCCGTTCGACGGTGTTGCGTTTCCGGTACAGCTCCTTGTCGAAGCCGACGGGCCGTCCGCCTCGTGCGCCTCTACGTCGTCGGGCGGCCCGGCTGTCGGTCTTCTCCGGGATGGTGTGCCGGATACCGCGTCTGCGGAGGTAGTCGCGACATGGGCCGTTGCTGTACGCCTTGTCAGCGGTCAGACTGTCCGGTGTCTTACGCGGCCTACCCGGCCCGGTCCGCGGAACACGGATCTTCTCCAGCACCACGGCCGTCTCGCCGGGGTCCTGGTCGGCGTTCACGGACTACGCGAAGACCTGCCAGGTCTGATCGGGAACTACGAGGACCCCTCCACCTGGAGGGGTCCTCGTCACGTCACTGGCCGCCAAAGAGCAAGTCGCGGTACTTTTCCGCGCCGGGGGACAGGTAGATATCCTTGGCGCTCGGACGTTCAGTCTTAGCCCGTTCGCCTCCAGGTGACGCGTCCCAGGTGAGCCAGGCGCGACAGCCCACCGCATTTTTCCCATGCACCAGCAGCCTGTCGAGGCTTTGAGGGTAAGCGACGACATAATCGAACAAGCCCGACGTCCCATTCCTCCTTTCGGCCTCCTGCTTCAGCCTCTGAAGGATGGCCGGATGGGTAGCCAACGCGTCGTACACGGCGAACGGGTCCAGGCGGGCATCCTTGTCCGGGTTCTCAGGCCACCAGGTACGGAGGAACTCGTTCAGCCCTACTTTCAGCTTGTGCAGTCCTTCGGCCCACCCTTTTTTGCAGTCCAGGGTCAGATGCTCGCCGCTGCGCGGGAGGTCGAACCCTTCCATCGCCGAGGCGATTTCATCGGACGTGGGACCGAAGCTGAGCAGCTTGTGCTCGTTCAGCGCTTCCTTCGCGAGGCGTTTCGTCTCGTCGGGTACGGACGGGCCGTGACCTTCGGCGTAGGCCTTCGCCTTTTTGCTCTGGGCGTTCAACAGCTTGATCTCGAGCGGGGAGCGGTCTTTCAGCTTCAGGGAGCTGAGATCCATCAAGGTGGTGGCAACAGTTTCGCCACGTTCGAACGAGGCCCTGCCCACGGCCTTCTCCCGCCCGAACGAGACGTGGATCTCGGCCCACGGGTCATCGAACGGTGCCACGTCGGTCCAGCTGTATCTGACCTGCCCCCCTTCCTTACGTCGGCGCTCGGTGAAGGATCGATGCTTGGCGCCGGTGCCATAGTCGCGGTAGGTGACCATCTTCTCCTCAGAGACGGTACGGTGCGCCACTCGCAGCACCGCCACCACCAGCAGCTTGTTGTCGAGGGTCTGCCGCACGTGTTGAAGACTCAGCACTGACACATTCTCGGCCGAGGCACCCTTGAGCTTGCTTGAACCGACCTTGTCTCCAGCCATCAAGTATCAGCTTTCTATCTGAAGGGGATTACCGGACAAGGAAATGTTCACCGCTTCCGGCGACGGCACCCCCGAGATCAGCCGTTCAGTTCAGGGCACGCCAAGAGCAGTGGTGGCGAGGGGTGGGCTACACGCTCGAGCGGCGCCTGGCCCACGTCATCCAGGAAGCACAACGCCCTCCCAGTGCGGTACGTAACGTGAAACTTCCGCCCGATCGGCATCATCACCGCCCACATCGTTCCCGTTCCTCATGAACTACGAGCCCCCGGGCGCCAACTAGATCATCTGATGCTCTGTCAATTACTCGAACCGAGCGCCCCCTGAAACGACAAGAAGCCCCCCGCCAGGCCGAAGCAGGCGAGGGGCATAGAAAGTGATTACTAAAACGTGGCGCCGACAACTACCCAGCGGGGTCGCGACGGCGCCGACCATCGCGAACGAGCAGCCAGCCATCCACGATGTCCTCGAAAACGTCGCGAGTGAACCGATTTCGATACGGCGCAGGAGCATCTGGGCGCAAGAGAGGGGCGCTATCGAAACCGTGACAGTCACCGTTATCGAGATGGACGGGAACGGGAAGCCCGTCGCGTTGGCCGTCTCACCGTCGCCGAACGGCGACAAGTGGATCACCCTGCGCCCGTGCTCTGTTCGTGATCGGCAGGACACCCCTTGGGGCCTGTCCGGCCGACCATGCCGGGTGCCAGGGGGTTCTGGCGTACAGCTCGTAGAGGGTGACCCCGTCGTCCTCCAAGTGGTCGAGGAGGGCGGCGAGCGCGGCTTTGGCGTAGCCGCGGCGGCGGTGTGCGGGGTCGGTGGCGACCGCGTGGATCCGTACGGCCAGGCCCTTGGGGTACTTCGGGGCGGGCAGGACGGCGTGGACCAGGCCCAGGGCGCAGGTGGCGAGCCCGCCGGCGGGGGAGTCGATCACGTACGCGCGGGCGTCACCGCCGTCCTGGAGGCGTAAGGCGAGCTGGTCGGCGCACGTCGTGAGCCAGACTTCGTCGAGGGGTTCGCTCAGGATGTTCTCCGACCGCAGGCGGGCGATCTCGGCGGCATCGGCAGGGGTGGCGAGGCGGGGTTCGGGCACGGGGGTCCTTCCTTGGACGGGTGGAAGTTGCGGACAGGCTAGGGATGTTGGGTTCGGAGGCGGCGCAGGGTGCGGTGGCCGCGCTCGGTGACCTCGGGATCGTCGTGGCTGGTGCCGTAGGCGATGCCGGACACGGCGTCGAAGGCGGCCTCGCAGTCCAGGCGCAGCTCCTCGGCGGGGGTGAGCGCTCTGCCGTACCCGTCGAGGAACGCGGAGCGCAGGTCCGGGCGGCCGGTCCAGGTATCGCTCAGCCGCACCATGTCCCGGGTCGCGGTGTTGTACTCGGACCGCTCGAAGTCGAACAGCAGCGGTTCCCCGTCGCCGTCCAGCAGGACGTTGCGGTACTGCAGGTCCCCGTGCGTGGGCACGAGCGTGGGCTTCGGGAGGTCCGCGTAAGCGCTGACGAGGGCGAGGACCAGATCCTCATCCCCGTCGGCCAAGCAGGGCCGGGCCCCGTCCAGATGGCGCTTGATCTTGTCCGCGGCCATGGCGGCTGCGGCGGGCCGCTCGGGTGCGCTGCGGTGAAGGACGCCCACGAGACGGCCCAGGGCCTGCTGGACGCGCACCTCGTCGCCAGCGCCGAGGACCATGCCGTGCAGCGGGTGCCCCTGCAGCGCGGTGACGACGACGGCCCGTGCTGCGATGTCGGCGGCGACGAGACGGGGAGCGCGCGCCCCGAGGGCCGGCACCCAGGACCGGTACGCGGCGACCTCCCGCTCATGAAACCGCGCCCCGCGATGCCGCTTCAGGTACCAGGTGCCGCCCCCGGGCCCTGCCAGCCGCCACACCCGGCTGCCGGTGCGCACCCAGGACACCTCCGTCGCCTCCACGATCCTGCCGATGGCCTGCTCGGCGAACACCCGCAGCCCGTAAGGCACCTCCACCCCGCCGACGGGCGGTCCGCTCAGCAGGCGGGTGCGGTCGGGGCCGTCCGGCAGGTGCTCGATGGCGTCGCCCGGCTGTTGGAAGTGCACGGCGGCGGGCAGACCGGCGCGGTAAGCCTCCAGACCGGCCCGGCAGTACGCCACCATCGGGTCGGGGAGGGCGTCCAGCGGGTACCAGTCCATGCCGTCGCACCGGTCCGGCTCCATGATTTGAGGCTGGCCGGACCAGCGGCGGACGTCGAGGAAGGCGCCGAGGCGGGACCGGGATCCCGTCGGTGGGTGGTGGTGGACGGTGACCGCCGCGGTCACGTCCTCCGCCTGGATGAGTACGCCTGTTTCCTCGAGGGCTTCGCGGATGACGGCTTCGACCATGTCCTCGTCTGGGTCGAGGTGTCCGGACGGCAGGTGCCATAGGCCCGATGCGTACACCGGTCCGGCCCGGCGGGACAGCAGCACCTCCGGTCCGCTCTGGCCGTCACGGCGCAGGATGAGGTGGACGTCGACCGGCACCGTGTGCCGGGCCCCGCCGCTCACTGTGCGGCCCCGGGGCGGCGGGCGAGCAGCACGGTGAACACGCTGTCCTCGTGCAGGACTCCGTCCCGCGCATGCTGGAGCAGGAGCGTTTGGGCCTGGTCCTCGAATCCGGCGTGGTCGGCGAAGAGGTCGGGCCGGGCGAAGCTGGTGGACCGCAGGTATCCCAGGACGCTGCGGGGGGTCCACGTGCGGTTGAAGGGGATGCGGTGCTCGGCGATGTCGCTGAACGCGGATTCGGAGAGGTCGTCTTCGTAGCGTCGGCCGGGCTCGCGGTAGGTGCCGGTGGTGCCGGCGCGGCGGTCTGCTCCGAGGTGGGACTGGACCAGGCCCCGGAGCGCGACAGTCCATTCGGCCTGGTGGGTCCACAGGCTGCCGTCGCCCATGATCGCGACGGCGGCGTGCGGGGCGGCCACCCGATGGGCCATGGCCAGTAGCGAGGGGCGGTCCATCCAGTGGAACGCCCGGCAGCAGGTGATCAGATCCGCCTGGTAGCCGGGTTGGTCGGGTGCGAACTTCTCGGCCGGGATGGCGCGCACGGTGGCGGTGCGCTCACCCAGCTGGGGTCCGAGCTCGTCGAGCGCGGTGCGGAGCATCGCCTCGTCCTGGTCCACGAGGTCCAGGTGGGCGGCGGGAGGCAGGGCGGGGAGCATGGACAGGGCGACCTGTCCGGTGCCGGCGCCAAGGTCCAGCAGCCTGGGCGCCGCCACGCCGGCCAATTCCCGGGCCAGGAGCTGGACCACCTGGTCGGGCAGCTGAGGGCGGTATCGGGCGTAGTCGTGGTCCACCGAGTCGAACAGGGACACGGGTCTCCGATCTCGTGGTGTGGGCGTGGTGTTCAACGGCGGGTGTCGGGGACCTGGGGCAGCCAGGGCACGGCGGTCTCCCGGAAAGACTGGTTGACCGGGACCAGGTCGGGCGGGTTGCCCAGCGCGGAGAGGGTGACTGCGATGCTGGTGGCGCCGTCGTCGAGGGCGCAGATCTGGCTGCCGCAGGACGGGCAGAAGCCGCGCTTGGAGTCCGGCCACGTGTAGTGCCACGACGGCTCGGTGCCAGACCAGGTCAGACCGTCGAGCGGGAAGGAGACCCACGACATCATCGGTGCCCCCGACAGGCCCTGACAGTCCCGGCAACTGCAGGTGTGGGGGTAATCGGGCTCCCCGGTGACCGTGAACTGGACCTTCCTGCACAGGCAGCCGCCGGACCGGGCAGCGGTGGAAGCGGGGGCGGGTGAGGTCATGAGGTGAACTCCTTCGGCACCAGGGTGGGTTCGTGGGCTTGCGGCGGGACGGTCCCTGCCGGTTGGAGGGCGGCAGGCAGTGGCCAGGACAACTCGTTCGGGCCGCTGCCGGCGCTGACCCACTGGGTTCCGTCCGGTTCGAGGTGCAGCTGGTAGGAGGTCGGCGATCCGGCCGCCTGCCATCGGGTGGCGGTGTCCTGTATCTCCGCCCAGATGTCGCGAGGCCCGCAGACCGTGACCGTCCACGTCCCGGAGTCGTCCGGCCGGGCAGTGACCCAGGACCCGCAGTCGGGGGCCCCGATGACCAGGTGGTCGGCAGCCCAGTTCCGTACGAGCCCGGGGTGCAGGTGGTCCAGGGCCAGCCACAGACCCTGCGCGTCATCCGGCGGCGGGCCGATGTGCGTGGTGAGGGTGCTGCCACCGTCCGCGGCCTCGATCCGGCTCCGCAGACCGGGCTTCAGGTAGAGCTGGCTCCAGCCGTGGCCCGCCCGGTGCCCGAGCCGCACCGCTTCCAGACGGGCCCTAACGCGCCCGCTGCCGGTCCTGGTGAGGACAGCCAGACCCGGCCAGGACGGCGAGTACGTCGACAAGGTCGCCAGCCCCAGCCCGCCGACGGCCAGCTGCTGCGACCAGGCCTCCGGTACCCGGGTGACTGCGTACGACACGAAGATCCGGTCATAGCCGGCGCCGGCAGGCCAGCCGTTCTGCCCGTCCCCTGTCACGGCGGTCGGCCGGTGGCCGAGCAACGCCAGCCGCTCCCGTGCGGCGGCGGTGACGTGCTCGTCCCGGTCCACGGTGACCACCCCGGCATCACCTGCGATCAGACACGCGACGGCCGCGGTCACTCCCGCACCGGTCCCGACATCCAGGACCCGCTGCCCCGGCCGCAGATCCAGTTGCTGGAGGCGCGCGACGGTCATGCCGGCCGTGCTGGACATCGCCGTCATCGACCCGCCCGACCTCGGGCCCGGCACCCGGCCCAGGACCGGCTCCACCGTGCTGGACCAGCACACTCTCCCCTCCATACAGCAGCCCGAGCAGCTCCTCCCGGTCCGCGGGCACTCCCCAGTCGAGCAAGTCCCAGCGCGGAGGGGTCTCGTCCGGCCCGCTGCGCCGCACGTACGCCTGCGGCATCAGCACCTCCCGCCGCACCGCGAGGAACGCGTCCCGGACCGGGCCCGCCTGGAGGTGGCCGGCGGCCTCCAGTCCGGCGACCATCTCCGCCCGCGCGGCTGCCGCCCTCTCCTCAAGGGTGACTCCGGCATGGGCGGGCGGTACGAGAGGATCGAGCACGTACGACTCCTTCGGCAGGGGGACGGGCACTGCGGGCGGGATGCGCGGGGCGGTCAGGACCACCCGAGCTCCGTGTAGGGACGTCCAGCGCGGATGCCTTCGATCGCCGCTCGGGTGTAGGGGACGATCGGCTCCGGAAGGGCGTCGGCGGGCCACCAGCCCCAGGAGACGCACCGGTCCGGCTCCCGGACCTCGGGGGTTCCCGTCCACTGCCGGGCGCGGAAGACGAACCCGACTCTCGGCTGGTCTCCGGGCTTGTCGACCATGTGCACCACGTGGGCGAGCTCGACGTCGGCCGGGTCGATGAGCAGCCCGGCCTCTTCCTGCGCCTCCCGTACCAGGCAGGCCACGGCGGACTCCTGCTCGCAGTGCCCGGCGAGGAAGTGATGGGTGCCGCCGGCGTACGCGGAGCCGGGGTGGCGCAGGCCGAGCAGCACCTGGCCGTCGCGCTCCAGGTAGAGGTGGACGCCGACGATGTGCGGAACGCTGGTGCTGCCCGCCTTCGGCCCGTCCGGCCCGAGGGCTCCGCCCTGGGGCGCCGTGGCGCTGCGGGCGGCGTGCTGGGCGTGTCGGCGTACGAGCTCCAGGGTCGAGGGGCTCAGCCTCAGGCGCTCTATGGCGTCGGGGCGGAACCAGGCCAGCATCACGCCCTCGGTGAGCGGCAGGCGGGCAGGGTCGCCGCTCCAGCGGGCGGTGAACACCTGCACCGGCACGGTCAGGCCGTTGGTGCCGGTGGCGAGCTCGACGGCGAACGGCTCCACGACGCCCGGCTCGAGCCCGGCTTCCTCTCGCAGTTCACGGTGGACGGTGTCGTCGAGCGAGGTGTCGCCGGGCTCGCGGCCGCCGCCGAGCAGCGCCCAGGCCCCGGGCTCCCAGATGCCGGGGAGGTCATCGCGTAGGTGCAGCAGGTAGCGGCCGTGCCCGTCGTGGATCAGCGCAGAGGCGTTGACCGGCTCGACGCGGCCGTCGAGCCCGGACGCGGAGAGCTTCTCCCGCAGCTGCGGGGCTGTGACCTTGTCGAAGGCGACCCACTGTGGGGCCGAGACCTCCTCCGGCTGCACCGTGACCTTGACGTCCCTGTCCACCAGCTGGAAGACGAAGCGGAAGTCCCAGTGCTGGTGCGCAGCCTCGCCCTTGGTCGGGTTGGCTTCGATGTCGAAGACGTCGATGTCGATGGGCAGGTCCCCGTAGGCGGCGGTGGCACACAGGGCGCCGGGCGGGATGCCGACCTCCTCGTGGATCTCGCGCAGCGCCGTCTCCAGCAGCGAGCGATCCCCGGCCTCGACGTGCCCGCCGGGTGCCAGCAGCAGCCCGAACGTGTTGTGGTGGACGAGCAGGACCCGGCGGTCGTGGTCGACGACGACCGCGCTGCACGTGATGTGCCCCGGCAAGGTCGAACGGCTCGTGGGCTCGGCGTCTTCGTCGAGCAACCGCAACAGAGGGGCCAGCAATGGAACTTCAACCAGGTGCCGTTCCAGGTAGGAGATGATGAGATCGCGGACGTGCGAGCGGGTGGGCGCCAAGAGAGACCTCACAGTTCAGGGAAGGGGCGGAGTGAAGTGGGCGGTGGTGCTCACGGCTTGGACGTCCTCATCAGCCGGTCCAGGGTCCGCCGCCCCCGGGCGGTGACCTCCACGTCACCGTTGTCCGGGCCCCAGGCCAGGCAGTTGACCGAGTCCAACGCAGTAAGACAGCGCAGCGCGTGTCGCTCGGCGTCGGTGAGTAGGCGCCCATACCCGTCAAGGAATGACTTCTCGCGATCCGGATGGTCGGCCCACTGGGTGACGGTGAGAAGGACGAGGTCCTGCACGCGGGCGGCCGGCCGGGTCCGCTCGAAGTCGAGGAGTGCGAGCCCGGAGGCGGAGGCGGACCACAGCCAGTTCCGCGGCTGGTTGTCGCCGTGGATGAAGCCGACGGGGACCGGGCCGACACGGCGAAGTTGGGCGGCGTAGTTGCGGATAACCTGCTGCTCACCGTCGGTGAGTCGGTTCCCGGCGCGGGCCAAGTTGTTCTCCGCTCCGTCGGCCGCAGCTGCGAATGATGCTTCAGCCTCCACCCGGTCGGATTCGTCGAGGTTGCCTGCTTCGTGGAGCCGGGCGCACAGCTCTCCGGCCTGCTGGTGCACGGCACGCCATGTGGCGTCGTCCAAGCCGAGCTCCTTCGCGGGATCGCCGGGGGCCGCGGTGAGCAGGAGGACCAGGTCGTGGGCGCGGCTGTCCAGGAGCTGGGGTGCCCGGCCGTGGCCGAGTGCGGGAACGATGCGGCGATAGGCCCTGGTCTCGCGGGCGTAGAACTTCGTTGAAGGTGAGATCTTCACGTACCAGCAAGCCCCGCTTGAGCCCGTCAGCTCCCACACGCGGGACCGCGGCCAGGCGTGAGAGGCATCGCGTACGGCGACGATGTGCCCGGTTCGCTGCTCGGCCCAGTGCCTCACCGTCGCGGGCAGGGTTTTGGACCGCATGATGTCGCGCGAGGTCAACTTGGTCTCCTAGAACGGACGGTGGTCCGGGCAGTGCTCGGTGGTGGCCCTTCCGTAGGAGGCGATGAACCCAAACAGGCCCGTCACGTCCTCCATGCTGGGCGCTGTTCCGGACAGTGGGGTGCCGAAGTGGACCCGGTCGAAGAGGTGATGGCCGTCGAGCATCGTCAGTGCAGGGTCGGCTCCGGGCCCCGGCGCACTGGCCTCGGCGGTAGGGATGGTGTGCGGTCGGACGCCGTCGCGTCCCGCCTCCGGGTGGGCGTTCACCCTGGCGTCATGCTTCTGGGGCGTAGTGGCTGGGGTCATGCGTTGTCCTGGGCGTGCAGGGTGTCGTGGTCGCCAGTCGGCTGGGTGGGGATCGTGGCATCGAAGGCTGAGGCCTGGAGGAGGTAGGCGTCGCGGAAGTCCCCCGTGCCCGTAGCCGGGTCCATGAGTTCCTCGAAGGTGCCCGACTCGGCGACCCGGCCGTCCTTCAGGACGTGGATGAGGTCCGCGTGGCGTACGGAGTGCAGGCGGTGGGTGATGAGTACGATCGTCTGGCCGGTGGTCGAGGCCAGGGCCCTGATCTGGTCGAAGACCCGCTGCTCCGCGACCGCGTCCAGGGCGCTGGTGGGCTCGTCCACGATGAGGATCTCGGCCTGGCGGTACTTGGCCCGCGCGATGCCGATGCGCTGCCACTGTCCGCCGGAGATCTGGTGTCCGCCGCGGTATCCGCGGGCCAGCAGCGTGCCGAGCCCACGAGGCAGGTCGTCGAGGACCTGGTCGGCGCCGGAGAAGGCGGATGCCTCCTGGACCGCCCGGTCGTCGATGGCCTGACCGGGCTGGCCGATACCGACGTTCACCCGGAACGTGAAAGGCCAGTGGTAGAAGTCCTGCGACATCAGCGCGACGCGGCCGAAGACCTGGCCGCGGTCGGCGGTGCGGGCATCGACGTCGTCCCACCAGATCGTGCCGCTGCCCTCGTCCGGAAGGTAGAGGCCGGCGAGGAGCCTGACCAGGGTGGACTTGCCGGAGCCGTTCTCACCCACCAGCGCGATGATCTTCCCCGTCGGGAACGCCAGGCTCACCTCGCGCAGCGTGGGTTCCGGCTTGCCGTCACCGCCACTGCCGGGGTACGTGAAGGTGACCTTCTCGAATCGGACCTCCCGCAGCCGCTCTGGCAGCGGGTCCCCGCCCATGGGGATGGCCCGGGTCTTTGCCTCCCGGCACAGCCGCTCGAAGTCGGCGACGAACAGGGACTCCTGGTGGAGCTCGGTGACTTGGAGCACCAGGCTGTCGAGGCTGGCGGCGCCGGTGCGGATGGCCAGTACCGCCGTGCCGGCGACGGCGAGTTCCATCGCCCCGCCCCACAGCAGGGCGCCCAGAGCGCCGTAGGTGAGGAGGGTGGCGAGACCGCCGGCACCGTCGGCCGCGAGCCCGATGCGGGCCGCACGGCGGGCCAGCCGGGTCTGCTCGCGTTCGCTGGTCTCGGCCATGGTGCGGAAGTGCCCGAGCAGGAAGGGCCCGACGTCATGGACGCGGACTTCGGCAGCCGCTTCCTTCTGCGTCAGCAGCTGACCGAGGAGGTGCCCGGCGCGGGCGTGCTGGACGAAGGCGTGGAAGGAGATGTACCGCTGGCGGGAGATCATCAGCGAACTCCACGCACTCGGCAGCGTCATCAGCACCAGGAGCGGCAGCAGCACCGGGTGCAGGACGGTGAGCACGCCGGCCGCCGCGATCAGCGACACGGCGGAGTTCAGGGTGTTGGTGCAGTAGCGGATCATCCGCCGGGCCGAGTCGGCGCCGTAGCGGGCCGCGTCCAGCAACCGGTGGAACTCGTCGTCCTCGATCGCCGACAGCTCCGTGCGGTGCACCAGGCCGAGGTACTGCTCGGTGGCGACTCGCTGCACCTTCGGCTCCAGGGCCCCGGTGGCCGCCGTCGAGGCCGAGCGCAGGAGCGACCCGAGGAACGCCGTGACGGCCACGACCGTGAGCGCGGGCAGTGCCTGGACCAGGCGCTCGTTGGTGCTGCCGGCCGCGAGGACGTGGCCGAGCACGCTGTTGACCGCGACCAGGCCGACCGCCTGCGCGATACCCCGCCCGGCCTCCGAGGCCAGGACCACGCGCAGGGCCCGTGCGTCGGCGAGGTGGGCGAGCCGCAGTCCGGTCCCCGCCAGCCGGGGGAGCTGGCGCGCCATCGTCCAAAGCCCGAGCCGGAGCCAGGCGCCCTCGTGCTGGTCCCACCCGATGTCGTAGGCCAGCTCGCCGCCGAAGAGGAGCCGCTCGGAATCCGACACCCCCGCAGCGCCGGATCCACTTGCCGAGTCCTTGCTCACGCAGCCCTCCCGAAATGCGTTCGTGAGCCGCGGCAGCAGGCAGATGAGGCGTCAACATGACCCCCATCCGCCCGGCGCAGGCACGGGGCAGGCGCGTGGTGTTCGATTAAGGGGAGGGTGTCGAGGTGCTTCGGTAGGAGATTCACGGGGGTCCTCCAGATGGGCGCACGACTGGTACTGGTGCTCTAAGAACGGCTCCGATCCGGGTCCGTCACGGCCGGATTGGAGGCAAAACGGGAACGAATGTTCTCGTCCGGCGGGGTGGGCTTGGCGCGTCTGGGTCTGTGGCGTTGAAACTCGCTCGAACAGGGGCGTGTCACCCGGGCGGAGGATTGCCGATCGAGTGCGTACGCCGGACCGGCTCGGACACCTGGGCGACTCAGGGGGCCGACAGGCTGTCTCTGATCACGCGGTCGCTCCGATGCAGTGCCGTGTCCAAGACACTCCGCAGGCGCGCGGGCACGGCGCCGGAGCCCAGAGCGCACGCTGCGACGAGGTCGTGGCAGTCCTGGAGCTGTTTCGGGGCGGCGAGCTCGGTGAACAGTGAGTCGTCCAGGGCCTCGCGGGCGGCAAAGCCGTCACGAGTACCGACGATGCCCCGGTGCAACTCGTTCGTGATGCGGTACGCGGCAGGGCTCGTCGGGGAGGCGATGGTGTCCAGGGCTGTGAGGCGCAGGCGGGTGTCGAAGACCGTCATGCCCTCCTCGGCGGGGACGGCGCGGAGCACGGCCTCTAGTTCGTCCTGCTGGCTGTGATTCAAGTCGGCGCGGGCACGGAGGCATAGGGCGTGGAGGCAGGCGGTGACGGCGTGCTCCCACGGCTCGCCGGCGGCGGTGTCGGCGATGAGTCTGGCTGCGTGCTCGGTGTCTCCGCTGGTGAGGGCGGCGACGATGGCGATCTGTCGGCCGTCGAACATCCGCTTGCCGATGCCCTGGTGTTCGCGGGCGTGCGCGAGGGCTTCGGCCCACCGGCCGCTTCCAGTGAGGGTCCGTGAGCCGTCGGCGAGGAGGACCCGCCACAGCCAGGCGCGTACTTCCTGCCGGCCGCCTTCGGACTGGACCAGGTCGGCTGGGATGTGCACGTCGTCGAATCGGTCGGCGGTGCCGTTCGTGACGACGTCGAAGATACGCAGAAGACGGTTGCGTCCCTCGTCGGGGTGTCCGGCGCGGATCTGCAGGCGGGCCAGGTTGACGACGGGCTCGAGGGCCCGGATTACGGCCGTGGCGGGGAGTGGGGCGGCGTGCAGATAGGCGTCGGCGTGCTGGTGGCACAGCTGGCGGGCGAGGTCGGGCAGTCCGACGTCGCTGGCGATCAGGGCGGCCTGGTTGTAGACGGCCGAGCCGAGCCCCTGGTCGGAGCGGGCGGCGGCGGTCTCGGAGAGGGTTGCGAGGGCCTGGACGCGGTCGGGAAGGGGAAGGCAGGTGGGCCGGAACCGTGAGACGAGGGGGAAGCGTCGGGCTGACTGGCCATGCGGGTCCATGAAGTTCTCCGAGGGGTCGGCCCGACGTGTGGGCCCGCTGCGGGAGATGGGGGCAACGGGCACCACACGGTCAGGGGCGCACGGTCAGTTGAAGCCGATGACGATCCGGTTCAGAGGCGTGTCGACGATGAACTGGCCGGGACTTTCCTTGGGGGCCGGCGTCTGGAGGGACTTGAGCTCGAAGCTGGCCTCCCGGCTGCGGTAGGTGCGGTTCCAGGTCCGGATGGTCTCAGCGACCTTGGCGGCGAGCTCGTCGCCGCCGGGGCCGTGGCCGATGACGCCGAACTCCCACAGCTTGCCGCCCTCGGGGGTGGTCTGGTCCGAGAGGCGCCGGGCGAGGTAGGTCAGGGCGCCCTTGTCGATGACCGCGGTGGAGGAGGGGTAGGGGTCCTCACTGAGGGTGGTGCCCTTCGCAGCGGCCGGGAACAGCATCCTGACCAGGCCGGAGTCGAAGGAGCAGCTGACGAAGAGCTCCATCCACTCGGGCGATTCCATGGCGCGGACCGTCATCCCGGTCCACTCCTCGACCCGCGGTTCTTCGAGCACGCGGGCCAGCGCCTCGCCGTCGATGGGCGTTCCGGTCGGCGCCTGCAGGCGTACGGTCCCGTCCGTGACGAGGGGGATGATCCGCCGGTCGTCGTCCGCGATGCCACGGCGCAGGGGCATGAAGGTGTTCATCTCGCTGCCGAGGGAGAGCCACCGGCCGTCTCGGCGTTCGTAGACGATGGAGCGGGAGACGCTGCCCTTGATGCGCTGGGGAACGACGAGCCGTCCGCCCGGGGCGAGCTGGTCGAGCCAAGCGTGCGGGATGCCGTGGGCGCCGACCGTGGCGATGATCCGGTCGTAGGGCGCCCCGTCGGCGTAGCCGACGGCTCCGTCGCGGGTCAGGGCTTCGACGTTCGCGTACCCGCCGGCGGCCAAGTGCGCGCGGGCGCCGTCGACGAGGTCGTCGTCGACGTCGATGGTGGTGACGTGACCGGTCTCGCCGACGAGGTGGGCGATGAGGGCGGCGTTGTAGCCGGTGCCGGCGCCGAGTTCGAGGATGTGTTCGCCGGGCTGGGCGTCGAGTTGGTCGAGCATGAGGGCGACCACGGCGGGCTGGGAGGCGCAGGAGATGGACGTGCCGTCGGTGTCGTACTTCACGTGAACCGGCTGGTTGGCGTAGGCGTCCTGGAGCGAGGCGTCGGGCACGAACAGGTGCCGTGGCACGGTGCGCAGTGCGGCCTCGGCGGCGGGGTTGGTGGCGTGGCCCTTCTGGCGGATCTGGTCGACGAGGGCGTTGCGGAGCTGTTCCGCAGTCGGGTCGGGGTTGGTGAGTGTGTCGGTGTTCACCGATTCGACGCTATCGGGGGGCGGGGTGCCGTTGGGGGTGCTTGCGGGGGTGTCACTCGTTCCCATGATGGCCTTTCGGGCGAGGTTGGACAGGGCGCTCTGGTCCTCCAGGGGGAGGCCGGCCCGGTTGAAGTGGAAGATCAGATGGTGGGCGAGGACGGCTCTCAGTCCTCGGCGTAGGCGGCCTTCGTCGTTGAGGACGGCGATAGCGGCCCCGGCCCGTGCGAAGGCGCGGACCCAGTCGGCGTGGCCGTGGAGCGGGCCGTCCTCCCGGCACAGGCTGCGGGCGTCGACGGTCAGCAGGGAGTGCATGGCCGCGTCCAGCTCGGAGGCGAGGATCGGCGGGGTCGGGCGTTCGGCGGCGACTTTGTCCCAGACGTCTCCCTGCTCGTACCAGTCGAGACCGGCAGCGCGCATCATCGCGCTGACGAGGAGGACGGCGGTCTCGCGGCGGCCGAGGTGCCCGGTCTGGACGGGGTAGGTCATCAGGTGACGGCTGTCGGTGTGGAACAGCTCGTGGGCCGCCTCCATGCCCTCGGTCCCGCCGAAGGCCAGGGTCTCCGGCTCGTAGGTCGCGGGAATCCACTGCCGGACCCGATCGTCATGGACGAGCCCGCTGAGGGCGTCCCACACGGTGGGGGTCTCGTCGCCGGTGGTGCGCACGCGTAGCTTCCACGGCTGCTTGTTCATGAACCACCAGGCGGAGATTTCCCCCCGGTCCTCGGCCTTGAGCAGGGCGGGGCCGAGCGTCTGGGGAATCACCTGCTGCGCGGCGGCGCGGTCCCGGAAGGTGACGTTGATCTGGTGCCAGGTGCCCTGCATCGGTGAGGTCCTTCAAGTAGGTGGACGACGGTGGTGGGTTGTGGGTTCGTGCGCGCGCCGTTCAGGCGATGAGCAGGCAGGTGTCCCAGGAGGTTTGGGGCGGTGTGCCGGTGGCTGGAGCCAGGAGGGCCAGGGCGATTCCCGCGGCGCCGTCGAGGAGTCCGGGGTCGGGTTCCTGCGTCCGGAGGAGCCCGGCTGCGACGGCGGCAGGGTCGCTGCCAGGGGGGTGCACGGCGGACAGCAGTGCGGGGAGCACTGCCCGGAGTTGACCGGCGGTAGCGGCGAGGGCGTCCGAGGCTGCCCGAGCGGCGATGTGGGCGAGGCCGGCGAAGCCGTGACACAGACCGTTGTCGGTGGTCTCGCGAAGCTGCTGGGGGTCAGTCAGCGCTGCCAGAAGGCTGTGCTCGGCGGCGAGCTGCCGCCTCCGGTCGCCGAGAGCGATGGCGGCGAGCTGCTGCGCGCGGGCGAGGCCAGCAGTGCCGTAGCACCAGGACGGCCGCTGTGGCCCCACGGGCAGGTGACCGGTGCGTAGGGCCGGCAGGGTTACCCAGTACGGCCAGGCCGGTCCCCGACCGCAGTCGACTTCCCAGCGGTCCAGCCATTGAAGGATGCTGGCGATGGCCTCCCGATGACCCGAGGCCATCGTCCCGCGGAGTCCGGCGAGTGCAAGGAGGGCAAGGACACCTCCAATGCCGTGGGCGAGCCCGGTGTTGGCGTGCCCGTCCGGGTAGCGACTGTCGGGGCGTCCAGAAGGTCCGGACGCCGTCCACCATCCGGGCACCGTCCCGCCCCAGTGGGTGAGCGGCTGGGTGAGCCGGACCAGGTAGTCGAGGATGGCGCGGACGGTGTCGCTGTCGGGGCGTCGGCGAAGGAGGTAGGCGCCGTACCCGGTGATACCGCGGATCGCGTCGAACTCCGCGAGCGCGGGGAGTTCTCCGGCTTCGATGCGCTGCTCAGCCGCGGCCAGGCGGCGGTGTGCGTCGCTGGCCACTTGTCGGTCCAGGGCATCGAGTGCGGCCCCGTACGCCCCGGGAAGGCGTTCGGCCGCGCACGCGAGGGCGTGGGCGAAGGCCGGTGCACCGTAGAAGGCGTGGCTGTCGGCCCCGCTGGTCAGCGGCTGACCGGCCACGGCGGAGAGCCAGGAGTGCACGCGGTCCCATGGCGCGAGGCCGGCGGCGGCGAGCTCGATGTGCAGCAAAGCGATACCGGGAGCGCCGTGGCCGAGGGACTGCCGACGCCAGTCGGAGGCAGCGTGGGCACCGAGAGGGGCCTCCGGCTCGGCGAGCCGGTCGGCGATCTCCCGGGTAAGGCCGAAGGCGGGGTGGGGCATCAGCGGGACCTCCTGGCGGTCCAGGCGAGGGCGGCGGCCCGTGCGAGGTAGAGGCAGACGGCTTCCTCGGCGAAGTCGACGGCGACGGCGCGGACGAAGTGGACGTGGAGCAGGGAGGTCAGCACGTCGTCTGCATCAATGCCCTGGGTATCCAGGCCAGGGAAGTGGTTCCGGTACACGGCCAGGGCCCGGCTGCGGTCGCTCCAGGCGTTCAGGATCGTCTTGCCGTCGGCGACAGACCGCAGGGCTGCCCAGTCGTTGTCAGGGTTGGCGAGCGCGACGGCATCAGCGAACTCCGGGCGGGCCACCCGTGCCGGGGGCGCGGGCGGGACGTGGTCGATTAGCCACGCCATCGCCTTCGGCGTACTGCCGAAGTAGGCGGCGGCGATGGCCACACTGTGCGCGGCGACCAGCGCCCGCCGGGACGGCCGGCCCGCGCAGGTGAGCTGCGCGAGGACTGCACGGGAGTCGGCTCGGAAGACCTCCTCGGCTGCAGCCCACGCCGCCCCCTCGCCCCACCTGCCCATCTCCGGAAAGGAGGTGGCGTAGCGCAGATCCGATACCAGCCCAGCGCACCGGAGTTCATCCGCCCACGCGCTCACCGTGCTCGCCGTGGCGGCGAAGGCCTCCGGGGTGGGCAGGGCGAAGCGGAGCCGCAGGTGCTGGTGGGGGTCGCGGAACCGTACGAACCACCAGGGCGGCCCGCCGAGCCGGTCCAGGAGGTCCGGCAGGTGCTCCCCGAGCAGGACGTCCTGGCGGCGGACGTCCCCGTACACGCTTGCCAGAAGGACAGGCGAGACGGCGGGCGTGTGGACCAGGTCTCTCCGAACCGTGCGAGCGGACGTGGGCTGGGGCAGGCGCGGCCAGGCCGGTGGACGGTTGGCCTTGAGGGGCACGACGATCTCGTGGGTCCGGCCGCCGCACCAGCCCAGCTCGGCCGCGCCCGGGGCCTCGGCGACCGTGATCGCACCGGCACGGTCCAGTTCCTCGCGCAGCAGCGCCCTGTGGGCGGGGACGGTGAGGTCGAGGGGCAGGAGCCGGTCGCCCTCGCCGACGTTCACCGTCAATGGGAGCTTGCGGGCGTCGCGCCAGGTGCCGAACGCCGCGTCCCATTCCTCCCACGGTCGGTCAGCTGCAGGCAGCTCCCCGACGTTCAGTCGCCAGCGGAGCGGCGCCAGGATGATGCGGCCGGTGCGCAGACGGGGAAGGTAGGGCAGGTGGGAAGCGGCTCCCCAGTCGAACGTGGTGACCTGCGCGCACTGGGCGCGGCCCAGCTCGGTCAGGAACCTGGCCAGGGGCAGTGTGTGAGTGTCCAGGTTTAGGGCATGCATCCCCACCGCCTCCACACGCTGCCCGCGACCGGGGGCAGCGAGGTACATCCGGCGCCCGTCGCAGCCCACCGCCAGGGCGTCGACGGTCAGCACGTCTTCACCAGGAGCACGGTGCTCGGCCAGGCTGATCACGGTCGGCAGCACGCGAGGTGTGCGGGTGACGTGCGCACTCTCCGGCAGCAGAGGCGGGAACGACAGCTGGACGGCGATCGTGTCCGGGTCGGAAGCCGGAAGCTCGCTGAGGTCGTCGATCAAGGCCTGCCGCTGCCCGGATTCGAGCACAGGGAGGAACCGGCCCGTTCCGACCCCGGCGCCCCGGGAGACGCTGACCGCTTCCAGGCGGAAGTCTCCCCGGTCCAGAGCGCGTGTGTCGGATGCGCGGAGCCGGAACCCGAGCTCAAGGTGGGACGGGAGCCGTACCGGTTCGCTGCCCACGGTCAGGGCTTCGATCGTGGCCTCGTCGAGGACGACCTCGCGGCGGCCGTCGAGGGCAGCTTCCTGCGCCAGCCGCAGCAGGACCTGGTCGCGGTCCGTCAACCGAGGTTTGAGGTCCGCGGCGCCAGCGCCCGGATACCCGTCGGGGTAGCCGATGCCGCTGTCGGCGACCACGTCGAGCACCGGAACCATGGAGCCGATCCCGAACCGCTCGTAGAACCGCATGTGGAACGCCTTCCAGGCTGCCGTCCCGAACGGCGCCGGGCTGACACGGGCCAGCAGAAGAGCGGCCCGCTCGGCCTCCCGGGCGACCTCCTCCGGCAGCACGACGGACCCGGCCAGGCGCACGTCAACGGCGACCGGATCCCGACGCAGGCGGGGGGCGACGGCGCTCATCTGGGCACGGGCGGCCTCGTGCCCGTCGGCGTGGTGGAGTTCATCATGGATGGCCCTCAGAGCGGCGAGGGTCTCCGATACCCCGACGACCTCGTCAGCGCCGATGGCGTCGAGCTGGGCCAGCAGGTAGCCGAGCGCATCGGTCTCCGTGCTCGGCGCGTGCAAGGCGCTGACCAGGACGCCGACCCCCATCAGCTCCCGCACGAACCCGTTCACGGTGGGCTTCCCTGTTGAGGGGAACTCGGCCAGGACCTTCGCGACGACGTCTGCGACTGGGATCGGCGCCCGCGCTGCGGTGAGGACGGCAGCCACGGCGCCGGTCATCCGGACGGAGGCCTCGACCGCGTGCTGGCGGGCGGCTCCGGCATCCGTCCGGTACGGGACGACGAGACGATCGCCGCGTTCGATGAGGGTGGTGTTGGCGACTACCGGAATCCGCTCCAGCAGCTCGGCGTCGGCCTCCAGCTGGGCGATGACCTCCGCCATCCATTCCGCGGACGCTCGGGCCACCGGCAGATGCTCGCGTCCCCAGTCGGCATGGGCCGAGGCGCCGAAACCGGCGGTGGTGACGCCGGCGAAGTATCCGAAGGGCGTGGGGCGGCCGTGTGCTCGCAGTACGTACCGGGCCACTGAGAGTGCAGCCCGCCGCACATCGCGAGGCCGGGGACGTTCGGCGGCCAGGAGGCCATCGACCTCACTGCCCAGTGCCGGGCTGGCGTGCCACAACGCCTTGCCGGTATCCGTGTCGCGGATCGCACGCAGCCAGGGAAGCTGCCCGGTGAAGTCCCCCGGGGACCGGTCGGCCAGGTCGGGCCAGGGCACCAGCGGAGGGGCGGGAGACGCCACCGCGCGCACGAGCGCCGTGCGGCCGGACCGAAACGCGGGGCTTGCCACCTGAACCTCCATGAAGGGTGAAAGGAACGGACGGACCGTTGCCGCCCCGCCGCGCTGGGCGGGACGGCACCGGTCAGGGCGGAGCGAGTGGGTCAGTGGACGCCGGTGGTGCAGGCGCCGCAGGTCGATCCGCAGCCGTCGTCGGTCAGCGTCTTCAGGGCGCCCGCGTCGCCGACCTCGACCAGCTCCACGTCCAGGTGGAACGCGTCCGTGGCCGTGGCCTTGGACTGGGCCTGGGTCATGCCCGGGTTGGGATTGGTGGCCATTGCAACTCCTTCTGCTGATTCGGTTTGTTCGGTGTGGTACTGGCCAGGGGCAGGTGCCTGACGGCGCGCTTCCTGGCCTCCCCCTTCGGAAGCGCCGGAGAGGGAAGTCGTGGGCCGCGATGGCGGCGGCAGGGATCAGTCCCTGTCTCTGGGTGGTGCCGAGCTGCGCGGCGAGAGCCCGGCACCGGTGTGGTCTTCATAGAGCCGGGCCCGAGAGACCATCTGCCGGACCGTGCACCGGAGATACGCCTCGGCCAGCCAGCCTGCGATCGACCCTGCCACCGGCACGGCGGCCAGCCGCTGTAGCAGCACGAGCCTGCGGCGCTGCACGGCCCTCACCACAGCACTCCCACATTGGTCGGTGGGGTTTTCACCGGGACGCTGGCACAAGCATCGGCCAGGGAGGGCGCCGCATCGCGGCGGCCGTGCTCGCCCTGGTGCTGCGAGGCAGGCAGCAGCGTGACGTTCACGCGACCGCCTCCACGGGCCCGGCAGGGACGTAGTGGCCCGGGCCGTAGGCCCCGTCCACTTCGAAGCGCAGGGTCTTCTCCACCGTGAGGAACCGCAACGCTCGCTGGACGTGGTGGGGGAGGAGCCCGAACTCCTCGCCCAGCAGACCGGTCGGCAGTGCCGTCCCTGGCCGGTAGTGGCCGACGCGGATCCGGTCGCGGACGGCACCGTGCAGGCCGCGGTCGCGTGGGTGCGGTTCCCGCGTGCGCAGCCGGACCGGCACACTCCCGGTGTGCAGCGCGATCTCGCCCAGGCTGTCCAGACGCAGCAGCCCCTGGTGCACATGCTTCTCCGGCAGCCCCAAGGCCAGGGCCAACTGCTTGGTGCTCGGAAGAGAGGAACCCGGCGGGTACACGGTGGTGACGTGCTGGTGCACGATGACGCAGGCCCGGTCCAGGATCCGCATGCTCTCCGGCCTCGTGGCAGCGGAGACACCGGCCGTCATGCCGAGGCCGCCGAGTACGCGGCAGGTGCAGGCCCTCTGGACCACTGCCCGGCGCACCCCGAGGCGACGGGGGAGCACGCGGACGCACGCCCTGCGGCCGGCGCCGAAGTAGCGGTGGACGGAGCCGGGGCCAGGACCTCGCCTGCGACTTCCTCCGTCATCCAGGCCAGCCGGCGCAGAAGGCCGATGTCCAGGGTGTCACGGCGCAGCCGGTCGCGGACCTCGCGCAGGAGACCGCACGCCCGCGCCCGCGTCTCCTCGGTGAGCCCGGTTTCGACGTGGCGGGAGGCCCGGTCCGTCAGCGAGCGGAGGTCCACAGCCAGGCTGGCAGTCAGCGGGCGGACCTCGCCCAAGTCCACCGCATCGTCGAGGACAAGATTGAGGGTGTCCCAGAGGCCGCTGTCTTCGCTGGTGATGTCGTCAAGCCGGGAGACCGCGAGGGCACGCAGCAGACGCCAGGTCGCCAGCTCCGCCTCGGGCGGGGTACGAGGGACACCGCTGGGAATACCCCTCCTCGGCCATGACGGCGGAGAGGGTAAGCAGGACTGCGGCGTGGGGATCGGAAGTGACGGACCCACGGAAACTCCTCGGACAGGGAATTGGATGTCAGTTGTCGATGCCGTGCGCGGAGGACCGTCGGCTCCCGGGGCGGCGCGGGGCGGGGTGCGAGACCTCGTACGGGCGCACGATCTCCTGGCGCGTTTTGACCACCAGGTCGGGGCGGCCGCGAAGGATGACTCGCTTGAAGGACCTGTCGAAGCCGGGCGAGAACAAGTTGGTGATCTCGTAGGCCGTGCCGTCGAGGACCAACCAGTCGCCGACCCGGATCTCCCGGGGCGACGCGTCCCGGACCTCTCCGGGCGGCGCACCGCGCACGGTGCGGGCGGCCAGGCGGTCGTGCACGGGTTCCGGCTCGTTGTCCTCGAGCCCGGTCCAGTAGGGGTCGTCGCCGAAGTCGGTGTACGTCACGGGCGTTCGCTCCCTGCGGGCGGGGCTAGGGAGGGACAGCTGGACGACTGCTCAGAGACTGGATCCGTGATCAGCACGCTGAGCGTCGGCTTCACGTCGCAAGGAAGCTGGAGAAGGTGACGGCCGTGGTCGTAGCGGACCTTCTTCCAGCCCCACGCGCGGGCGATGTGGTCCGCGAGCCGGCCGTCGGCCACGTTGCAGCGCAGCCATTGCGGCGGGCGCGGGCGGCGTGCGAGCTGATCGGCGAGCCAGAGCGAGACCAGGCGGCCTGCGTGCCGGTGAACGGGGTCGGCGTAGAGCAGCAGCAGGCCGACGCTGCTCTCGGCGCGCTCGGACGTGTTCCAGCCAGCGCCCGGACCGCTGGGGTCCAGCTCCCACATCGCGACGAGGCTCCCGTCCTCGAACAGACCGTGGAGATCGTCGCTGTGGTCGCCGGTCCGCAGCGGCCGGACCAGGGCGATGTCGCGTTCCTGGTCGACCGGCCGCCCGCACTCGGCCTCCCGGGCCCAGCGCCGGGACAGCAGGCTGCCCGCTTGGGGGTAGTCGGTGCGGGTGAGGGCCCGCACGCTGTAGGGAGCGGTCACGGGGTTGCCTCCCGGTACGCGCCGCCGGCGGCTACCGGCGTGTGTGCCAGAGCGTTCGCGCCGAGCCGCCTGCCCGCCGACTCGGACGCGCAGGCGGTGAACGCGTACGAGCCGTACAGCGGCTCTCGGTCGTCGACGGCGCGGAGCCCCTCAAGAGGAACAGCCGTGATGCCCGGGCCCGCCACGTCCCAGTCGGCGGCAAGGGCCAGCAGCTGTTCCAGGGTTCGCGGCCGGTACAGGATGCCGGCCTCCTGGTACAGCGCGACGAGGTCGGGGGTCGACTCGGGGTAGCTGTCGGCTGCCGCGTGGACGACGGACAGGAAGCTGCCGTCGGGAACCCACGACCGGAGCGTGTCCAGCAGGTGCCTGGCCTTGTCGTCATCGATCCACGGCAGGACCTCGTGCAGCAGGACCGCCATCGGCCTGCGCCGGTCGAGGCGTGCGATGGCCGGCTGGGCGAGCATGTCCTCGGCGAGCGTGATGTCGGCGTGCAGGCCCATCTCCCGGGGCGTCTCTTCGAACACAGTCCGGACGTGGGCCTGCACCATCGGGTCGCGGTCCACGTAGACGACACTGGCTTCGCGCTGGACCTCCTGCGCCGCATCGTGAACGTTGTGGCCGTGGCGACGGGGCAGCCCACAGCCGAGGTCGAGGAACTGCACGATCCCCTGCGAAGCGAGATGCCTGACGACGTGCTGTCCGTGGGCACGGGCAGCGGCAGCTGCCCGGTCAAGCCACGGCGCCAACGCGAGCAGCTGACGTCCCAGAGCCCGGTCTGCCGGGTAGTTGTCCGTTCCGCCGGTGACGTAGTCACACACCCGTGCCACCGCCGGCTTGGAGAAGTCCAACTGCGGCAGCGCGGTACCGTCGGGCTCCGCCACGAGTCCAGCGGCATCCTCGGAAGGCACACGGTCCGGCCCGGCCGGCGGCGCCCCGGGAGCAAGGGCCTGCTGGTGATCGCGCAGGTAGGCACTGATGGTCTTGCCTTGACCATCGGACCTGGGAGAGGTGCTCCAGTAGTCGCAGAGCTTGGTGACGATGGACAGACCGCGCCCGCTCTCCGCGAGGTCCCGGGGCCGGGTGATCTTCGGGACGGGTGGGCTCGGATCGGAGTCCGCGACCTGGGCGATCAGCGCCTCGCCAGCAACGAACGTCAGGGAAACCAGGATCTCGTCCCGTCCCGCCGCGTGCGGCTCGGCATGGGTGACAGCGTTGGCGGCCAGCTCGCTGCAGATCCTCACCGTGGAGTCGGTCAGGGACTCGCAGCCCCACCTGCCCAGTTGGTCCGAGACGAAGCGGCGGGTCTGCCTGACGGATTCCAGGCGGCTGGGCAGGGCCACGCACGCCGAGACGGCGGCGGGGGAGTCCAGAGCCCGAAGCAGGTCGCTTCGCGTGATCCGATGGGACATGGTCACCTCACCTCGTTCCATTCCGCGGACGTGCAGACCCCGCCGGGGAGTCGTGTGCCGGTGCATTCGAGGGCCGAACTACGGCCGTGTCAGTGGCCCTTGGGGCTACCGTTACGCTCAGCGAACCGCGTTTCACCCCGTGTGGGTATCCCGAAGCGCGATCGGGGACGGGTAACGCGGGTAAAGATCGTTTCGTGGACAGGAGCGCAGCGTGCCGCGCGAACGGAACACGCGACTGGAAGGCGTACTTCAGGAAATCGGCTGGTCGCAGGTCGCGGCAGCCGCGCACGTTGTGCGCGTCGCCTCCGAGGTCGGCGCCACGGAACTGCAGACCATCACGCGCTCCCACATCAACCAGTGGATCCGAGGAGCGCACCCGGGACCGACGGCGACCCGTATCTTGTGCGAGACGCTGTCGCGAGGACTGCTCGGCAAGGGGCTGAACCGCATCGTCACGCCTGCCGGCATCGGGCTCAACGACCCCGACGACAAAGCGGGTTCGATGCGGCCTCAAGGCGGCGACACCATCGCACAGCTCGTGGATCTCGGGGGGACCGACTTGGACCTGGAGCGCCGCCTGGCCCTCAAACGCGCCGCCTTCTCGCTCGCCGGAATGAGCCTGCCGTCCACCGGGTGGTGGGAGGACTCCCTGACCGCCGCCCGTACCCGACAGCCTCCAGCTGGCCGGACGGTCGGGCCGGACGACGTGGCCGCCGTACGGGAGATGACCCAGCTGCTGTCGCAGCGCGAGCAGCGGCGTGGGGGAGGAGACGGACGGTCCGCACTGGTGGCCTACCTCCGCACGGACGTGGCCGCTTACCTCGGCAGCCGGTTCCCTGACGAGCGCATCCGGCAGGAGATGTTCGCGGCCGCCGGCGAGCTGGCCTACCTGGCAGGCTGGACAGCGTTCGACGCCTCCGAGCACGTGCTGGCCCAAAAGTGGCTCAGCCTGGCCCTGCAGCTGTCTGCCGAGGCCGACGACGCCCCGCTGGCAGGACACATCCTGCGCGCACAGGCCCACCAGACCCTCGACCTCGGCCACCCCACGCAGGCCCTCCAGCTGGCCGAGACCTCCGTCTCCCAGCGTCGCTACACCAACGCCAGCTCCCGCGAGCGCTCCCTCCTCGGCGTCGTCCATGCCCGCACTCTGGCAGCCGCTGGCCACAAGCAGGAGGCCATAGAGGCCCTGCTGCGAGCCGAGGACGACCTGCGCAGCGCCCAAGCCGACGACGACGAGCCCGCAAGGGTCTTCTTCTTCTCCGAGGCGTCCCTCGCCCACGAAACAGCCCGCACCCTGCAAGCCCTCGGCGATCTCCAGGGCGCCGAGCGGGAGTTCCTGCGCAGCGTCCGCACTCGAAGGAGCGCGGCCTTCGCCCGCACACACGCCGTCACCCTCGGCCTCCTGGGCGCGGTCCAGATACAGCGGGGCGCACTCGACGTGGCGTGCGCGACCTGGACCCAGGCCCTCGACGCCATGCAGGGAGTCCAGTCCGGACGCGCCCTGGACACCGTCGTCCAGATGCGCCGTGCCCTGTCCCCATACAGAGGTCGCGGCGGCACCGTGCTGGCCCGCCTGGACGATCGCGCCCGCACCGTGATCAGCCGGGTACGCTGACCGCGCCGTCACACCACCGGTCCGAGCCGAGCCAGTAGCCCAGCCGGTCCGGTAGTCCCAGGGGAGGAATGCGTGCACGACCCGATCACGATCGAGGCCATCGCCCACGTCGTCGGTGGCCACCAGACGCCGGCCGACGACTACCAGGGCGGAGTCGAATCGATCATCCGCATGCGCCCGGAATTCCCACTGGACACCCTGCGCGGACTCGACGAGTTCTCCCACCTGATCGTGACTTGGCGCTTCCACCTGGGTTCCGACGCCGACCTGCACCTCGGAGCCCGTAGCCCTCGCAACGACCCGACCTGGGAGCCCACCGGCACCTTCGTGCACCGAAACCACCGACGTCCCAACCGCTTGGCGACGTCCTTCCCCCGCCTGCTCAAAGTGGAAGGCCGGGACCTCCATGTCACCGACCTTGACGCCGTGGCCGGGACTCCGATCTACGACCTGGCCCCCTACTTCGAGCAGATGGGCCCCCGCGGCCCGGTCACCGCTCCGGCCTGGCCGGCGGCGATGCTGGCGAACTACTGGGAGCCCGCGGCCAACCGACCCGAGTAAGACCTCGCCCGTGGATGGCGGCGACACGTCCACGTCGTCAGGCGGACATCCTGGGGTACCGCTCGGGCGCGTGCGCAATCTCAGCCTCGGAGAGTCGACGGTCAGGAAGCCTCCGGGCAATGGTGCTGATGCCGACCGCAGGCGGAGCGTCGGTGAGCAGATCCATTGTCCAAGGGAGGCGGGCGAAGTCGCAGTGTTCCCCCTTGGGGCTGCCTGAGCGAGGTCCTAACCAGAGCCAAACGCGGTCTTTTCGCGCCTAACCTGTGTCAGTTCGCCTCGGCATCGCTATTTCTGGCGAAGTGATCGACTGTCCGGGGCCGTTGAGATCTAGCGTGGTGGTCGAAAAAGCGTCGAAGCGAGGAGCGGTCATGAGCCCGTCAGGACTTACGCTCTTCCAGACCCTCATTAACCAGAGGGGCTGGCAGGAGTACCAGGTCTTCAAAAAGCGGTACGAGCAGGCGGCAAAGCAGCTTGCCGATGCCGAGGACGACCTCTCGATCGCGACCGCCACCGTCGAGAAGCGGCAATTCCACAGATGGGTAAGGGGGAACGTCCGCACCCCTCAGACGGTCGCCCGCCGGGTCCTGGAGTTCATGTTCCCGGGCATCCCGGCATCTCGTCTCCTGGAATCAGCGTCCTCCGACCTGATCTCGTCGCCCGCTCCGAGGGCGGAGGGGCGCACTTCAGGGGACGCGTTTGAGAGCGGCTGTGAAGACGTCGTAACCGCCGCCGCCAGCGAGTCGGCACGGTTCGCGGCACGGGCCGAGGGCAGCAACGTGGGACCGCACACGATGGATCAGCTGGAAGCCGATATCCGTCGGATAGTCGACACGTATCCCAACCGACCTGTCGGCCCCCTGTTCCGAGAGGTCCGCTCCTTGCGCGACCAAGCGTTCGAACTCTTGGAAGGCCGTCAGCCGCCGCGGTACACCCGCGATCTCTACGTCTGCGCCGGCATCCTGTGCGGGGTGCTCGCGAACGCCAGCTTCGACCTCGGCCGTTACGACGCCGCCGACACTCAGGCACGCACCGCCTTCCTCCTGGGCGAGCTGGCTGGCCACAACGGCCTTCGTGTGTGGGTACGCGGGCTCCAGGCCCTGATCTCCTACTGGGATGGCCGACCGGCGGATGCCATCCGGCTGGCGGAGCTTGGGGCGGTGTACGCACGAGACTCCGGTACCGCGATCATCCGGCTGGAGAGCATCAAGGCACGTGCATACGGCCAGTTGGGCCGGGCCGAGGAGGCGCTTGCGGCATTGGCCGGCGCGGGGCGTCTTCGCGAAGGACTTGCGGCAGACGGGGATCTGCCCGGCGGCATGATGGCGTTCCCTGTGGAGAAGCAGCTCTTCTACGCCAGCAGCACCCACCTCTGGCTGTCTGGACGCCGGAATCTGGGGGACGCGGAGGCTTGTGCCGACGAGGCCGTGGCGATCTTCCAGGCGGCCCCGCCCGCACGACAGCGGTTAGGTGAGATGTCCCTGGCCCGGATGGACCTCGCCATGGCCCGTCTCGGACGGGGAGACATCGAAGGCGCTGCGCAGCAGGTTCACACGGTTCTTGAGACCAACGCCCGCCGCCGAACGGAGAGCGTGGACCGACGGATCGGTCACTTCAGCCGTCAGCTAGCGGAACACCCCGGTGCTGGAGCCCCTGTTGCGATCGGCCTACGGGAGTCGATCATTGCTCACAGGGAACGTCCCATTGCCGAACTTCCACCAGGAGGCAGCCCGTGACCACCGTGACCGTTTTGCACCCAGGCTCCATGGGCGCTGCTGTCGCCGCCCAAGCCGTGGCAGCAGGTCACGAGGTGCTCTGGGTGCCCGACGGGCGAAGCGAAGCGACACGTGAACGGGCCCTGCAGGCTGGAGCAGTAGCAGTGGACAGCCTGGCCGTCGCGCTTGACCGCAGCTCCGTGGTCCTCTCCGTGTGCCCGCCCCAGGCGGCCGAGGACGTGGCCATGGAGGTCGCCGGCCACGACTTCTCCGGGGTGTACGTGGACGCCAACGCCATCAATCCGCAGCGCATGAAACACATCGTGGGCGCGGTCTGCCCGGGTTCGGTCGTCCTCGACGGCGCGATTTTCGGACCACCGCCGGGCGGTCAGCGGACGGCGCGCCTTTACCTCGCCGGCGACCAGCAGGCTGTCAGCGTCGTTGAAGGACTCTTCAAGGACACCCACCTCGAGCCGCGGCGCGCGAGTGGGGACATTGGCTCCTCTTCTGCGCTGAAGATGGCGTTCGCCAGCTATCAGAAGGCCGCTCGCGCCCTTGCCGGCGTCGCCCACGCCCTTGCCGCCACGCATGGGGTGGGGGCCGAGCTGACCGCCGAGGCGGAAACCATGGCCTCGAACATCCTCTCGGATCCGGGCTATCTGCCCAGCGTCGCTGCGCGGGCCTGGCGGTGGGCCCCGGAGATGGAGGACATCGCCGAAACTCTCCGAGCGGCTGACCTGCCAACGGAAATTGCGGACGCCACTGTTGCCGTGCTGACCCGCTGGGAGCAGGACAAGGACCGCTACGACCTGTCCGTCGCAGCTGCCCTTGCCCACCTGCGAGATAGGGGTCCGGCGTCCTCCTGACGACAGGGTGCACGTGAGGGAGGCCCGCCTGCTCGAGCTCTGTCCCGAGGCGCCACTCGAGCCACCCTTGGATTTATGCAGGGACGGTCGGTGGAAGGACCACCGCACTAGCGGACGGTTCGTGGCCGGTCACGGAGTGGCAGGCGACGCGGAAGCCTCGTCTGTCTCCCAGGGCAGGAGGACCCGCTGGTGCATCCGCGATAGCGTCTGCACCAGGTCGGAACGGTGCAGGGAGTGGCCGGATGCCAAGAGCAGCCGGACGTAGGTATCTAGTACGCGCAGCAGCTCCTCCGGCACCCCGCGTGCGGCGGGAGCCTCCCAGACGCCGGTGAGCACTTTGTCCGCCTCCTCCCCGGTCACACGGAAGAACGAGTGTCGGTCCCAAGGGGCCATGCGCTGCAGAGTGCCTCGGTCACCCCGGCCGTTCCGGCCCATCAGGCGGTTGCCTGCCAGTTCCAGTGCCCGGACCACCGCCATCTCGGATACCGCGACCACGGCTGCCGTCGGCTGAGCCATTATCTCTCCCCAGCTATGCGTCGTTCGCGCCAGGCCTCGATCTCACGGCCCACGTTGGGCGACCTGCTGTAGCGCCCTGCGGGTCTCCCAATAGCAGCAGGGCACCGCAGGTCTCTGGCAGTCTGTCAAATAGTGGGCCATCTAAGAAAATGCAAGCAAGTGCCGAGACTTCGGCCACTACCCTGTGCCCGGTACCAGCTGAACCGCAGCGCGGGCGTCCGCCGCCTCCGCCTTTGTCCGGACGGCGTTTGAGGGGCCTCTCGGAGAGGGAGTCGTGATCGTGATCGACAGTGCCACGCTGGACGCTCTTAACGCGGCGTCCCAGGGTTTCGTGTTCTACTCCGACATCTCCGACCGGCTGGGTGCCGCGACGAGGGGCACCGGCGGCGAACTCGACGAGGAGCACGTCGAAACGCTGCGGGCCGGGTTCCTGTTCTACCTGAGCCCCGACGACACCTTCGTTGGGGCGTATGTAGGGGCCGGGTCGCAGCGGTGGCCCCGTGATCTGTCGGAGATCAGCGGGCGGGCGGTGGAAATCTGGGCTGAGTACGCCGCAGAGGCAGACCACCCGGGCGTTCGTGGCCATCTTCACGACCTTCTGCACGCCGTCAGCGCCGGCCGTCCCAAGATCGAGCACCTTCGCGCGGCAGTGGATTCGTACGTCGAGTCGGCGGACTGGTTCGAGGCAGCGCCCCAGGTGTCGGGCGGCAACCTGTACGCGGCGAAGTCGCTCGTGCGCGCGTTCAAGCTTGCCCTCTCGGTGAACCTGCCCGCCGCCGCAGACATCGTCGCGACCATGGTCTGTCGGGCCAACGCGGAGATGGACAAGGGCGACGAGCGCCCAGGCGTAGTGGGGACCCTGCTCGACCCGCTCGTGGCGAGGTCCAAGTGGCATGCCCACGCCCTGCCTGTCGCGGAGCGGGCAGCTGAGCACTACCGGCGCGACCCACACGTCCGGGTCTCCTTCCTGCGTAACCTCGCGGCGGTGACCAAGGGCGACCCCGGTGGTGTCGAGCGGACCAACCGATCCATCGCCGCCACCTACACCGACGCGGCTGAAGGGTTGACGGGTGTAGCCAAGTTGATGATGCTCACCGATGCCGCCGTGCATGCCCGTGACAAGGGCCTCAGCGACCTGCATACGGACATCCGCATGAAGCAGCAGGCGCTAACCCGTGAGGACCTGGAACTCCAGAAGATTCGCTTCGACGTCAGCATGCCGGAGGAACTCTTCGACGCCGCCAGTGCCTACATCGGCGAGGCCAAGGACCTGGAGGACGCGCTGCGGCGCATCGTCGGTCACCCGGTACCTCCGCAGCCCGAATCGACGGACGAGGGCGGCGAAAAGGGGCTGCAGCCCTCGTTCCTCCGCCTCGACACGAACCGCATCAACACGGCCGGCCCTGTGCTCGTCCACAACGTGGGACAGCAGGAGGTCCCAGGACAGGACCAGCGGGTTATAGGCCTCGAACTGACCGGCGTCTTGATCAGCTACCAGCTGGATGTCCTGTGGGAGCGCTTCGAGCCGAGTGTCCGGGACATGACGACGGCGCTCACCGATCCGGTCGTTCTTCCTGCCGAGCGCGCCAGACTGCTGGCCCGCGCCTTTCGGCTGTACTGGGAGTACGACGAGATCGCGGTGTTCGTCGCTGTCCCCCTGGTCGAGGGCATTCTTCGCCGCTACCTCGAGCAGCACATTCCCGTGATCCACCTGGCCAAGGGCGAATCCACCGGGGGCGTCGGCCTGCTTGGGGGGCTCCTGCGCTCCCTGGCCGATAGGCCGGATCTGGCCGGAAGCGCATGGGCGAGGAGCTTCCTGCTGCTGCTTGTCGAACCGGCTGCGGGGCCGAACGTCCGGAACATCATCGCGCACGATCTGTGGGAGTCGCTTCCCCCGCGCCACCAGACCGCGATGGTCCTGTTGGCCGCGCTGGTCTTTCTCCGCGCGGCATCGGCTGGCTCGACCAGCAAGGCAGAAGGGTGAGCCCGCTTCGGCCAACCAGCTAGCCGGCGCGGCGTCCAGCCCCGCTGGCTCACTCAGCCGCGATGAAGAAGGCTGGCTGCTTCCTTGACGATCACTGCCACCACACCGGTCACGAACGCGCCGAGCACCCTGTCCAGCAGGTTGCCTTCCTGCCGCCGTGCGGGCCGAGCCGGACGGGGGTGTGTGCGGTGCCGCTTGCGTCGAGTCATGGAATCCTCCAAGGGGTCTTGCCGTTGCGCTCGGTGCCGTCTGGCCATCTACGCAAGGGCTCCTGTCTGACGCACATCACCCTGTCGGGGCAAAGGCAGAGCCGGCCCGGAAACTGGCCCCATCTCGGTGTAACTTCCAGAACGTGGAAGAAACCCAGGTCAAGGAGTGGGAGCCAGGCACAGCGGGCGATCTCGTGCGCGATGCGGAAGCCCTTGGTGTCGAGCAGGTCTCCGCCAGGATGATCACTGACTGGGTGGAGGTCGGCCTTCTGGCCGCACCCGAGTTCCATAAGTCCACGCAGCACGGTCGAGACCCCAGCCTGTTCCCCGCGGTCCAGCGCCGGCTGTTCAGCGAACTGCTGCAAGCCCGCAAACGGTCGCCGCTCAAACGGATTCCGCACCACACCATGATTCCGGTGGTGCTGTTCGTCTGGCTCACCAGTGACACGGTCGTCCCGGTTGCGCAGGCGCGCAGGGCGCTTCGGACGTACGCGCAGACCACCGGCAAGACGAACAGGGCCCGGCGGCAGGAGAACGCCCGCCGCATCGTGGACCAGTTCGCCCACCATTCCGCCACCTACCAGCAACGCCGCACTGTCCAGTTGCTCATCGAGGAGGGGGAGCGGACCCGTAAACCGGATTGGGGGAAGCTGCATTCGGCCCTCACGGCTGTGTGCTCGCCGTGGCGCAGTGCTGGCGAGCCCCTGCTGGAGCGCGGCATCGGTCGACCGGACATGCCCTTGACGGTGACCGATTCCATCGTGATCAAGATGGCCGCTCAGCAGCTCACGGTACGGCTCCGCGCCGAGCAGGTCCCCGAAGAGGACCTCCTCGAAGCGCGCAGGGTGCACCGGATCGACTGGGCGGAATACGAGGCGGCGCGGAACCGGCAGCAACCCGAAGGTACGACCCCCGGCTTCTTCGCGGCCCCCGAGGGCATGGAGGCGCGAGCCCGAGAACAGGTGCACGCGTACACATTCACCCTTGCAGGCATGTTGGGCATCGTCGCCGAGGTGGCCACTGCGGCGCGGGTCGGTCGACACCTGTTCTGATCAGGCAAGCGAGACACGCTGGTGTTGACCTTCAGGTCACCGGTGGCCGAGGCGTCGCGCTCGGCATGTCCCTGGTGCACCCCTCTTCTGTAGGCGCCGAGTCGGCTAGTGCCTGATTCGCCCACGGCAGACGACCACGATGCCCAAACGACTGGAACCTTCCGTTCGGGCATGTCAACGTACAACGTCCCTAGTCAGACGGGTGGCGGAGGCGATCCGAAGGCGATGCCGACCCGAGAATGCCCGAGGAGGACGACTGTCCGCGAACCTGCTTAGCTCGCTTCGCTTCACCGCGCCCGCGCTCTTCACCCTTGGCCTCCTGAACTCTGCCACTGCCCAGATGGGCGGAGATCGGGGTGCCCTGGCGACCGCGCTCTGCCTCTGCGTGTGCGCCGCCGGCCTCTTTGTGGAAGACCAGCTCCAGCGCGGCCTCCGGCGTGATCAGAGGGTCCTTGCCTACGTGGGCGCGCATCCCAAGGCAACGGTGCGTGGTGTCTCCCGGGCTGTGGGCCTTTCTGACCACAAGGCTGAGACGAGCCTCGCCCGGCTTGCCGAGCAGGCTCTGGTGTCCTGCGCGGACCCGGCCGCTGCAGTCCCGACGTACTCCATCTCCGGCTGACGCTGAGACCGGCAGCGCGCAATATAGCGGGCGATCCCCGGTTTCCGAAACCGGGGATTGTCCGGACCATTTCCTTCGTTCGCATGTCGCTGCGCTTGGCGGTGGGGCGATGTGAACGCAACAGTCCACTCGCTGCGCGGGTTGGGGGAAGCAGTCATCGAATGGATGCGATTGTTCGTGTCCGTTGACTGTCGGTCCCACTAGTGCGGCCATGTCGTGAGTTTGCGTGAGGAGAAGGAAGTGGCTCGACCGCCTGCCTTGAAGCTTGCGGAGGTCTTGGCGGAAATCCGCATGAGTCCGTCGGCATTTTATCGGATGCGTGCTCGCGGGAATGCACCCCGCATGATCAAACTGCCAAATGGTGAACTCAGGTGTCGTCGCTCCGACCTGGATGCCTGGTGGGAGGCCTGTGAAAGGGATTCGGACACTTGGCGCTGAGTTACAACGTTCGCTTCTGGGACATACGCGAGCGTCCGGATCGACGCAAGCCATTTATGGTGCGATGGACGGTTAGCGGGCTCGAAAAATCAGAGTCGTTCATGACTTTCGGCCTTGCCGAGAGTCGACGTTCCAAACTGATGACGGCAGCCCGGGAAGGTGAAGCCTTTGAAGAAGAGTCGGGGCTGCCGGCGTCGGAGCTGCGAGCGCTGCGGCAGAAGACGACTTGGTACGACCTCGCGCATGAGTACCTCGAGCAGAGGTGGGCCCGAACGCCGGGCAACACGCGTCGGACCCTTGCAGACGCGTTTGCCACCGTCACCCCTGCATTGGTTCGTCCGGGATCTGTCTATCCGGAGCCGCGAGTGCTGCGCAGGGCGCTGTACTCATACGCGTTCAACAAGAAGGCGTGGGAGCAGGAGCCGCCCGAGGAATGGAGGAAGGCGCTCGATTGGGTCAAGAGGAATTCCCTGCCGCTTGGTTCCTTGAACGACGCCGCCGTCATACGTCGAGCGCTGGACGCCCTGTGCCTCAAACTGGACGGCAAGCCTGCTGCAGCCAAGACCACGCGCCGGAAGAGGTCTGCGTTCAGCGAAGTGCTCAACATGGCCGTGGAGAACGGCTACTTCGTGGACAACCCCCTTGCCGGGATCAGGTGGAACCCGCCGTCGGTCGAGGACGAAGTCGACCCGGCATCCGTCCCCAATCCTCTCCAGGTCGCTCGCCTGCTGGCGTCGGTCGGGCAGCAGCGGGGCCGTGGCCCCCACCTTGAGGCGTTCTTCGGCTGCATGTACTTCGCGGCCATGCGGCCGGCCGAGGTGATCCATCTCCGTCTCGAACAGTGCCACCTGCCCGAGACGGGCTGGGGCTTGCTCAACCTGACGGGCGGCGTTGTCACGGCCGGCAAGGACTGGACGGACGACGGCGAGGTCTATGAAGTCCACTCGCTCAAGCGCCGTGCCGCGACGGCGACCCGACCTGTACCCATTCCGCCACAGTTCGTTCGCGTCCTGCGTGCCCACATTGAGCGCTTCGGCGTCGCACCGGACGGGCGGCTGTTCCGGAACCAGGCAGGCAACTATGTGGAGGCGGCGGCGTATGGGACCACGTGGTCGAAGGCGCGGGAGTACGTCCTGACTCGCACGGAGCTTGCGGGCGGTCTGGCGAAGCGGCCCTACGACCTTCGGCATGCCGGGATCTCGTTCTGGCTCCACTCGGGTGTCGATCCCGCTGAGTGTGCGCGGCGGGCCGGTCATAGCATCCATGTCCTGTTCAAGTTCTACGCCAAGTTCCTGGACGGCGTGCAGGAGCAGGCCAACCGTCTCATCGAGCAGTCCATGGAGGAGTGGGACCGCGTCAGCAAGGGCGCCCCACCCACCCGGTGAGCGCGGTTTGGTCCGTGACTGGTCCGGAACAGCCGGTCTGGAGTGGGAGACGGGTGGGAGGAACTGGGAGGAACAGGAAATATCAACGTCCGCGTCGAGCGGGTCGAGCCGACGGCGCCTGACGGGCAAAAGCCCAGGTCAGGCGCCATTTTTTGTGCTCCTAGAAGAAGCCGAGCTTCTTCGGCGAGTACGAGACGAGGAGATTCTTCGTCTGCTGGTAGTGCTCCAGCATCATCTTGTGGGTCTCCCGGCCGATGCCCGACTGCTTGTAGCCGCCGAAGGCCGCGTGCGCGGGGTAGGCGTGGTAGCAGTTCGTCCAGACGCGGCCCGCCTGGATGGCGCGGCCCGCGCGGTAGGCCGTGTTGATGTCGCGGCTCCAGACGCCCGCGCCCAGGCCGTAGGCCGTGTCGTTGGCTATGCGGATGGCGTCGTCGAAGTCCTGGAAGGAGGTAACCGACACCACCGGGCCGAAGATCTCCTCCTGGAAGATCCGCATCCGGTTGTCGCCCTCGAAGATGGTCGGCTCCACGTAGAAGCCGCCCGCCAGGTCGCCGCCGTGGTCGATGCGGCCGCCGCCCGTGAGGATCTTCGCGCCCTCCTGCTGGCCGATCTCCACGTACGAGAGGATCTTGCGCAGCTGTTCCTCCGACGCCTGGGCGCCGATCATCGTGTCCGTGTCCAGCGGGTGGCCCGGCACGATGAGTTCGGTGCGGGCCACCGCCGCGTCCAGGAAGTCGCCGTAACGGCCGCGCTCGATCAGCGCGCGCGACGGGCTCGTACACACCTCGCCCTGGTTCAGGGCGAACATCGTGAAGCCCTCCAGGGCCTTGTCGCGCAGGTCGTCGTCGGTCGCCCAGATGTCGTCGAAGAAGATGTTCGGGCTCTTGCCGCCGAGTTCGAGCGTCACCGGCTTCAGGTGCTCCGCCGCGTACTGCATGATCAGGCGGCCCGTGGAGGTCTCCCCGGTGAACGCGACCTTCGCCACGCGCGGGCTCGACGCCAGCGGCTTGCCGGCCTCCTCGCCGAAGCCGTTGACGATGTTCACCACGCCCGGCGGCAGCAGGTCCGACACCAGGCTCAGCCAGTAGTGCACCGATGCCGGGGTCTGCTCCGCCGGCTTGAGGACCACCGTGTTGCCCGCCGCCAGCGCCGGCGCCAGCTTCCACACGGCCATCAGGATCGGGAAGTTCCAGGGGATGATCTGCGCGACCACACCCAGTGGCTCGTGGAAGTGGTACGCGACCGTGTCGTCGTCGATCTGGCTGAGCGCGCCCTCCTGCGCGCGCAGCGCGCCCGCGAAGTAGCGGAACTGGTCGATGGCCAGCGGCATGTCGGCGGCGAGCGTCTCGCGGACGGGCTTGCCGTTCTCCCAGGTCTCCGCGACGGCGAGGGCCTCCAGGTTCTGCTCCATCCGGTCCGCGACGCGCAGCAGGATCGTGGAGCGCTCGGTCGCGGACGTACGGCCCCAGGCCGGGGCCGCCGCGTGGGCGGCGTCCAGGGCCCGTTCCACGTCCTCCGCCGTACCGCGCGCCACCTCGGTGAAGGGCCGGCCGGTGACGGGGGAGGGGTTCTCGAAGTACCGGCCGCGGGCCGGCTCCACGTACTCCCCGCCGATGAAGTGGCCGTAGCGGGACGCGTACGACATCAGCGCGCCCTCGGTGCCGGGTGCCGCGTAACGGGCCATGGGTGTCCTCCCCTTGCCGGGCGCCGGCCGCCGTCGGACAGCGCTCGGGGAGCAACGTAGGAGCGGGCAGGTTGCGGCTACGTTGCACGGCCGGCGCCGAGCTCCTCGTCGAGGGAGCGTACGCGGGCCAGCGCGGCCGGCCGCCCCTGCGGCGGCAGGGCTTCGGCCAGCGCCCGCCACACCTCGGGATCCTCCGCGCCCCACGGGCTGCACACCCAATCGGCCAGCAGCCCCGGGTCCGCGCGGGCGATCACCGCGGCCCGCGCCTGCTCCTCGATCCGCCGCCGCAGCCGGACGACGCCCGGGGCGGTGGAGGCCGGCAGCAGCGGCCCCGGATAGCGGGTGAGGGCGGCGGAGACGGCCCCCGCCGCCAAGTGCCGGGTCACGGCCGTGAAATCGGCCTCCAGCGGGACGGCGGTGCGGTACGGGCGGGAGAGCAGGTTCCCGGCGCCGAGCAGGGCGCGCAGCCGGGACATCTCCGCCCGCAGCGTCACCGCCGCCACCGACTCCTCCTCGTACAGGGCGAAGGCCAGCTCCTCCCCGGACAGCCCCTCTGGGTGGTGCGCGAGCAGCGTCAGGATCTCGCTGTGCCGCCGCCCCAGCGGGATCCGCCGGCCGCCGAGCACCAGCAGCGCCTCGTCCCGCCCGAGCGCGGCGAGGATGTCGCGGGGGGCCGGCGGCTGCGGTGCCAGCAGCGCCAGCTGGGACTCGGCGGCCCGTGCCACCGCCTGGACGAACGCCAGCGAATGGGGATGGGCCAGCCCGTCGCCGCCGGTGATGTCGACCGCCCCGAGCACCCGGCCCGTGCCCGGGTCCCGCACCGGGGCCGCCGCGCACGTCCAGGGGTGCACGAGACGGCTGAAGTGCTCCGCGCCGAAGACCTGCACGGGCTCCCCGACGGCGACCGCCGTACCGGGTGCGTTGGTCCCCATCGCCGACTCCGCCCAGCGCGCGCCCGGGACGAAGCCGAGCCGCTCGGCGCGGCCCAGGGTGGCCGTCTCCCCCTCGACCCAGAGCAGCTCGCCGCGGGCGTCGCACACCGCGAGCAGATGGGCCCCGCGCGCCGCGAACGCCCCCACCAGATCCCGGAACAGCGGCATCACCGGAGCCAGCGGGTGCTGCTCCCGGTAGGCCGGCAGCTCCGCCTCCGGCCGGGCCTGGCGGGGCGCGGACTCCGGGCTGACCCGCGCCCGCGCGCACCGCCGCCAGGACTGCGCGATGACGGCCCGGACCGGCGGCTCGACCCGGCCGTCCCGGGTGAAGGCCTCGTGCGCCCGCCGCAGGACGCGCGTGCGCTCGACGGGATCGGCCCCGCCCGGCAGAGCCAACGACGGATCGCCCATGTCACCCTCCCGAGGGGTCGTGGAGCCGGCGGAGCGGAGGGCCCCATCGTCATGCGGCTCCCGCACCCCGGCAAGCGTCGCGTCGGCCAGTCCGCGGCGGAACCCGGCCGGGAACACACGGTCGCGCCCGCACGTTGACCAGGCGGAAGCAGGAGTTCGGCCGCCGGGGGCGGCAGGAGGGGACACGGGACTTTCACATGAGCACCACCACGGGGCACGGCACGGCGGCGAACGGCGCGACGGTCGCGGCCGTCAGCAGCAACGCCGAGTACTCCTTCACCAAGCCCAACCGGGAGAGCATCACCCTCCTCGCCGGCCTCGGCGTCGAGGGCGACGTCCACGCCGGGGTCACGGTCAAGCACCGCTCGCGCGTGGCGCAGGACCCGACCCTGCCGAACCTGCGCCAGGTCCACCTGATCCACCGGGAGCTGTTCGACGAGGTCGCCGAAGCGGGCTTCAGCGTCGCCCCGGGCCAGCTCGGGGAGAACGTGACCACCGAGGGCATAGACCTGCACGCCCTGCCGACGGGCACGCTGCTGCGCATAGGCGAGGAGGCGGTGGTGGAGGTGACGGGCCTGCGCAATCCGTGCCCGCAGATCAACGCCTTCCAGGACGGCCTGCTCAAGCAGGTCGTCGGCCGGGACGAGGAGGGCCGGGTGGTCCGCAAGGCCGGGATCATGGGCGTGGTCCACCGGGGCGGCACGATCCGCCCCGGCGACCCCGTCACGACCACCCTCCCGCCGCTCCCGCACGTCCCGCTCGAACGCGTCTGACCGGGCCGGCGGAGCGGGTGGCGGTGGACGGTCCGCCGTGGCTGCACGTGGTCGAGAAGCGGGGCGCCGTGCCCGTCGACCTGCTGCTTCCCGTGACCGGCCGGACGTACGCTGCGAGCAGCGGCTGCTGTTCGACGTCCTGCTGAGGGCGGGGCGGCACTGGTCCTGGACGCAGCGGCCCGAGGGCATCGAGCGGGGCAGGTTCGTCGTCGTCATGTCCTGTGACGCCGCGGCCGTCCCGTCCCTGCGGGGACGGCTGCGGGGGTGTCTGGAGGGGCTTTCCTAGTAGTAGTCCCGCATCAGGGCCGTCGCCCACGGGGGCTGGCGGGTCTCGCCGCGGGGGGCGAATTCCGTCATGTACGGCTTCAGGTCGAGCACGGGGGTGCCGTCCACCGCGTCCAGGCCCTCCACGTGCACGTCCAGGCCGTCGACCGCGAGCACCCTGCACCGGGACAGGCCGATGCGGTTGGGGCGGTTCTTGCCGCGCTGGGCGAAGATCCCGACCAGGGGCCAGTCCTCGTTCCCCCGCGGATGCCGGGCGCCCGTCTCGACCTTCTCCTCCGGCACCCGGTCGAAGTGGTACACGACCTCGATGTGGGAGAAGTCCTCCAGCCCGTACAGGGCTTCGGGGCCGAAGCGGTCGGCGTCCAGCCGGATCACCGCCCGCTCGCGTCCCCAGTCGTCGTCGACGACCTCCGCCCGGCCGCCCACGACCACACCCACCGGCCGGGACTCCACCGGCTCGATCGATCCCGCCATCACGTTCCCCCGTGTTCCGATTGCAGATTGCAGATTGCAGATTGCAGATTGCAGATTGCCGACTGCGGATTGCCGATTCTCCGACGTCCGGCCGCCCGTGAGCCGTGGCCCGCGACCGCGACCCGTGCCACGGGCGCTCAGGCCGGCCGGGCCGCCACGCCGTCCAGTGCCGTCAGCAGGCCGGACAGCTCCGGCAGCCCGGCGTCCCCTTCGCGGGGGACGGAGAGGACCCCGCCCGGTTCCTCGTCCAGCAGGACGAACGCCGGGCCGCCCGTCCGGGCCACCAGCGACCAGCCGGGCCCGTCGGCCCGCAGGGTCCGTACGCCCTCGCCCGCGAAGGCCGACCGGACCCGTCCCGGCGGCGGGGCCTGCCGCGCGTAACCGGCGGCCTCCTCCAGCGCCCGCGCGAGCCCGGGGTGCGAGGCCGCCGCGGCCCCGCCGTCCTCCGCGACGCGCTCGCGCCAGTCCCCCCACTCGCGGGCGATCTGGTCCGCGCCCAGGCGCCGCTGCACCGGCCCCCACGCCTCGGCCGACGGCGGCGCCAGCGGCACCCGCCCCGTGCCGTCCGCGCCCTGTTCCGGGTCGTGCGGCTCGGGGATGCCCGCCGTCGACACCGTCAGCTCCAGCGGCCAGCCCGCCAGCGAGGCAACGATCGTGCGCTCGTCGGGGGACAGGTCGTACTCCATGCCGCAGTCCCAGGAGGCGATGGCCGCGGCCACGAGCGAGACGTCGTCCACGACGACCGTCCAGCGCGCCCCCTCCTCGTCCTGTCCCAGCACCAGCCCGTACCCGTCGGAGGCCGGCTCCACGCCCAGGTGCGCGCACGCCTCGGGGAAGTCGTCGCCGAGCACCGCCGGGAACTGCGCGGGGGTCAGCAGCACGGCCGTCAGCACGTACAGCGAGCCCCCGTCCTCCTCGTCGGACACGTGGCCTCCCGGTGCTTCCCGATCGCGTTCTCGTCGGCGCACCTTAACCAGCGGGTAACTCGCACGTCGAGACCCGACGGGCATCGATTTCCAAGCCCGCTACCTGCACGTAGAGTTGGGGACCCGCCACAGAAAGGGAGACCGGTGCAGCGTTACGACCGGCTGAGGGAGATCCTCCGGCTCGACCCCGACAAGGACTTCCTCGCCATCTACCGGCTCACCGCCACCTACGAGTTCCCCTGGGACTTCACCCGCGCCCTGGAGCTCGCGCTCTTCAGGACCTACGCCGTCCCCTCCATCGGGGCCCTCCTCGCCGAGACCGCCGAGTTCACCGAGCGCGCCCAGAAGCGGTACGACGACACCTCCCTGCTCCTCGACGCGGTCGTCGAGCACGGCTTCGAGAGCGACACCGCGCGCACCGCGATCCGCCGCGTCAACCAGATGCACCGCAGCTACGACATCTCGAACGACGACATGCGGTACGTCCTGTGCACCTTCGTGGTGATCCCGGCACGCTGGCTCGACGTCTACGGCTGGCGCCCGCTGACCCACCACGAGCGCCGGGCCTGCGCCAACTACTACGCGGCCCTCGGCCGGCACCTGGGCATCACGGACATCCCGGGCTCCTACGAGGAGTTCGAGGCCACCCTGGACGCCTACGAGGAGGCCCACTTCGGCTGGGACGAGGGCGGCCGCTCGGTCGCCGACTCCACCCTCGACCTGATGGCCTCCTGGTACCCGGCTCCGCTCGCCCCCGCCGTGCGCCGCGCGAGCCTCGCCCTGCTCGACGAGCCGCTGCTGACCGCCTTCCGGTACGAGGCCCCCCGCCCCGGGCTCCAGCGCCTGGTCCGGGGCGCGCTGCGGCTGCGCGGCCGCGCGGTGCGGCTGCTGCCCCCGCGCACCGCCCCGCACTACGCCCGGCAGAACCCGGAGGTCAAGGGCTACCGCGACGGTTACGACGTCGGCGAGCTCGGCACGTTCCCCGTAGCCGGCGCCGGCGGCTGCCCCGTGCCGCACCCCCGCCGCCCGGCCGGGGCCGAGGCCCAGCCCCCGGCGTAGACCTCCGGGACGCGCCCCGCTCAGCCCGCGCGCACGGCCAGGACCAGGAAGCGGGCGTCCTCATCGGCGTACGAGGTCATCCGCCAGCCGGAACCGGACAGCAGCGGGCCGAGGTTGTGCTCGGCCCGCAGGTCGTCCGGGGTCAGTTCGCGGCCGTGGCGCGCGGCGAGCGCGGCTCGCCCGATGGGGTGAAAGAGCGCGAGCCGGCCGCCGGGGCGGACCACGCGGGCGAGCTCGCGCAGGTTCTCGGCGGGATCGGGCAGGTGGGCGATCAGCCCGGCGGCGAAGACCGCGTCCAGCACCCCGTCCCGCAGTGGCAGCCGGGCCACGTCGGCCCGCAGCAGGGTCCCCTCGCGGTCGTGGCCGGCCCGTCGCGCCTCGGCCAGCATCTCCGCGGTCAGGTCCACGCCGAGCACGGTTCCGGCCGGCCCGACGGCCGCGCGGAGCGGGGTCAGCGCCCGCCCGGTCCCGCAGCCCGCGTCGAGCACCCGCTCCCCGGGCCCCACGCCGAACTCCGCCACGGCGGTCGCGAAGGCGGGCCCGTCCTCCGGGAACTTCCCGTCCCAGGCGGCTGCGCGTGCCCCGAAGAACTCCTGCACATGCGTGTGGTCTTCGTTCGTACGACTCATACGGCTCATGCGCACATGATCCCGCACCGCCCCTACCCCTGCGGACCGTGCACAAGGTGACACGTGGTGTGATCGGAGATGAACGTCTCTCTGTCATATTCCAGCAGTTGCAGCGTCTTTCGAAATGCGCCCCTTGTTCGCGCCCTCACCCGGACTAGCGTCCCGTGGCCATGGGACACCTGGACCACGCCGCCTATGGCTGGCTGACACCCGCACTGTCGTACGCGATGGCGTCGATCGGCGCCGCCCTCGGTCTGCGCTGTACCGTCCGCGCGCTCGCCGCGACCGGCGCCTCCCGCCGCAACTGGCTCCTCACCGCCGCCTCCGCCATCGGCACCGGCATCTGGACGATGCACTTCATCGCCATGCTCGGCTTCCACGTCACCGGCACCGAGATCCACTACAACGTGCCGATGACCCTGCTGAGCCTGCTCGTCGCCGTGGTCGTCGTCGGCGCCGGCGTCTTCGCCGTCGGCTACGGCAGGGACCGCGGCCGCTCCCTCGTCCTCGGCGGCCTCACCACCGGACTCGGGGTCGCGAGCATGCACTACCTCGGCATGGCCGCCCTGCGCCTGCACGGCCGGATCGAGTACGACCCGCTCACCGTCGGCCTCTCGGTCGCCATCGCCGTCGTCGCCGCCACCGCCGCGCTGTGGGCCGCCCTCAACATCAAGTCGCCGGTGGCCGTCGCCGTGGCCTCCCTCGTCATGGGCGCCGCCGTCAGCAGCATGCACTACACCGGGATGATCGCCGTCTCCGTCCGCGTCAGCCCCTCGGACGCGGCCCTGCCCGGAGCCACCGCCCTGCAGTTCATCTTCCCGCTCGCGGTCGGGCTCGGCTCCTACCTCTTCATCACCGCCGCCTTCGTGGCGCTCTCCCCGACGGCGGACGAGCGGGCGGCGTCGGCCTCCGCCCCGGCCTCCGCCCCGCCGTCAGCAGCCGCCCGCGCCGCCGGCACCGCAGCAGCCACAGCCGACACAGCAGCCACAGCCGCCGTCGGCGCGGCGGCTCGGCGGCTCGGCGAAGGCCCCCTCCCCTCCCGCTGACCCCCGCCCGCCCCCTGAGGATCCGTACCGCCCCGGAACGAGGAGCCCATGCGCAGACCCCGCAGCAGACCGGAAGCCGCGCCGCCACGGCTCCCCGAACCCCCGTCGCGCGGCCGCCGCGCGCACGCCGGTCCCCCCGCCGCGGAACCGCCGGAGCCCGCACCCCGCCCCGCCCCGGCCGGGGGCGCCGGCGCCGGCACCGGCCGGGCCGGCGGGCCGTGGGAGCGGCTGCGGCCCGCCACCGTCCGGGCGAAGATCGTCTCCCTGCTGATGGTCCCGGTCGTCTCCCTGCTCGCCCTCTGGGGCTTCGCCACCGTCAGCACCGCCCAGGACATAGCCCGGCTCAGCCGGATCCGCCAGGTCGACGCCGAGATACGCACCCCCGTCGCCGCCGCCCTCACCGAGATCCAGGCCGAGCGCCGGGCCGCCGTCCGCTTCCTGGCCGACCCCGCCTCCGGGGAGGCCTCCGCCCTCGAACAGCAGTCCCGCCGCACCGACGAAGCCGTACGCCGGCTGCGCCTCGGCGACCGGCACACCGTCGCCGACTCCGGCGACTACCGCACCGACACCGTCGCCCGCCTCGGCGCCTTCGTCGCCGCCGCGGAGGCCCTCGGGCCCGCCCGCAAGGACGTCGCCGCCCGCCGCGCCACCCCCGAGGGCGCCTACGAGACCTACACCCGTGCCGCCGACTCCGCCCTCGCCGCGGAGGGCACCCTCTCCGGCGGCTCCGACGCCGAACTCGGCCCCGACGCCCGGGTGCTGCTGGAGTTCGCCCGGGCCGGCGAGCTGCTGTCACGGGAGGACGCGCTGCTGGCCCTGCCCGGCCCCCGCACCGCCGACGCGCAGCGCCGCCTGGCCGGTGCCGTGGAGGCCCGCCGCACCCTCACCGCCGCCACCGCACGGGACCTGCCGGCGGCCCAGCGCTCCGTCTGGGAGGCCGTCTCGAAGGGCACCCCCTACGCCGAGCTCACCGCCGCCGAGGACCGGGCCCTGGCCGCGGCCCCCGCACCGGCCCCGAACCCCGTCCCCGCCGCCGCGACCTCCGCCCCCGCGGCGTCGGCGGCCGCCTCGGCGGCGCGCGAGGTCCGCGGGGTGCCCGCCGGCTGGGACTCCGCCTTCGCGGCCGTGAGCGGCTCGATGCGCGAGGTGCGGCAGGCCGCGCACGCCGGGTCCGCCGGGCGCGCCGACCCGCTCGCCGAAGGCGCGTTCAGCCCGGCGGGCGCCGCGGTGCTGCTGGGCCTGGCGGCCGTGGCGGCCTCGCTGGTGATCTCCGTACGGATCGGCCGCGCGCTCGTGGTGGAGCTGGTGTCGCTGCGCAACACCGCGCTGGAGATCGCCCACCGCAAGCTCCCGCAGGCCATGGAACGGCTGCGCGCCGGACGGGCCGCGGACATCGACGTCGAGGCCGAGGCCCCGGCCGGGCCGCCCGCCGAGGACGAGATCACCCAGGTCGGCGAAGCCCTGTCCACCGTCCACCGGGCCGCCCTCAGCGCCGCCGTCGAACGCGCCGAACTCGCCGGCGGGGTGAGCGGGGTCTTCGTCAACCTCGCCCGGCGCAGCCAGGTCCTGGTCCACAAGCAGCTCGACCTCCTCGACTCGATGGAGCGCCGTGCCGACGACCCGGGCGAACTCGGCGACCTCTTCCGCCTCGACCACCTCACCACCCGGATGCGCCGCCACGCCGAAAGCCTGATCATCCTCTCGGGCGCGGCCCCGGGCCGGGCCTGGCGGATGCCGGTGCCGCTGACCAACGTGGTGCGCGCCGCCGTCTCCGAGATCGAGGACTACCCGCGCGTGGAGGTCCGCCGCCTCGCCGAGGCGGCCGTCAGCGGCGGATCCGTCGCCGACCTCACCCACCTGCTCGCCGAACTGATCGAGAACGCCACCCAGTTCTCCCCTCCGCACACCAGGGTCCGCGTCAGCGGCGAACCCGTCGGCGCCGGATACGTGCTGGAGGTCGAGGACCGCGGGCTCGGCATGGGACGCGAGGCGCTCGCGGAGGCCAACCGCCGCATCGAGCACTGCGAGGACCTCGACCTCTTCGACAGCGACCGCCTCGGCCTGTTCGTGGTCAGCAGGCTCTCGGCGCGCCACGGGATCCAGGTCCACCTGCGGCCCTCGCCGTACGGGGGCACCACCGCGGTGGTGCTGCTGCCCAACTCCCTGCTCCAGGGCGCGATCGAGGCCCCGCCCGCTGCCGCTGCCGCTGCCGCCGCCGGTCCGGAGCCGGAGCCCTCGTCCGGGTCCGCGCCGGAGCCCGCGGCGCCGGAGCCGGTGCCCGGCGCCGCGCGCGCGACCGCGACCGCGGCGTCGGCCGTACCCGGTCCCGGTCCCGGACCGCGGCCGGCCCGGGCACCCGCCCCCGTGGCGCCGCTGCGGCCGCGCGGCCCCGGCGGCACGGTCGTCCGTACCGCACCGGCGGCCGCGCCCGCGGCCGTGTCCGGGCCGGCCGCTCCGGCCGCCTCGGTGACCGAACTGCCGCGTCGCGTACGCCAGGCCAGCCTGGTCCCGCAGCTGCGCGAGGCCCCCGCGGCCGACCGGGCCCCGGACGGTGCGCGGCCCCCCGCGGACCTGCCGGAGCGCAGTCCGGAGCAGGCACGTGACCGGATGGCCGCCTACCGGGCCGGGTGGGCGCGCGGCTCCCGGGACGACTCCCCCCACGCAGGCACCGAAGGAGAAGTGTGATGATCGAACACCACAGGACCGCCCTCGACGGCCTCCGCAGATCCGGCGAACTGGACTGGCTGCTCGACGAGCTCGTCATGCGGGTCCGCGAGGTCCGCCACGCGGTGGTGCTGTCCAACGACGGGCTGGCGGTGGGTTCCTCCAGCGCCCTCGGCCGGGAGGACGCCGAGCACCTGGCGGCGGTCGCCTCCGGCTTCCACAGCCTCGCCAAGGGCGCCGGCCGGCACTTCCACGCCGGGACCGTGCGGCAGACGATGGTCGAGATGGACGAGGGGTTCCTCTTCGTCGCGGCGGCCGGGGACGGGTCCTGCCTGGCCGTCCTCAGCACCGCCGGCGCCGACATCGGGCTGATCGCGTACGAGATGGCCCGGCTGGTCAGACGGGTCGGCGAGCACCTCTACACACCGCCCCGGTTCGCGGTCCGGCCCCCGGCCGCCGGGTGAGGACGGCGGTCCGGCACATGGACGGCCAGTGGTACGACGCCGAGGCGGGCCCGCTGGTCCGCCCGTACGCCATGACCGGAGGGCGTACGAAACCGGGCCCGCACGGGGTCCGGTTCGACCTGATCGCCCTGGTCGTGGTGGACCCGGACGCGGCCGGGGCGGGGGACGAGGCCCTGCTCGGCCCGGAGCACCGGACCCTGCTCGGGCTCTGCCGCTCCGAGACGCAGTCGGTCGCGGAGCTCGCCGCCGAGGCGGACCTGCCGGTGGGCGTGGTGCGGGTGCTGCTGGGCGACCTGCTGGAGGCGGGACACGTGCGGGTCAGCCGGCCGGTGCCGCCCGCGCAGCTGCCGGACGAGCGGATTCTGCGGGAAGTCATCGAGGGATTGCGAGCACTGTGATGGGACTGCACGACAACGGCACGACGGGTCCCGGGAGTTCCGGCGCGGGCGCCGCGTCCGAGGAGGAACTCGCCGCGCTCGCCCTGAAGATCCTCGTGGCGGGCGGCTTCGGCGTCGGCAAGACCACGCTCGTGGGCGCGGTCAGCGAGATCAGGCCGCTGCGCACGGAGGAGCTGCTGAGCGAGGCGGGCGAACTCGTCGACGACACGGGCGGGGTGGACCAGAAGACCACGACCACCGTGGCCATGGACTTCGGCCGGATCACCATCCGGTCGGGCCTGTCGCTCTACCTGTTCGGGACGCCCGGCCAGGACCGGTTCTGGTTCCTGTGGGACGAGCTGTCGCAGGGCGCGCTCGGGGCGGTCGTACTCGCCGACACCCGGCGGCTGGAGGACTGCTTCCCGGCGGTGGACTACTTCGAGCACCGGCGGATCCCGTTCGTGGTGGCCGTCAACTGCTTCAGTGGCGCACGCAGTTACGCCTCGGACGAGGTGTCGCGGGCGCTGGACCTGGAGCAGGGCACCCCGGTGGTGCTGTGTGACGCGCGGGACAAGGACTCGGGGAAGGAAGTGCTGATCAGGCTGGTGGAGTACGCGGGCCGCGTGCACACGGCCCGGCTCCTCGACGCCGTCGGCCCGTAGGCCGTGCCGTGCGGACCGGGCCGGGACGCCGCCGGATCCGGGCGGCCCGCCGCGGGATCCGGCGGGCCGTCAAGGGGCCGGATTCCGCCCCTTGACGGCCTTCTCGCCGGTGGTGAAGACGGTGGCACCCGCGGTCGGAACCGGTCGGAACGGAGCAGATGGGAGCGGTGTGCGGGGTTCCGTCCCCGCCGGCCGCGGACGGCGTCGGGGTCCGGGCACGGCGGCGGCCGAACGCCCGCCATTCCTCTTGAGTCATCTTCCGTGCCATGCGTCCATCCTCCTTGCCGGAAAGCCCCTGGTGGGGAAGGCTTGCGGCACGACCAAGCGGGGCGGGCCGCGGCCACGTCGGCCGGGTCAACGGGGAGGGGCTGGAAATGGCACTGGACAAGCAGCTCGACTGGCTGCTGGACGATCTGACGCGCAGGGTCCAGCAGGTCCGGCACGCGGTGGTCCTGTCGAACGACGGGCTGGTGACGGCCGCGAGCGCGGGGCTGGCGCGGGAGGACGCTGAGCACCTGGCGGCCGTCGCGGCCGGCCTGCAGAGCCTCGCGAAGGGCTCCGGACGGCACTTCCGGGCGGGCGAGGTCCGTCAGACGATGGTCGAGTACGACGAGGGGTTCCTCTTCGTGGTGGCGGCCGGCTCCGGCAGCTGCCTGTGCGCGCTGAGCGCCGCGGAGGCCGACATCGTGCAGGTGGCTTACGAGATGACGCTGCTGGTCAACCGGGTCGGGGAGCACCTGGGCGTCGCGGAGCGGCGGATCACCGGGGGCTGACGGCCCGGGCCTGGTCCGCGGTTGTCCACAGGCCTCGCGCGTCGACTTCACTCCCGGTTACGGTCTTCACACAGAGTGATCGGCACTCGTGGGGGAGGACTGTGATGAAGGTGGAGACGTCGGCGTGCGCGCCGCTCAACGGGATTCGCGCGGCCGGGGAACTGGGGCTGAGCCGGGGCGAGTTCGCCCGGGCCGTCCAGCTGGGGCTGGTCCGCCCGGGCCCCCGCTCGGCGGGCGGGTCCGTCCGCTTCACCCGGGCCGAGCTGGACCGGGTCAGGGCGGGGGAGGGGTTCCCGCGGGAGCTGCGCGCGCGGGTCGAGACCACGGCCGGCGCCGACGCGGGGGCGCGGGTGCTGGAGGTGGGGCCGAGCCGGTTCACCCGGCTCGCGCGCTGCGGGCACCTCACGCCCGTCGGCTACCGGATCAACCGCTACCGGGCCGTCGTCTGGCTCTACCTGGCCGCGGAGCTGCGGGAGTTCGCCGCCCGGCAGCCGGGGCTGCTGACCGGGGCCGCGCCCCCGGAGGACCGGGAGCTGATGGCGGCCGGGGCGGACCTGCGGCCGCGCAGGTGGCGGGAGCGGCACGTGGGGCTGCTGCTCAGACGGACCGCCGACCCCTGGGCGCGGGCGGCCGTACTGGCGTCCGTGCTCCCGGAGGAGGAAGTGCGGGAGGCCGTGCCCGAACCGGCGGAGCGGATCGTGCTCGCCGCCCTGGCCCCGCCCCCGCCCTACGGCCACCCACGGGTTCCGGCGGCCGAGGCGGTGGCCCGGCTGCTGCTGCTGGCGGAGCCGCCGGAGGAGGTGCGCGGCTACCGCGCCGGCCTGGACTCCGCCCTGGCCGGCGCGCGCGGTCAGTCGAACTCGACGGGGGAGAGGGGGCCGACGTAGACCCAGGCCCCGCCCTCGCGGGAGAAGGAGCTGTGCTCGTGCAGCGAGCCGGTGTGGCCGCCCTCGCGGTAGTGGGCGCGGAACTCCACCGACCCCTCCGTCTCGAACATCCCGCCGCGCTCGGTGGCGAGGATCTCCAGGCGCTCCCAGCGCTGGTCCGGATCCAGGTCGAGCCGGCCCGGGCGGGTCGAGGGGTGCCAGGAGCGCATGAGGTAGGCGGTGTCGCCGACCGCGAAGGCGCTGAAGCGGGACCGCATCAGCAGCTCGGCGGTGGGCGCCTGGCGGGCGCCGGAGTGGAAGCGGCCGCAGCAGTCCGCGTAGGAGGCGGGCAGCCCGCAGGGGCAGGGGAGGGCTGGGGTCGGCATCGGTGCGATCAGCTCTTCGGTGAGGAGGGCGGGCGGTCGGAAAGGCGCGGGCGGTCGGAAGGACGCGGGCGGTCGGGAAGGCACGGCCGGTCAGCAGGAAGCGGGCGCCCGGGAGACCGCGGGCGCCCCGGGTGTCACTGGGGCGAGACGGCGGGCCTGGCCTTCTCGGCCGGGTACGGGCGGAAGAGCCCCTCCTGCACCACGGACACCAGGAGCCTGCCCTCCAGGTCGTAGATGCGGCCGCGGGCCAGCCCGCGGCCGCCGTGGGCGATGGGCGACTCCTGGTCGTACAGGAACCACTCGTCGGCCCGGAACGGCCGGTGGAACCACATGGCGTGGTCCAGCGAGGCCATGTCGAAACCGCGCATGCCCCACAGCGGCTCCACGGGGATGCGCACGGCGTCGAGGAGGGTCATGTCACTGGCGTAGGTGAGGGCGCAGGTGTGCACGAGCGGGTCGTCGCCCAGCGGGCCGACCGCGCGCATCCACACCGCGCTGCGCGGATCGGCGTCCTTGAGCTCCTCGGGGGTCCAGCGGAGCCGGTCCACGTACCGGATGTCGAAGGGCTGGCGGCGGGCCATCCGCTCCAGCGCCTCGGGCAGGGTGCCCAGGTGCTCGCGGATCTCGTCCGCGACCTTCGGGAGCGTGTCCGGGTGCGGGAAGTCGAGGCGGGGAGGCAGCTGGTGCTCGATGCTGCCCTCCTCCGGGTGATGGAAGGAGGCGGTCAGGTTGAAGATGGTCTTGCCCTGCTGGACGGCGGTGACCCGGCGCGTGGTGAAGGAGCGCCCGTCACGCACCCGCTCCACCTGGTACACGATCGGTACCCCCGGGATGCCCGGGCGCAGGAAGTACGAGTGCAGCGAGTGGACCGGCCGGTCGCTCTCGGTGGTCCGGCCGGCGGCCACCAGCGCCTGGCCGGCGACCTGCCCGCCGAACACGCGCTGGAGGGACTCCTGGGGGCTGGCCCCCCGGAAGATGTTGACCTCGATCTGCTCCAGGTCGAGCAGATCGACCAGTCTCTCGGCGGGGTTCGTCATCACAGGTTCTCCACTGTCGGGTCCGGCGGGCCGGGCGGGGCCGCCCGCGGTGGCTTGCGGATTCCGGTCAGAGCTCGCCGAGCTCGCCGACCGAGGTGACCCGGATGACGGCCCGGCCCTCCTCGTCGGACGCGGCGAGGTCGACCTCGGCGCTGATGCCCCAGCCATGGTCGCCGTTCGGGTCGGCGAAGGTCTGGCGGACGCGCCACAGGCCGTGCGCCGGGTCCTCCTCGATCTGGAGCAGCTTCGGGCCGCGCGCGTCGGGGCCGGTGCCGAGGTCGTCGTACTCGTCCCAGTACGCGTCCATGGCCTCGCCCCAGGCGTCGGCGTCCCAGCCGGACTCGGCGTCGAGCTCGCCCAGCTGGTCGACGTGGTCCAGGGCCGCGAGCTCGACCCGGCGGAACATCGCGTTGCGGACCAGCACGCGGAAGGCGCGGGAGTTGGCCGTGACCGGCTTGACCTGGTCGGCCTTCTCCTGGGCCTGCTCCGCCGTCTCCACCTCCGGGTTCGCCAGCTGCTCCCACTCGTCGAGGAGGCTGGAGTCGACCTGGCGGACCAGCTCGCCCAGCCAGGCGATGAGGTCTTCCAGGTCCTCGGACTTCAGGTCGTCGGGGATGGTGTGGTCCAGCGCCTTGTACGCGCTCGCCAGGTAGCGCAGCACGATGCCCTCGGTGCGGGCCAGCTCGTAGAAGGAGGTGAACTCGGTGAAGGTCATCGCCCGCTCGTACATGTCGCGGATGATCGACTTCGGGGAGACGGGGTGGTCCCGCACCCACGGGTGGCTCTTGCTGTAGACGTCGTAGGCGTGGACGAGCAGCTCTTCGAGGGGCTTGGGATAGGTCACCTCCTGGAGGCGCTCCATCCGCTCCTCGTACTCGATCCCGTCGGCCTTCATCGCGCCGACCGCGATGCCCCGCTCCTTGTTCTGCTGGGCCGCCAGGATCTGGCGCGGGTCGTCCAGCGTGGACTCGACGACGGAGACCATGTCCAGGGCGTAGGAGGGGGACTCCGGGTCCAGCAGGTCGAAGGCGGCCAGCGCGAAGGTGGACAGCGGCTGGTTCAGCGCGAAGTCCTGCTGGAGGTCGACGGTGAGCCGGATCGTGCGGCCCTCGGCGTCCGGGGTGTCGAGCTTCTCGACGACGCCGCCGTCCAGCAGCGAACGGTAGATCGCGATGGCCCGGCGAATGTGGCGCAGCTGGGCCTTGCGCGGCTCGTGGTTGTCCTCCAGGAGGTGGCGCATCGCCTGGAAGGCGTCGCCGGGGCGGGCGATCACCGAGAGCAGCATGATGTTGGTGACCTTGAAGCGGGAGGTCAGCGGCTCCGGGTCGGCCGCGATCAGCTTCTCGAAGGTGGTGTCCGACCAGGCGACGAAGCCCTCGGGGGCCTTCTTGCGGACCACCTTGCGGCGCTTCTTCGGGTCGTCGCCGGCCTTCGCGAGGGCCTTCTCGTTCTCGATGACGTGCTCGGGCGCCTGAGCGACCACGAAGCCGGCGGTGTCGAAGCCGGCGCGGCCGGCCCGGCCGGCGATCTGGTGGAACTCCCGGGCGCGCAGCGTGCGGACGCGGTTGCCGTCGTACTTGGTGAGCGCGGTGAACAGCACCGTGCGGATCGGGACGTTGACGCCGACGCCGAGGGTGTCGGTGCCGCAGATGACCTTCAGCAGGCCGGCCTGGGCCAGCTTCTCGACCAGGCGCCGGTACTTGGGCAGCATGCCCGCGTGGTGGACGCCGATGCCGTGGCGGACGTAGCGGGAGAGGTTCTGGCCGAACTTGGTGGTGAAGCGGAAGTTGCCGATCAGCTCCGCGATCTTGTCCTTCTCCTCGCGGGTGCACATGTTGATGCTCATCAGCGACTGCGCCCGCTCGACCGCCTGGGCCTGGGTGAAGTGCACGATGTAGACCGGCGCCTGCCGGGTCTCCAGCAGCTCGGTGATGGTGTCGGTGATCGGCGTGGTCACGTACTCGTACGAGAGCGGCACGGGCCGGGTCGCGGAGCGGACCACCGAGGTCGGGCGGCCGGTCCGGCGGGTCAGGTCCTCCTCGAACCGCTTCACGTCGCCGAGGGTCGCCGACATCAGCACGAACTGCGCCTGGGGCAGTTCCAGCAGCGGGATCTGCCAGGCCCAGCCGCGGTCCGGCTCCGCGTAGAAGTGGAACTCGTCCATCACGACCTGGCCGATGTCGGCGTACTTGCCGTCGCGCAGGGCGATGGAGGCCAGCACCTCCGCGGTGCAGCAGATCACCGGGGCGTCGGCGTTCACGGACGCGTCGCCGGTCAGCATGCCGACGTTCTCGGTGCCGAAGAGCTTGCACAGGTCGAAGAACTTCTCCGACACCAGAGCCTTGATGGGCGCGGTGTAGAAGGTGACCTTGTCCTGGGCCAGCGCGGTGAAGTGAGCCCCGGCCGCCACGAGGCTCTTGCCGGAGCCGGTCGGGGTCGACAGGATCACGTTCGCGCCGGAGACGACCTCGATCAGCGCCTCCTCCTGCGCCGGGTACAGGGTGATGCCCTGGTCCTCCGCCCACGAGGAGAAGGCCTCGAAGAGGGCGTCGGGGTCGGCGGTCGGCGGGAGCTGATCAATGAGGGTCACGCCCCCCATCTTGCCTGGCTTCCCCCTGGAAGAGGGAACCGGCGGACGGAACGAAGATCACCGCGGGTACGCTGGGCCGTCGCGGCGGCCCGACCGGAACCCTCCACAGGGCCCCACCACAACAAGACCGGGGCGGGAAAAGACCATGATGGGTCCGGCGCACTCACTGTCAGGGGCGGCGGCCTGGCTGGGGGTGGGTGCGGGCGCGGCCGCGTTCGGACACCCGATGCCCTGGCCCGTGCTGGTCGTCGGCGCCCTCATCTGCGCCGGTGCGGCCCTCGCCCCCGACCTCGACCACAAGTCGGCGACGATCTCGCGCGCCTTCGGCCCCCTCTCCCGGGGCCTGTGCGAGGTGGTCGACAAGATCTCCTACGCCGTCTACAAGGCGACCCGCTCCCCGCGCGACGCCCGCCGCAGCGGGGGCCACCGCACCCTGACGCACACCTGGCTCTGGGCCGTGCTCATAGGCGCGGGATCCTCGGCCGTAGCGGTCGGCTTCGACCGCTGGGGCGTGCTGGGACTCCTCTTCGTGCACCTGGTGCTGGCCGTCGAGGGACTGCTGTGGCGGGCGGCCCGGATGTCCAGCGACGTCCTGGTCTGGCTGCTCGGCGCGACCAGCGCGTGGATCCTGGCCGGGGTCCTCGACGAGCCCGGCAACGGCGCGGGCTGGCTGTTCACCGGCCCGGGCCAGGAATACCTCTGGCTCGGCCTGCCGATCATGCTCGGCGCGCTGGTCCACGACATCGGCGACGCGCTGACGGTCTCCGGCTGCCCGGTCCTGTGGCCCCTGCCCATCGCCGGGAAGCGCTGGTACGCCGTGGGCCCGCCGAAGGCGATGCGCTTCCGCGCCGGGAGCTGGGTCGAGCTCAAGGTGCTCATGCCGGTCTTCATGCTCCTCGGCGGCGTGGGCGGCGCGGCGGCCCTCGGCTTCATCTGAGCCCCGGCCGCCCGCCGCCTCCACGCCCCGGCGACGGCCCCGTCAGCCGTGCCAGGACCGCCACAGGGCCGCGTACGCCCCGTCGGCCGCCACCAGTTCGTCGTGCGAGCCGAGTTCGCTGATCCGGCCGCCCTCGACCACCGCGATCACGTCCGCGTCGTGCGCGGTGTGCAGCCGGTGCGCGATCGCGATGACGGTACGGCCGTCCAGCACCCGCGCCAGCGAACGCTCCAGGTGCCGGGCCGCCCGCGGGTCCAGCAGCGAGGTCGCCTCGTCCAGCACCAGCGTGTGCGGATCCGCCAGCACCAGCCGGGCCAGGGCGACCTGCTGGGCCTGAGCCGGGGTCAGCGTGCTCCCGCCGGAGCCCACCTCGGTGTCGAGCCCCGCCTCCAGGGCCCGCGCCCAGCCGTCGGCGTCCACCGCGCCCAGCGCCGCCCACAGCTCGGCGTCCGCCGCACCCGGCCGGGCCAGGCGCAGGTTGTCCCGCAGGGTGCCCACGAACACGTGGTGCTCCTGGTTGACCAGCGCCACGTGCTCGCGCACCCGCTCCGCGGGCATCCGCGACAGCCGGGCCCCGCCGAGCGTGACCTCGCCCGTCCGCGGCGCGTAGACGCCCGCCAGCAGCCGGCCCAGCGTCGACTTGCCCGCGCCCGAGGGGCCCACCAGCGCCATCCGGGTGCCCGGCGGCACGGACATCGACACCCGGTGCAGGACGTCCACGCCCTCCCGGTAGCCGAAGCGGACCTCCTGCGCCCGCACGTCCCGGCCCTCCGGGGCGACCGCCCGGTCACCGGCGTCCGGCTCGATCTCCCGTACGCCCACCAGCCGCGCCAGCGACACCTGCGCGATCTGCAGCTCGTCGTACCAGCGCAGGATCAGGCCGATCGGGTCGACCATCATCTGCGCCAGCAGCGCCCCCGTGGTCAGCTGGCCCACCGACATCCAGCCCCGCAGCACGCAGTAGCCGCCGACCAGCAGCACCGCGCCGAGGATCGTCACATAGGTGACGTTGACGACGGGGAACAGGACCGTCCGCAGGAACAGCGTGTACCGCTCCCACGCCGTCCACTCCTTGATCCGCCGCTCCGACAGCTCGATCCGCCGCCCGCCCAGGCGGTGCGCCTCGACGGTGCGCCCCGCGTCGACCGTCTCGGTCAGCACGGCCGCGACCGCCGCGTACCCGGCGGACTCCGAACGGTAGGCCGAGGGAGCCCGCCGGAAGTACCAGCGGCACCCGGCGACCAGCACCGGCAGCGCCACCAGCGCGGCCAGCGCCAGCGGCGGCGCGGTGACCGCGAGCGCGCCGTACAGCAGCCCGGCCCACACCACGCCGATCGCCAGCTGCGGCACGGCCTCGCGCATCGCGTTGGCCAGCCGGTCGACGTCGGTGGTGATCCGCGACAGCAGGTCGCCGGTGCCGGCCCGCTCCAGGACGCCCGGCGGCAGGCCGACCGACCGCACGAGGAAGTCCTCGCGCAGGTCGGCCAGCATCTCCTCGCCGAGCATCGCCCCGCGCAGCCGCACCAGCCGGACGAAGCAGGTCTGCACGGCCAGCGCCAGCGCGAACAGCAGCGCCACGCGCCCCAGATGGAGTTCGCGCGTCCCCGCCGAGAGGTCGTCCACGACCTGGCCCAGCAAGTACGGGCCGGCCATGGAGGCGACCACCGCGACCGCGTTGACCGCCACCAGCAGCACGAAGGCCCGCCGGTGCCGCAGCAGCAGCCCGCGCACGTAGCCCCGTACGGTCGCCGGCGTGCCCACCGGCAGGGTGGTGGCCGTCTCGGGGGCCGCCGGGTCGTAGGGCGGCGGAGCCACGCCGATCATGCGGATTCCTCGATCCCTGTGAGTTCCTCGGCCGGTACGGCCGGTGCGCCCGGTACGGCTGGTACGCCCGGTACGGACGCGCCGGACGCGGCCGACCGCTGTTCCTCTTCCGTCTCCCGCGTGACGACCGCCCGGTAGCGGGGCTCCCCGCGCATCAGCTCGCGGTGGGTGCCCGCCGCCACCGCCTTCCCCTCGTGGACCAGGACGACCCGGTCCGCGCGGTCCAGCAGCAGCGGCGAGGAGGCCAGCACCACCGTCGTGCGCCCGGCGCGCAGCCCCGCGATCCCCTGGGCGATCCGCGCCTCGGTGTGCGAGTCCACCGCCGACGTCGGCTCGTCCAGCACGAGCACCTCCGGGTCGGTCACCAGGGACCTGGCCAGCGCGAGCCGCTGGCGCTGCCCGCCCGACAGGGACCGGCCGCGCTCGGTGATCCGGGCGTCCATCGGGTCCTCCACGCCCTCGGGAGCCGACTGGAGCAGGGCGTCCAGGACGTCCCCGCACCGGGCGGCGGCCAGCGCGGCGGCCGCCGTGACCGACCCGGAGGCCGGTACGTCGAACAGCTCCCGCAGCGTCCCGGACAGCAGCACCGGATCCTTGTCCTGTACGAGGACGAGCCCGCGCGCCGCGTCCAGCGCGAGTTCGTCCAGCGCGACCCCGCCCAGCAGCACCGGGGCCGCCGCGCCCGCGCCGTCCACCGGATGCCCGCCGAGCCGCTCCGCGAGCCGTCCCGCCAGGTCCGGGTCCCCGCAGACGACCGCCGTGAACCGCCCGCCCGGCGCCAGCAGCCCCGTCCCCGGGTCGTACAGGTCCCCGCCCGGCGCCGGAGCGGCCGCCGGCCCGGCCGCGGCACCCTCCGCCCCGTTCTCGGCCCCGTCCTCCGTGCGCGTCAGCGACAGCACCCGGGCCGCCCGCGCGGCCGAGGGCCGCGAGAAGGAGTAGGCCTGCGCGATCTCCTCGAAGTGCCGCAGCGGGTACAGCATCGTGGCCACGGCGCTGAAGGCCGCGACGAGTTCGCCGACCGCCAGCCGGCCGTCCCGCACGAGCACCGCGCCGTACCAGACCACGGTGATCAGCAGGGCGCCCGGCAGCAGCACCTGGATCGCGGAGATCAGCGCCCACATCCGGGCGCTGCGCACGGCCGCCTCGCGGACCTCCTGGGAGGCCTCCCGGTAGCGGCCCAGGAACAGTTCCTCACCGCCGATGCCGCGCAGTACCCGCAGGCCCGCCACGGTGTCCGAGGCCAGCTCGGTGGCCCGGCCGGCCTTCTCCCGCTGGAGGTCCGCGCGCCGCGTGGCGCGCGGCAGCAGCGGCAGCACCGACAGGGCGAGCACCGGTACGCCCGCCGCGACGACCACGCCGATGGCCGGCGCGTAGAAGAGCAGGCCCACGCAGATGGCGACGACCGCGAAGGCGGCGGCGAGGAAGCGGGACACCGCCTCCACGAACCATCCGATCTTCTCGACGTCACCCGTCGACACGGTCGTGACCTCTCCCGCCGCGACCCGGCGGGTCAGCGCGGAGCCCAGCTCGGCGGTCTTGCGGGCGAGGAGCTGCTGCACCCGCGCGGCCGCGGTGATCCAGTTGGTGACGGCGGTGCGGTGGAGCATGGCGTCGCCGGCCGAGATGGCCGCCCCGAACAGCAGCAGCAGTCCGCCGGCCAGCAGCAGCCCGGAGCCGTCGCGGTCCACGACGGCCTCGACGCCCACCCCGACGGTGTAGGGCAGCCCGGCCACCCCGCAGAAGTGCACGAGGCCCCAGGCCAGGCTCCGGGCCTGGCCGCCGAGCTGTCCCCGGCCCAGCCACCAGAGGAACCGGGGCCCGGAGCGGGCGTCGGGTACCCCCGGATCCGGATAGGGAAGATCGCTGATCTGCATGACGCCCCATGACTGGTCGAATGAGTGCAACCCGCGCAAGGTTCGTCTCATGGACCGGACGGCGGCAATCGATTTTCCGGGCCGGGGGCGCGCGTACAGCGCCTGTTCCGGCGTACGCGCCCCCCTGCGCGCCGGGCCCGTTCAGGGGCGCGTCGCGCGCTCCAGCTCGACCAGCACCGAGTGGTAGGGGCGGCCCGTGGCCCGGTCCATGCCCACCTCGCACATCCGGTTCGCCGACAGGTACGCGTCGAACTCCCGTGCCCTCACCTCCGCGGCCTCCCGCGCCGTCGCCGCGGCCGTCAGCTCCGGGTGCAGCATCCCCCGGTCGCCCGCGAAGGCGCAGCAGCCCGCGTCGTCCGGGACCACCACCTCGGCGGCGCAGGCCCCGGCCACGGCCCGCAGCTGCGCCTCGCCGCCCAGGTGCCTCGTCGAGCAGGTCGGGTGGAGGACCGCCGAGCCGACGGTGCGCCGGACCTCCAGGTGCGGCAGCAGCTCCTCGGCCGCCCACACGACGGAGTCGACGATCCGCAGCTCGGCGTGGAGGGCCAGGTTGTCCGCGGTCAGGAACGGGACCACCTCGCGGGCGAGGCCCAGGGTGCAGGAGGAGGCGTCGACCACCAGCGGGAGCCGGCCCCCGGCCGTCCAGCCCCAGGCGGCCTCGACGATCCGGTTGGCCATCAGCCGGTTGCCGGCCTCGTAGCCCTTGGAGTGCCAGATCGTCGCGCAGCAGGTCCCGGCCACGTCGCGGGGGATCCACACCGGCTTCCCGGCCCGTTCCGACACCGCCACCACCGCCTCCGGCAGCGACGGCCCGGGGTCTCCCGCGGGCCCGCCGAAGATCCGGTTGACGCAGGCCGGGTAGTACACGGCGGCCGCGCCCACCCGCCGGGTCCCGGGCAGCCGCCGCGCGGCGGCGCCGGGCACCTGCGGCAGCCACTCGGGCACCAGGTCGGGGCGGACGGCCTTGCGCGCCGCCCCCGTGACGGCCTCCAGCACCCGGTCCCCGAGGGCGTGCGTGATCTTCCCGGAGGCGGCCACGGCCAGCCGGGCACCGGCCTCGACGGTCCGGAACCGCCGGGCGGCCAGCTCGGCGGCCCGCTCCTCGCGCGCGCCGTGCCGGCGGTGGCGGAAGTCCCGCATCAGCGCCCCGGTGTCGATCCCGACCGGGCAGGCGAGGGCGCAGGTGGAGTCGCCCGCGCAGGTGTCGACGGCGTCGTAGCCGTAGGCGTCGAGCAGTTCGGCGAGCACGGGGGAGCCCGGCCGCTGCCGCGTCATCTCGCGGCGCAGCACGATCCGCTGGCGCGGAGTGGTCGTCAGGTCTCCGCTGGGGCAGGTCGGTTCGCAGAACCCGCACTCGATGCAGGAGTCGGCCACGTCCTCCACCCGGGGGATCGTCTTCAGGCCGCGCAGGTGGGCCAGCGGGTCCCGGTCGAGCAGGATGCGCGGGGCCAGCACCGAGTCCGGGTCGACGAGCCGCTTGGTGCGCCACATGAGGCCGGCCGCCTTCGCCCCCCACTCCAGTTCCAGGAAGGGGGCCATGTTGCGGCCGGTGGAGTGCTCGGCCTTCAGCGAGCCGTCGAACCGCTCCACCGTGAGGTGGCAGAAGGCGTCCATGAAGGCCGCGTACCGGTCGACGTCGGCGGGCTCGGCGGCGTCGAAGGCCAGCAGGAAGTGCAGGTTGCCGTGGGCGGCGTGACCGGCGACGGCCGCGTCGAAGCCGTGCTCCGCCTGGAGCGCCAGCAGCGCCTCACAGGCCTCCGCCAGCCGCGACGGCGGCACCGCGAAGTCCTCGGTGATCAGGGTGGTGCCGGGCGGGCGGGCCCCGCCGACGGCGGTGACGAAGGCCTTGCGGGCCTTCCAGTACCCGGCGATGGCGGCCGGGTCGCTCGTGAAGGAGTTGGTGACGGAGGCGACCGGCGCGACCAGCTCCAGCGCGGGCAGCACGGCGGCCGCGCGGCGCTCGTACTCGGCGCGGGCCGCCGCGTCCGGCGCCCGGAACTCCACCAGCAGCGCGGCGGTTTCCTTCGGCAGCTCCGCCCAGTCGGCGGGCACGCCCGCGACGCTGACCGAGGCGCGCAGGGTGTTTCCGTCCATCAGCTCGACGGCGATGGCGCCCGCGTCGTTGAAGAGCGGTACGGCGGCGGCCGCGGCGGGCAGGGACGGGAAGAAGAGCAGCGCGCTGGTGAGCTCGCGGTCCAGGGGGAGCGTGTCGAAGACGACCTCGGCGATGAAGCCGAGCGTGCCCTCCGAGCCGACCATCAGGCCGCGCAGGATCTCGACGGGCGTGGTGCCGTCCAGGTAGGCGTCGAGGCGGTAGCCGGTGGTGTTCTTGATCTCGTACTTGGCCCGGATCCGGGCGACGAGGGCCGGATCCGCCTCGATCTCCCGCTTGAGCTCCATCAGCCCGTGGCACAGGCCCGGTTCCGCGCGGGCCAGCTCCTCGTCCGCGAGCGGGTCGGCGGTGTCCACGACGGTGCCGGTCGGCAGGACCAGGGTGAGCGAGGACAGGGTGCGGTACGAGTTCCTCGTGGTCCCGGCCGTCATGCCCGAGGAGTTGTTGGCTACGACCCCGCCGAGGGTGCAGGCGACGGCGCTGGCCGGGTCGGGGCCCAGGATCCGGCCGTGCCGGGCGAGGGCGGCATTGGCCCGGAACACGGTCGTGCCGGGCCGGATCCGGGCCCGCCGGCCCTCCTCCAGCACCTCGACGCCCGTCCAGTGGCGGCGTACGTCGACGAGGATGTCCTCGCCCTGCGCCTGGCCGTTCAGGGAGGTCCCGGCGGCCCGGAAGACCACCTCGCGCTGCTTGCCGTGGGCGTACGAGAGGACCGCGGAGACGTCGTCGATGTCCTCGGCGACCACCACGACCTGCGGGACGAACCGGTAGGGGGAGGCGTCGGTGGCGTAGCGGACCAGGTCGGAGACCTTCCACAGCACCTTCTCGGCGCCGAGCAGCTCGCTCAGCTCGGCGCGCAGGGCGGGCGGGGTGCCGCCGGCCAGGTGCTCGGGGACCCGGTCGGGGGCCGGGGCGCCCGTGGCGCGGGGGCGCAGGGCTCCCGGCTTCGGTTCGAGCAGCGGCATGGGCAGCCCCTTCGTCCGTCGCGGTCCGGTACGGGCGCCGGGGCCGGCGCCCGTACCGCCCGTCTCAGCAGCGGCGCTCCGCGGGAGCGTCCGTGAGCGCGTTCAGCAGGCCGCCGAGCACCTCGCGCTGTCCGGCGGTCAATGGAGCAAGGATCTCCTCTGCGGCGTCCGTCCGCGCGTTGCGCAGACGGCGCAGCGTGGCGCGACCGGTTTCGGTGAGCTCGATCCGGATCACGCGGCGGTTCGCGGGGTCGGGGACGCGGCGCACGCAGTCGGCGGCCTCCAGCCCGTCCACGAGGGTGGTCACGGCACGCGGTACGACCTCAAGGCGCGTTGCCAGGTCGGCCATTCGGGGCGGCTGGTCGCCGCCGTAGTGCGAGACGAGGCGGAGCAGCCGGCCCTGGGCCGGGGTGATCCCGAGGGGCTCCATGTGGCGCTTCTGGATGCGGTGGAGCCGGCGCGTGAGGCGCAGCAGCTGCTCGGCGAGGACGCCGTCGGTGGAATCACGGGTGTCGGTCTCGGAACCGGTGCTCATACTGGGAACAGTATCAGGACCGGATTCATTGTGAGCATAGGTAACAATGAGCTAGGCTCATCACAGTCCCGCCTGTAAGGAGGCCCATGCCCCACGACGAACCGAAGTGGACCCCATCGAACGAAGCCCTCGACCCCACCCGCCCGGCCCCGGCGGACCGCCCCCGCGAGCTGCGCCGCATCGTCGGCCTGTTCCGCCCCTACCGCGGCCGGCTCGCCGTGGTCGGAGCGCTCGTCGGCGCCTCCTCGCTGGTCGGCGTGGCCTCGCCGTTCCTGCTCAAGGAGATCCTGGACGTCGCGATCCCCCAGGGCCGGACCGGGCTGCTCAGCCTGCTCGCGCTCGGCATGATCCTCACGGCGGTCGTGACCAGCGTCTTCGGCGTGCTCCAGACGCTGATATCCACCACCGTCGGCCAGCGCGTCATGCACGACCTGCGCACCGCCGTCTACGCCCAGCTGCAGCGGATGCCGCTGGCCTTCTTCACCCGGACCCGCACCGGCGAGGTGCAGTCCCGGATAGCCAACGACATCGGCGGCATGCAGGCCACCGTCACCTCGACCGCGACCTCGCTCGTGTCGAACCTGACCGCCGTGATCGCCACCGTCGTCGCGATGCTCGCGCTCGACTGGCGGCTGACCGCGGTCTCCCTCCTGCTGCTGCCCGTGTTCGTGTGGATCAGCCGCCGCGTCGGCAACGAGCGCAAGAAGATCACCACGCAGCGGCAGAAGCAGATGGCCGCCATGGCGGCGACCGTCACCGAGTCCCTCTCGGTCAGCGGCATCCTGCTCGGCCGCACCATGGGCCGCTCGCAGTCCCTCACGGACGCCTTCGCCGAGGAGTCCGAGAAGCTCGTCGGCCTGGAGGTGCGCTCCAGCATGGCCGGGCGCTGGCGGATGTCCACCATAGGCATCGTCATGGCCGCCATGCCGGCGCTGATCTACTGGGCCGCCGGCATCGCCCTGCAGACCGGCGCCCCCTCGCTCTCCGTCGGCACCCTCGTCGCCTTCGTCACCCTCCAGCAGGGCCTGTTCCGGCCCGCCGTGAGCCTGCTGTCGACCGGTGTGCAGATCCAGACCTCGCTCGCGCTGTTCGCCCGGATCTTCGAGTACCTCGACCTGCCGGTGGACATCACCGAGCGGGAGGAGCCCGTGCGGCTGGACCGCGCCCGGGGCGAGGTCCGCCTGGAGGACGTCCACTTCGCCTACGAGGCGAAGACCGGTCCCACCCTCACCGGCATCGACATCACCGTCCCGGCCGGCGGCTCCCTCGCCGTGGTGGGCCCCACCGGCTCCGGCAAGAGCACCCTCAGCTACCTGGTGCCGCGGCTCTACGACGTGACCGGCGGACGGGTCGCCCTCGACGGGGTCGACGTGCGCGACCTCGACTTCGACTCGCTGGCCCGGTCCATAGGCGTCGTCTCCCAGGAGACCTACCTCTTCCACGCCTCGGTCGCCGACAACCTGCGCTTCGCCAAACCGGACGCCACCCGGGAGGAGATCGTCGAGGCCGCCCGCGCCGCGCAGATCCACGACCATATCGAGTCCCTGCCCGACGGCTACGACACCCTGGTCGGCGAGCGCGGCTACCGGTTCTCCGGCGGCGAGAAGCAGCGCCTGGCCATCGCGCGCACGATCCTGCGCGACCCGCCGGTGCTCATCCTCGACGAGGCCACCAGCGCGCTCGACACCCGCACCGAGCACGCCGTGCAGCGGGCCATCGACAACCTCTCCAAGGGCCGCACCACCATCACCATCGCGCACCGCCTCTCCACCATCCGCGACGCCGACCAGATCGTGGTCCTGGACGCCGGCCGGATAGCCGAGCGCGGGACGCACGAGGAACTGCTGGGGGCCGGCGGCCGCTACGCCGCACTGGTCCGCCGGGACCGGGACGCCGCCGCCCAGGCGCCCGACCGGGAGCGCGGCGACTCCGGGAGAGGGCCCGCGGGCGAGCCCGCACCCACTCCGGTGAACGTGTGATCGTACGACCGGGGCGGGGTGTGATGCCTGAAAGGTGCAGGTTCGGGCGTTAACGTGCCCGCATGTCTGACGAGCACCGGCCCTACCAGGCGCACCAGCCGCCACCGCGCCGCTCCCGGCTCACCCGGCGGGGCCGCCTGGTGCTCCTCCTCGGCACGCTCCTCGGCATAGGGCTCGCCACGCTGGTGGTCGGACCCCTGCTGCCGGAGGAGGAACCGCCCGAGAAGCCGCGCCGGCTGCTGATCCCCGAAGGCTGGCGGGCCGCGCAGGTCTACGCCGCCGTCGACCGCGAACTACGGCTTCCCGCAGGCACCGCCCGAGCGGCCGTCGCCACGGCCTCCCTGGACCTGCCGGCGGAGGCGAAGGGCAACCCGGAGGGCTACCTCTTCCCGGCGACCTACCCGGTGACCAAGGAGTCCACCCCGGCCTCACTGCTCTCGACCATGGTGCGCACGGCCCACCGCAAGCTCGCCACCAAGGCCGTCGCCGACGGCGCCAGGGCACACGGGATGACCCCGTACCAGACGGCCACCCTCGCCAGCGTCATCGAGGCGGAGGCCGACGACCCGGCCGACATGGGCAAGGTCTCCCGGGTCGTGCACAACCGGCTGGCGAAGTCGATGCCCCTCCAGATGGACTCCACCGTCAACTACGCCCTGGGCCGCACCACCGTGGACACCACGCTCGCCGACACCCGCATCGACCACCCCTTCAACACCTACGCGCACCAGGGCCTGCCGCCCACCCCCATCGACAGCCCGGGCCTGCGGGCCATGGCGGCCGCGGTCGCGCCGACACCCGGGGACTGGCTGTTCTTCGTCACCGTCAAGCCCGGCGACACCCGCTTCTCGGCGACCTACGAGGAACACAGGAAGCACGTCGCGGAGTTCAACCGGCTGCGCGCCGCCGCCGGCCCGCCGGCGAAGGCCCCCGCCGCGAAATGAGCAGGCGCCACCGCGGCGCCCCGGCCTACCATCGGCCGCCTGACGGGACGCGCGGACGGGGGCGGCGGAGCATGGGACGATCATGGTGGACACGCCGTACGAGGACCCGCGCGCCCGCGCCGGCCGGGCCGGACGGCACCGCGCCGCAGGCGGAGGAAGCGCACGAGGACCGGGAGGCGATCGCCGCCCGGAAGCACCTGGAGGAACTCTGGGGCAGTGACGTGGCGGACTGGCAGGAGTGGCTGGCCCGTTCCCCGGAAGGGGTCGACCTGCTCCTCTGGTGGCACCGGCGGGGCGAGCTCACCGCCCTCGTCGGCCCGGACCGCCACCGCGAGCGCCTCGCCCTGCTGCTGTCGCGGGCCGCCCCGCGCGACATCGCGGCCATGGGCCTGGGCTGCAGCCGCCGGGTCGACCGGCGCTGCCGCACCCCGGAGGTCTGCGGCCAGGACCCCGCCCCGCCCCCTCCCGGCAGCCCGGCCCCTGACAGGTCCGGCCCCGTGCCAGGGGCGTGCAGCCGCTTCATCGACTGCTACAGCGCGCACGAGATCCGGGTCCACTTCACCGGCGACGACCGGCACCGCACGGTGCTCCTGCTCCGGGGCGGCCCGGACGCGGCCCGCATGTGGGTGGACGGGGTCCCCGTCGGCGAGGGCCGCTGGCTGGACAACGGCGGGTGGTGGCAGGACGACCGGTTCTACGTGATCCGCGTCGGCGGCCCCGACGACCATCCGCTCCAGGGCCTCGGCGACATCGGGGCCTGGCTCTACAGGATCGTCTCCCTGCTGGTGTACGACGCAGAGCGGGGCGTGGAGCACGTGCTCGTCCCCGGGCCCGGCGAGGAGTGGACGGACCCGGTGCTGGACATCCGCGACGGCGTCGTCCGCGTCTACGCGACCGAGGAGGCCCGCGAAGCCGGCACCGCCGACCGCGAGTACCCGGTGGACGGCGCGGCCCCGGCCCCCGCCGGGGAGCCCGGCCCCGCCGCGGGCTGAGGCGCCGCCGGGCGCCGGGCCAGCAGGCGGCGTATCTCGCGCACCGCGGCGCCGCCCGCCCGGTTGGCGCCGATCGTCGAGGCCGACGGGCCGTAGCCCACCAGGTGGACCCGCTCGTCGCGCACCGCCCTGGTCCCCTCCACCCGGATCCCGCCGCCCGGCTCGCGCAGCCGCAGCGGGGCCAGGTGGTCGACGGCGGCCCGGAAACCGGTGGCCCACAGGATCACGTCGGCGTCCACGCTCCGCCCGTCCGCCCACGCGACGCCGGTCGGGGTGATCCGGTCGAAGACGGGGAGCCGCTCCAGCACCCCGGAGTCCAGCCCCGCCCGCACGGCATCCGTCAGGGCCAGCCCGGTCACGCTGACCACGCTCCGCGGGGGCAGTCCCCGCCGGACCCGCTCCTCCACCAGAGCCACCGCAGCCCGGCCCTCCGCCTCCCCGAAGGCCCCCTCGCGGAACACGGGCGGCCGCCGCGTCACCCAGGTCGTCCCCGCCGCCACCCCGGAGACCTCCAGCAGGTGCTGCACCGCCGAGGTGCCGCCGCCCACCACGACCACCCGGGCCCCGGCGAACGCCCCGGGCCCGGGGTAGTCCGCGGTGTGCAGCTGGCGGCCCCGGAACAGCTCCTGGCCCGGGTAGCGCGGCCAGAACGGCCGGTCCCAGGTCCCGGTGGCGTTGACCAGCGCCCGCGCCGACCAGTTCCCGGACGCCGACTCCACGAGCAGCCGGCCCCCGGCCCCCTCGCGCACGGCCGTCACGTCCACGGGACGGCGTACGCGCAGCCCGAAGCGCTCCTCGTACGCCGCGAAGTACTCGCCGATCACCTCGGACGAGGGCCGCAGCGGGTCGGCGCCGGTGAGCTCCATGCCGGGCAGTGCGTGCATGCCGTGCACCTTGCCGTAGGTCAGCGAGGGCCAGCGGAACTGCCAGGCCCCGCCGGGGCGGGGCGAGTGGTCCAGCACCACGTGCCCGATGCCCGCCCGCGCCAGGTGGTAGGCGCTGGACAGCCCCGCCTGACCGGCCCCGACGACCACCACGTCCACGTCAGTCGCGTCCACGTCCGCCGCGTCCCTCAGCATGTTGTTCACGGTTCTACCAACCCGCGGGGGGTGCGGGATCTTCCCCGGCGAGCCGGGGTCACCGGCCCCGGACGGGGGCGAGGTCGCGCAGGCGGACGAGGCCCTGGCGGGTCTCCTCGTCCAGCGGGACGAAGGTCGTCAGCCGCGCCCCCGAGGCAGGGCCGAGCCACAGGCTGGTGTGCTCCAGGCGCAGCAGCCCCACGTGGGCGTTGCGGATGTACTTGGTGTTGCCGCCCGCCGCGACCACCTCGTGCCGGGCCCAGATCTCCCGGAACTCCGGCGAGGCCGCCTCCAGCCGGGCCAGCAGCGTCTTCCACGCGGGCTCCGCCAGGTGCCCGGCCATGGAGGCCCGGAACTTGGCCGCCAGCAGCCGGTTCACCTCCGGCATGTCGACGAGGGAGGCCCGCCAGTCCGCGTTGGTGAACGCCAGCCACATGCAGTTGCGGTCTTCGGGGGGCAGCGCGTCCAGTTCGCACAGCAGGCGCCCGTACGTCCGGTTGTAGGCCAGGATGTCGTAGCGGCTGTTCTGCACGCAGGCGGGGATCGGGTCCAGCTGGTCGAGCATGGCCCGCAGCGCCGGGGTGACGCTCGGGCAGCGGGTGTCCGGCGCCGGGTCGGCGCTGCCCGCCAGCGCGAACAGGTGCGCGCGCTCGCTGGAGTCCAGCAGCAGGGCCCGTGCCAGCGCGTCCAGCACCTGGGAGGACACCTGGATCTCGCGGGCCTGCTCCAGCCAGGTGTACCAGGTGACGCCGACGGCGGAGAGCTGCGCGACCTCCTCGCGGCGCAGCCCCGGGGTGCGCCGGCGCGGGCCCCGGACCAGCCCGACCTGCTCGGGCGTGATCCGCTCGCGGCGGCTGCGCAGGAAGTCGGCGAGCTCGTGGCGGCGCAGGTCGCTCTCGGGGGCAACGGTGGTCATGACACCAGGATGCGGTACCGCGCATCCCGTTGCCAGGTACTCCCGCTACCAGGATGAAGAGACTCTGGTACCAGGCTGAGCGGCGGCGGATCGTTCCTTCCGTGAGCGAAACAACCGTACGCACGACCCACCCGTCCCCGTCCGTCCCCGCGTCCCCGGCCGCCCCGGCTACCGCCGCGGCCCCGGCCGCCGCCGCGGAGCCCGCAGTCCTCACCCCGCTCGGGCTGTTCACCGTCCTGCTGGGCGCCGCCCTCCCCCTGATCGACTTCTTCATCGTCAACGTGGCGCTGCCCGCCATCGACGCCGACCTCGCCGCCGGCCCGGCCATGCTGGAACTGGTCGTCGGCGGCTACGGGGTCGCGTACTCGGTGCTGCTGGTGCTGGGCGGGCGGATCGGCGACACGGTCGGCCGGAGGCGGCTCTTCATCGTCGGGATGGCCGCCTTCGGGGTGACCTCCCTGGCCTGCGGCCTGGCGCCGACCGCCTGGACCCTGGTCGGCGCGCGGGTGGCGCAGGGCGCCGCGGCGGCGCTGATGCTGCCCCAGGTGCTGGCCACCATCCAGGCCACCACCCAGGGCCCGCGCCGGGCCCGCGCGATGAGCCTGTACGGGGCCACCGCCGGCCTGTCCATGGTCGCCGGGCAGATCCTGGGCGGAGTGCTGGTCGCCGCCGACGTGGCCGGGTCCGGCTGGCGCTCGGTGTTCCTCGTCAACGTGCCCGTGGTGGTGGCGGGGCTGGTGCTCGCCGTCCGGGCCGTCCCCGAGACCCGCTCGGACCGTCCGGCGTCCGTGGACGTCCCCGGGACGCTGCTGCTCGGCCTCACACTGGTGTCCCTGCTGCTGCCGCTGACCGAGGGGCGGGCGGCCGGCTGGCCGCTGTGGACCTGGGCGGCGCTGGCCGTCTCCCCGTTCGCGGCCCTGGCCTTCTACCTGGTGGAGCGCCGCGCCGACCGGCTCGGGCGCACCCCGCTGGTCCCGCCGAGCCTGCTGCGGCTGGTGTCCCTGCGGCGCGGGCTGGTGATGCTGGTGCCGTTCTCGATCGGCTTCAGCGGTTTCATGTTCGTGGTCGCCGTCGCCCTCCAGCAGGGCCTGCGCATGGGCCCGGTGGCCGCGGGGCTGGCGCTGGTGCCGATGGCCCTTGCCTTCTTCGGCGCCTCCCTCGCCGGACCCCGGCTGGTCGGCCGGTTCGGCACCCGGGTCGTCACCGCCGGCGGGCTGATCCAGGCCCTGGGCATCGCGCTGGTGCTGGCGGCCGTCCGGTACGGCTGGCCGGACCTCGGTCTCGCGGCACTGGCCCCGGGCGTCGCCGTCGCGGGCCTCGGCCAGGGGCTCCAGCTGCCGGTGCTGATGCGGCTGATGCTCTCGGACGTCCCGGCGGACCGGGCCGGAGTGGGCAGCGGCGTCATGATCACCACCCAGCAGTCCTCGCTGGCCCTGGGCGTGGCTACCGTGGGCACCCTCTTCCTCGCGCTGGCCGAATCGCTGGGGATGCGGGACGCGCTCGCCGTGGTCCTGCTGGTCCAGCTCGGCCTGATCGCGGTGACCGCGGCCCTGAGCCTGCGCCTGCCGCGCGCGATGCGCTGAACGGGACCGGGGGCCGCCCGCGCCGGCCGCCCCCGCCCCCGCCGCGTCGGCGCGTCAGGCGCGGGCGGCCCCGCGCGCGAACAGCCACTCCTCGGCGGCGTCCGCGTCGAACTCCCGCTGGCCGCCCGCGAAGAGCAGCCCCGCCGCCGCGAACGCCGGATCGCCGGCGGTCTCCGCCACGTACGGGACCGCCACGCAGCCCATCCCGGCGGCGTGCGCGGCCAGCGCCCCCGGCGCCGCGTCCTCGACCACCACGCAGTCGGCGGGCCGGGCCCCGAGCCGGCGGGCCGCCTCCAGGAACACGTCCGGGGCGGGCTTGCCCCGCTCGACCTCCTCGGCGGAGACGACCGTCGTCAGCAGCGCGGCCAGCCCGGTGCCCTCCAGCACGGCGTCGATCGCCTCCCGCGAGGAGCCGGAGGCCACCGCCATCGGCACGCCCCGCGCGTGCAGCCGCTCCACGAAGGTCCGCATCCGGGGGAAGGCCTCCGTGCGGGTGCGGGCCAGTTCCAGGTAGGCGGCGTTCTGCTCGGCCAGCAGCTGTTCGACCGGGGGCCGCAGGCCGTAGCGGTCCTTGAGGACCTCCAGGGTCTCCAGCGTGCCGATGCCGATGAACCGGGAGTGCTGCTCCCACGTGAAGTCGGGCACGCCGTGCCGCTCCAGGGTGAGGCGCCCCGACTCGTAGTAGTTCGGCTCGCTGTCCACGAGGGTGCCGTCGAGATCGAATATGACGGAGATCATCCGTTGTGCCCGTCCTGCCGGTCGTGTACCTGTCCCGGCCATCCTGTCAGGATTTGTGCGCCGCCCGCCCCACGGACTCCACCAGCGGCAGCAGCCGGTGCGCCACCCGCTCCCGCAGGGCGACCTCCGTCCGCGTGCGGACCACCCCCGGAAGCCGGATCAGCCGCTGGATCACGTCCTCCAGGTGCCCGGCGTCCCGGGCCACGACCCGCGTCAGCAGGTCCCCGCCGCCGGTGATCGAGAAGGCCTCGACGATCTCCGGAACGGTCGCCAGCGCGTCCCCGACCTCGTCCAGGTGCCCCTGGGTGACCTCGATGTGCACGAACGCCAGCACCGGATGCCCCAGCGCGGCGGGGGAGAGGGCCGGCCCCGAACCGGTGATCACCCCGGTGCGCTCCAGCCGGTCCAGCCGGGCCTGGAGGGTACCGCGCGCCACGCCGAGGATCCGGGCGTACTCGCGGACGCTGGTGCGCGGCTGCTCGATCAGCAGGCGCAGGATCCGGGTGTCGAGCTCGTCCACCGCCATGTCAGGACTGTACCAATGGCCCGGATCGTCCCGCCGCCCGGAACGACCCCGCCCGACCACGGGAAGCGGCTGTGACCGCGCCCCTACGCGCGTGGTCCGTAGGGGCGCTTGATGCCGTGGGCATCCAGCGCGCGCTCGTAGTGATCCAGCAGTGCGTCGAAGTCGGCCAGGAGAATCGTGGCCGCCTCGTGGGCGTCATCGACGTCACCCTGGGCACAGGCCTGCACGATCTCGGCAACGTCGGCGCGGATGATCGACAACGAGTCCCCCTGGATCAGTACCCCCGGGAAGTGGCGTGGGGGCAACCGGACGACCGCGTCGTTGCCCGGATCCGTGAACAGCTCAGCCTCGATGCGTTCCATCGAGCCATCCAACAGCAGACGCCGGCCCGCACCAAGCCGTATCCGCGCCCGTCAGCGTTTCCGGGAGTTGCGCGGCGATCCTGCGCGAGGTTCACCTCACGAAACATGGGCCACAGCCCGGGAAGCGCCCGCATCCGATCGCGCCCCCGGCGCCGAAGAACAGGGCGACAGTCGAAAAGGGTGACAGCCGCCGCCCCCAGCCCCCGACACGGAGCCGAGCGCATGAACACCGCAGTGGTCCTGTACACCTCCGACCTGCGCGTGCACGACCACCCGCCGCTGCGGGCCGCCCTCTCGTCCTGCGACCGGATCGTGCCGCTCTTCGTCCGCGACCGGGCCATCGCGGACTCCGGCTTCGCCGCGCCCAACCGGCTGGCCTTCCTCGCCGACTGCCTCGCCGACCTCGACGCGGCCCTGCGCGAGCGCGGCGGCCGGCTCGTCCTGCGCTCCGGGGACGCCGTCGCCGAGGTCTGCGCGCTCGTCCGGGAGGCCGACGCCGACGAGGTGCACATGGCGGCGGGCGTCAGCGGCTACGCCCGGACCCGCGAGGAACGGCTGCGCGAGGCACTGGAGGCCCAGGGGCGCCGGCTCTACACCCACGACACCGTGGTCACGGCGGTCGCCCCCGGAGCGGTCGTCCCCGCCGGCTCGGGCGCCGACCACTTCTCCGTCTTCACCCCCTACCTGCGCCGCTGGACGGAACTGCCCCAGCGGGCCGTGGCCGCCGCCCCCCGCCGCGTACGCGTCCCCGAGGACATCGGCTCCGAGGAGCTGCCCCGCCGCGCGGACGTCACCGGGACCTCCCCGGGCCTCGCGCGCGGCGGCGAACGCGAGGCCCGGCGGCTGCTGACCAACTGGCTGCGCTCCGGCATCACCCGCTACGAGGACGTCCACGACGACCTCGCCGCCGACGCCACCTCCCGCCTCTCCCCGCACCTGCACTTCGGCACCCTCTCGCCCGCCGAGGCCGTCCAGCGCTCCGCCGCCGCGGGCGGCGCCGGAGCCGAGGCCTTCGTCCGGCAGCTGTGCTGGCGCGACTTCCACCACCAGGTCCTCGCCGCCCGCCCCGAGGCCGCCACCGCGGACTACCGCACCCGGCACGACCACTGGCGCACCGGACCGGCCGCCGAGGAGGAGCTCCAGGCGTGGAAGGACGGCCGCACCGGCTACCCGGTGGTCGACGCCGCCATGCGCCAGCTGGGCCACGAGGGCTGGATCCACAACCGCGGCCGCCTGCTGGTCGCGAGCTTCCTCGCCAAGAGCCTCTACGTCGACTGGCGCGCCGGCGCCCGCCACTTCCTCGACCTCCTCGTCGACGGGGACGTCGCCAACAACCAGCTCAACTGGCAGTGGGTGGCCGGAACCGGCACCGACACCCGCCCCAACCGGGTCCTCAACCCCGTCCGCCAGGGCATCAAGTACGACCCCGACGGCCGCTACGTCCACCGCTGGGTGCCCGAGCTGGCCGGACTCCCCGCGCCCCGCGTCCACGAACCCTGGCGGCTGCCCGGCACCGAGCGGGCCCGGTACGACTACCCGCCGCCGCTCGTGGAACTCGCCGACGCCCTCGACCGCTTCCGCCAGGCGCGGCCCGGCGCGGCACCGGGCGGCGTACCGTAGGCCGGTGGATCCCGAACCCGCCCTGAGCACCGGCGCCGTCGCCCGCCGCCTCGGGGTCTCCCCGACCACGCTGCGCTCCTGGGAGCGCCGCTACGCCATCGGCCCGGCCCACCGCGAGGACGGCCGGCACCGCCGCTGGACGCCCCGGGACATCGCCCGCCTGGAGGAGATGTGCCGGCTCACCGCACGGGGCGTTCCCCCGTCCGAGGCGGCGCGGGCCGCGCTGGGCGCAGCACCCGCCGCCCGCGCGGGCGGGAGGGCGGCGGCCGTGGTGCCGGGCGGGCCCGGTGCCCTCCCCCTCGGGGAGGCGCGGCCGGAGGGACGGGGGCTCGCACGGGCCGCCGTACGCCTGGACCAGCCGGCGGTGGCGGAACTGCTGGAGGCCGCCCTGGCGGAACACGGCCTGGTCACGGCGTGGGAGGAGGTCATCGCGCCGACCCTGCACGCGGTCGGGCGCAAGTGGGCCTCGGCGGGGGAGCGTTACGTCGAGGTGGAGCACCTGCTGTCCTGGCAGGTCTCCGCCGCCCTGCACCGGATCCGCCCCGCGCCGGACCAGGCGCGGATGCCCCCGGTGCTCCTCGCGTGCGTCCCCGGGGAGCTGCACAGCCTGCCCATCGAGGCCCTGGCGGCGGCCCTGGGCGAACGGGGCGTGCCGGTACGGATGTTCGGCGCCGCCCTGCCCGCCGGGGCGCTGTGCGACGCGGTACGGCGTACGGGTCCCCGTGCCGCCGTGCTCTGGGCGCACTCCCGCACCACCGCGGACCGGGGCCTGGCCCGCTCGGTCGCCGGCATCGAGTGGGGGCTGCGCGGGGCCCGGGGCCACTCGGCGCTCCTGCTCGCCGGACCCGGCTGGGGCCCGGAGTCCCAGGGGCCGCGCACCGGGCGGCTGTTCGGGCTGCGCTCCGGACTCGGCGTCATCGCGGACCTGGCGGCCGGGCAGGCTCCAGCGACCGCCGCAGGGCGTGCAGGGCCCGCCGCATATGGCTCTTGACGGTCCCCAGCGGGAGCCCGGTGCGCTCCGCGATCTGGCTCTGGCTCAGATCGGCGTAGAAGGCCAGGCACAGCACCCGCCGCTGGGCCGGGGGAAGCCGGGCCAGCTCCCCGAGGACCAGCACCCGGTCCACGGCGTGGTCCGGCGGCGGCCCCTGCACCCCCTCGCGCGGCTCCCCGGCGCGCCGCGCGGCGGCCCGCACCACCCGGGCCAGCCGCACCCGGGCCTCCAGGGCGTCGGCCACCTTGTGCCGGGTGATGCCGGTCAGCCAGGCCCCCATCCCGCCGGGCCCCGGGCGGTACCCGGCCCGGCCGCGCCAGGCGGCGAGGAACACCTGCTGCGCGACGTCCTCGGCCTCGCGCGGATCGCCCAGGGCGCGCAGGGCCAGGGCGTGCACCATGGGCCGCCAGCGGCGGTAGACGGCCTCCGCGCAGCCCTCGTCGCCGGCGGCGAACCCGGCGGCCACGAGCCCGGGCTCCGCGGCGGCACCGGTGGGGCCGGCGGCACCGGCGGGGGCGTCGTCCTGCGGGCGGGAGCCCTGCGGGGGAGCGGTGTCCATGGGACGAGCCTCCCGAGACGGCGCCGGGGCCTCCACTTGCACTGTTTCCGCATCGATTCCGCCCCCCCGTCTCCGTCCCGCGCGGGTCCGCCCCCGCTCAGCAGGTGCCGGGGCGCAGCGCCGGCTGCCGCACGTAGGCGAGGCCGACCGCGCACACCACCGCCGACGCCGGCAGCAGCAGCCAGTTCACCGTCCACCCGGCCCGCACCAGCAGGGCCCCGGTCAGCCCGCCCGTGAACATCGCGGCGACCGCCCACGCGCGCCGCCCCCACGCCCCCGTGCCGTACCCGAAGGCGCTGTCGCGCCCCAGCGCCGAGCCGCCCAGGAGGGCCGTCATCGACCGGGTCACCAGAGTGGTCGGCACCCCCGGCAGGTTGACCCGCATGCTGGTGACGTTGCGGAAGCCCATCGCCACCGCCAGCACGCCGGCCGTCATCAGGTGCCGCGCCTCCGGGTTCCCGTACCGGGGCGGCACGCCCCACCCGACGCAGGCGGCGGCCAGGACCAGCGCCGCCTCCACCGCCAGGCCGATCACGAACCAGTGCCGCCCCCGGGCCTGCGCGGCCCCCTCCAGCCGGGCCGCGCACACCGCGCCGACCGCGAACGACAGCAGCGACACCCCCGACGCCAGCGCGGGCAGGCTCCCCTGGTGGGCCGCGCCGAAGGCGAGGAACAGCACGTTGCCGGTCTGCATGGCGGTGAACACCGGCCCCAGGGCCAGCAGGCTGACGGCCTCGATCAGCCCGGTCACCCAGGTCAGCACCAGCAGCAGGACGGTCAGCCGCCTGCACTCACGCACGTCCATGACGCCCGACAGTGACACGCCCGCCCGGCTCCGGCGGCCCGACATGCCGGGCGCGGGCGCACCGCCGTAGGGTCCGGGCATGAGTGAACTGCTACTGGTGAGGCACGGGGAGACGGCCTGGAGCGCGAACGGGCGCCACACGGGGCTGACCGACGTGCCGCTGACCGCACAGGGCGCCGACGAAGCCCTCTCGCTGGCCCCCTTCTTCCGCGACCGCGAGCCCGCCCTGGTGCTGACCAGCCCCCTCAGCCGGGCCGTCGCCACGGCCCAACTCGCCGGGCTCACCGGCGGGATCCCCGAACCCGACCTCCACGAATGGGACTACGGCGGCTACGAGGGCGTCACCACCGCCGAGATCCGGCGCACCCGCCCCGACTGGTCGCTGTGGACCGACGGCGTCCCGCCGGGCGACGCGCAGCACCCCGGCGAGCAGGCCGCCCAGGTGGGCGTCCGCGCCGACCGGGTCCTCGCCCGCGCCGCCCGGACGCTGAGCGCCGGCCGGGGCGACGTCGTACTCGTCGCCCACGGCCACTTCCTGCGCGTGCTGACCGCCCGCTACCTCGGCCTGCCCCCGCAGGACGGCAGGCTCTTCCTGCTGCGCACCGGCACGGTCAGCGTGCTGTCCACGGAGCACGGGCTCCCGGTCATCGCGGGCTGGAACACCCGCCCCTGACCGCCCCTCAGGCCGCTTCCGGGGGTTCGGGCAGGGCCAGGCACAGGGCGTCGAGCGCCGCCCCGAAAGCGTGCTCGGGCGGGGTGCCGTAGCCCAGCACCAGGCCGTCCCGCGGGGGCATGGCGCTGTCCGGGTGCAGGTACGGACCCAGCCCGTCCAGCGCCAGTCCCGCCCGCCGCGCCGCGCGCAGGGCGGCCGCCTCCGTACCCGGCGGCAGCTCCAGCACCGCGTGCAGCCCCGCCGCGACCCCGCTGACCCGGACGTGCGGGGCCTCGGCCGCGAGCCGCGCCGCCAGCAGGTCCCGGCGGCGCCGGTAGACCTGCCGCATCCGGCGCAGGTGGCGGTCGTAGCCGCCCGAGGAGACGAACTCGGCCAGGGTGAGCTGGTCCGTCACCCCCGACCACATCTCGCGCTCCCCCTTCGCCTCCAGGACCTCGTCCACCAGCCGGCCCGGCAGCACCATCCAGCCCATCCGCAGCGCGGGCGACAGGCTCTTGCTGACGGAGCCGACGTAGACGATCCGCTCCGGGTCCAGGCCCTGCACGGCGCCGACCGGCTGGCGGTCGTAGCGGAACTCCCCGTCGTAGTCGTCCTCGACGACGAGCCCGCCGCGGGCCCGCGCCCAGTCCACCGCCGCCGCCCGCCGCTCGGGGTGCAGCGGCCCGCCCGTCGGGAACTGGTGCGCCGGTGTGAGCAGCACCGCCCGCGCCCCCGTCCCCGCGAGCTCCCCGACCCGCGCGCCGCGCCCGTCCACGGTCAGCGGTACCGTCTTCCTCCCCGCCCGCTCCAGGACCTCCCGGTGGAACGGCAGCCCGTACGACTCGACGGCGACCGGGCCCGTCAGGACCCCGCCCAGCAGTTCCAGCGCGTGCGCGAACCCGGAGCAGAGCACGATCCGGTCGGGGGAGGTCCGCACCCCCCGCGCCCGCGCGAGGTACTCCGTCAGCGCGCGCCGCAGCTCGATCCGGCCGCGCGGGTCCCCCACCCCGAAGGCGTCGTGCGGGGCGGCGGCCAGGGCCCGCCGGGCCGCGCCCAGCCAGGCCGTACGGGGGAAGGCGGAGGCGTCCGGGGAGCTGGGCAGCAGATCGTGGACGGTACGCCGCCGCACGGGCCGGGCCGGACCGCGCGGCCGCTCGGGCTCCAGCGGCACGGCCCGCTCCGCGACCCGGGTGCCCGACCCCTGGCGCGCCGACAGCCAGCCCTCCTCGACCAGCTCGGCATACGCGTCGGCGACGGTGTTGCGGGCGATCCCCAGGTCGGCGGCGAGCGTCCGGTAGGGCGGCAGCCGGGTGCCCGGAGCCAGCCGCCCCGAGTGCACCGCCTCCCGCAGGGCCCGCATCAGCCGGGCGCGCAGGCTGCCCCCGCCGCCGAGGTCCAGGTGCAGATCACTGCCGTTGCCGGAGGCCGGCCCCTCCGCCGAATTGACCCAGGATTCCCGCATGGAAATGAACCCTACGCCCGGTCGATCACGCCCATAGGTTCTTCACATGACAACTTTTCAGGTTCCCGAACGCATGAACTTCTCCGCCGTCGCCCCCCGCGTCTTCAAGGCCGTCCTCGCGCTCGACGCCGCCGCGCGCAAGGGCCTGGACCCCGTCCTGCTGGAACTGGTCCAGATCCGCGCCTCGCAGATCAACCGCTGCGCGTACTGCATCGACTACCACACCGGCGACGCCCGCAAGGGCGGCGAGTCGGAGCAGCGGATCTACCAGCTCTCCGCCTGGCACGAGTCCAGCCTGTTCACCGAGAAGGAACGCGCCGCCCTCGCCCTGACCGAGGAGATCACCCTGCTGCCCGGCGGAGTCTCGGACGCCGTCTACGACGAGGCCGCACGGCACTTCGGCGAGGAGGAGCTGGCCCAGCTGATCGCGCTCGTCTTCACCGTGAACACCTGGAACCGGATGAACGTCACCACCCGCAAGACCCCCGGCACCGAGTAGCCCCGTCCGCCCCACCTGCCCCGCCCGCCTCGCGCGCGGCCGTCCCGTGCGTGACGATGCGTACATGAACGACGGCGACCGCGCCGAGGCGGGCAGCACGACCGGGGACGCCGGTTCCGAGGACCACCTCCAGGCCAACGCGATCGGCTTCCTCGACGCCCTCGTCATCGGCCTGAACTCCACCTCGCCGGCCTACTCCCTGGCCGCCGTCATCGGACCGATCGTGGCCCTGGCCGGCGTCTACGCCCCGGGCGTGATGCTGGCCTCGTTCGTGCCGATGCTCCTCATCGCCGCCGCCTTCTACTACCTCAACAAGGTCGACCAGGACTGCGGCACCACCTTCTCCTGGGTGACCCGGGCCATGGGCCCCTGGGCGGGCTGGCTCGGCGGCTGGGCCATCACCATGACCGGGGTCCTCGTCATCGGCTCCCTCGCCGACGTGGCCGTCCACTTCGGCCTGCTCGCCGCGGGCCTCGACGACTGGGCCGCCAACCAGGTCGTACGCCAGACCCTCACCGTGGTCGTCATCCTCGTGATGACGGCCGTCTGCGTCATCGGCACCGAACTCTCCGCCCACCTCCAGGACGTCCTGATCCTGGCCCAGGTCTTCTTCCTGCTGGTCTTCGCCGTCGTCGCCATGTACCGGGTGTACGCCGGCACCAGCACCCTCGACGAGATCCACCCCTCGCTGAGCTGGCTCAACCCCTTCGGGGCGGGCGGCGCCGCCCTCACCGGCGGACTCCTGCTCGGCGTGTTCATCTACTGGGGCTGGGAGTCGGCCGTGAACCTCACCGAGGAGGTCGAGGACTCCGCCACCGCCCCCGGCAAGGCGGGCATCTGGTCCACCCTGGTGCTGCTGGTCACCTACCTGTCCGTCGGCTTCGCCATCGTCGCCTACGCCGGGACCGAGTTCCTCGCGGAGAACGCCGGCGAGGAAGAGGCGATCTTCGCGGTCCTCGCCCACGAGGTGATGGGCGGCTGGGACTGGATGGTGCTCCTCGCCGTCTGCACCTCCGCCCTCGCCTCCACCCAGACGACGATCATCCCCGCCTCCCGCACCGCCCTGTCCATGGCCCGCCGGCACGCCCTGCCGCCGCGCCTCGCGCACATCCACCACCGGTTCCACACCCCGGAGGTGAGCACCTGGTGGGTGGCCGGCATCGCCATCGCCTGGTACCTCGTCGTCAACCAGATCAGCGAGAACGCCCTCCTGGACTCCCTCACCGCGCTCTCCCTGCTGATCGCGTTCTACTACGCGCTCACGGGCGTGGCCTGCGCCGTCTACTACCGCCGCCACCTGCTGGAGAACGCCCACAACTTCTTCCTCATCGGAGTGGGCCCGCTGGTCGGCGCCGGCCTGCTGGCGTGGCTGCTCGTGGAGTCCGTCGTCGACATGTCCGACCCCGGCAACTCGGCGGGCGGCGTCTCCTGGTTCGGCCTCGGCCCGCCGCTGGTCATCGGCATCGGCATCGCGGCCCTCGGCGTGGTCCTGATGTGCTTCTGGCGGGTCCGCGACGGCCGGTTCTGGCAGGAGCGCCGCGGGGTGGTCGACCCGGCCCTCGTGCGCGGCGGGAAGGGCTGAGGAGGCCGGACATGTCCGTGGTCCTGGGTTACGACGAGTCCCCCGGCGCCGAGCGCGCCCTGCGGGTGGCGCTGGAGGTGGCCACCGCCTTCGGGGAACCCCTGGTCCTGGTCTACGGGGCCGCCGCGCCCGGAGCCACCGGGGAGGAGTACCGCGCCCACCGCGAGGCCGTCCTGCAGGCCGGCCGCACCGCGCTCGCCCGGGCCGTCGAGGCCGCAGACGAGGCGGGCGTCCCCTCGACGGTGGAGGTGGTGGACGACAAGCCGGCCCAGGCCCTGCTCGCCGCCGCCGAACGCCACCACGCGCGGGTCATCATCGTCGGCAGCTGGGGCGACAGCCCGATCCGGGGCGCCCTGCTCGGCTCCACCCCGCACAAGCTGCTGCACCTCTCGCCCGTCCCGGTGCTGTGCGTGCCGACCGAGGACGGCCCCTGAACCGGCGGGACTCAGTTCCGGAACACCCCCGCCAGGTACGCGGCCAGGCCCTCCGCCGCCGGCGGGCAGAGCCGGGCCCCGAGGTAGCCGTCGGGCCGCACCACGAAGGCCGTCGGCCCCCGCACCCCGTACAGCCGGGCGAACTCGCCCCGCGCGTCGCGGTACACCGGCCACGCAGCCCCGGCGGGCGCGGTCCCGCCCTCGGAGAGGACCGCGTACGCCGTGAGCCGCCCCGCGGGCAACCCGTCCGCCAGCGCGGCGAGTGCGGGGACGTACGAGCCGGGTGCGCCGTCCGTGTGGAGCAGCAGCACGTGCTCGCGGTCCCTTAGCAGGTCGAACAGCCGCAGCGGGAACCGCGCGACCTCCCCCGTCAGCCCCCCGCAGTCCGGCGCCCGCTCACCGGGCCCCGGCCCGCGGTCCGCTCCGCCGTCCGCCGGCCGGACCACCGGGCTGCCGGGGTAGCCGACGAGCAGCTGCGCCTCCCGCAGCACGAAGGGCGCCGGGTCCGCCGGATCGGCGGAGAAGCCCCGGGTGGCGTGCCGGACCGTCCGCCCGACGACCTCCTCGCCGACCGGCCGGCGCTCGGCGTCGTAGCTCTCCAGGAGCCGGGGGTGCGCGCCCCCGGCGACCGCAAGGGACAGCTTCCAGCCCAGGTTCCAGGCGTCCTGGATGCCGGTGTTCATGCCCTGGGCGCCGGTGGGCGGATGGATGTGCGCCGCGTCCCCGGCGACGAAGACCCGCCCGTCGGAGTACCGGTCCACGATCCGGTGGCTGATCCGGAAGACCGAGGACCAGCGCAGGTCCGACGCGGTCACCGGCCGCGGCGACAGCCGGTCCAGGACGGCCTGCACGTGGGACAGGGCCGGGGCCCGGCCGCCCTCCAGCCCGTGCGCGGTGCCGTCCGGGGCGACCGACGGCGAGGACAGCTCCGGCGGCACCAGCATCGACATGCGGTACCGGCCGGGGCCCGGCAGCGGGACGCACACCAGCAGGTCGTCCGGCCTGCCGTCGGGTCCGAGGTGCGTGGACCGCACGCCGTAGCCGCGGGGGAGGTCCCAGTCCACCCGGACGTCCGCCAGCATGTACTCCTCCGCGAAGGCCCCGCCCCCGAAGGCCAGCCCGAGCCCCTTGCGGACCAGGCTGTGCGCCCCGTCGCACCCCACCAGGAACCGGGTGCGCAGCTCCTCCGCGCCCTCGGGGCCGGCGAGCCGGCAGGTCACCCCGCCCGCGTCCTGCGCGAAGGACACCAGCTCCGTGCCCCGCTCGATCCGGGTCCCGAACCGGGTCAGGAACCCCTCCAGGATCCGTTCCGTCTCGTACTGGGGGAGCGCGGCGAACCCGTACGGCACCTCGGGCGGCAGCACCATCTCCATCCGCTCCCGCCGGACGCCGTCGACGTACACCAGCTGCCCGTACATCGGGACCGCCGCCTCCAGGGCCTCCCGCACCAGGCCCATCCGGTCCCAGACCTCCAGCGTGCGCGGCTGGATGCCCACCGCCTTCGCGTACGGCAGCCGGGCCGGCAGCCGGTCCACGATCCGGCAGGCCACCCCGCGCCTGCGCAGCTCCGCCGCCGCGGTCAGGCCCACCGGGCCCGCACCCGCGACGAGGACGTCCGCCGCTTCGCCTCGCACCCCTCCATCGTGGGCTCGCGCGCCCCGCCGCGCGCGACGGGGAGCCCGGCGCCGGCCCGGCCGCGGACCGCCCGGTCCGTTGGCCTCCCGGTGGCCGGAAAAGGTGCTCCGGAGCTGTGCCAACGGTCCAGCGTGACGGACGTCGCTTGAGCCAATGCCCCTGCGGATGCTTATCTGTGTCATATCCATGTACTTTCGGCGCCGCGCAGCGCCGGACGGCAACGAGGCCGGTCCGGAGCGCGGTGCCTTCGCCGTGCCCGTGCGCCGCCCACCACCCCCGGGCGGATCCGGGCCGGCGCGCTTCACTCCGAGGGGGGCGGCACACCGCCATGAAGAGGATGTTCACGGCTCCGGATCCGGGGCGCTCCAGACTGCGGAACTCGCTCCGCGCCGTGATCGGCACCGGCCTCGCCGTCGCCGTCGCCGAACTGGCGGGGCTCTCGCTCACCGCCTCCATCACCGGCGGGCTCGCGGCACTGCTCGCGCTGTTCACCGTGCTCGACGCGGACGTCCGCGCCCAGCGGGCGACCACCGCCCTGCTGCCCGCCACCGGCTTCCCCGTCCTGGTGCTGGCCACCGGACTGCACGCGGTGCCGGCCGCCCGCGACGCGGCCTTCCTCGCCGTCGTCTTCGCCGGGGTCTACGCACGCCGCTGGGGGCCGCGCGGCCACGCCCTCGGCATCTTCGGCTTCATGATGTTCTTCGTCACCCAGTTCCTGCACGCCCGGCCCGCCCAGCTGCCCGAGCTGTTCGCCGCCGTCGCCCTGGCGCTCCTGTCGGCCGGGGCCGTGCGGTTCCTGCTCTGGCCCATCGAGCGCCGCACGCCGCCCGCCGCGCCGCCGCCGCCGCTGCCGGGCACCGGCCTGGCCCGGCCCACCACCCGCCAGGCCTTCCAGGCCACCGCCGCCTGCGCCTTCGCCCTCGCCGTCGGCCAGGTGCTGTCCGAGGACCGCTGGTACTGGGCCGTCGGCACCGCCTGGTGGATCTTCGTCAACACCGCCTCGCGCGGCGAGACCCTGGTCCGCGGCTTCCGACGGGTCCTGGGCACCGTCGTCGGCATCGCCGCCGGCCTGCTGATCGCCGTACCGCTGCACGGCGCGCCCGCGCCCACCGCCGCCCTCGTGGCGGTCTGCGTCTTCGGCATCTTCTACACGGCGGCGCCCTCGTACTCCTGGATGATGTTCTTCGTCACCGTCATGGCCGGGCTGCTCTACGGGCTCCTCGGCGTGCTGCACCCCGGGCTGCTGCTCCTGCGCTTCGAGGAGACCGCCGTCGGCGCCCTCGGCGCGGCCCTCGCCGTGGTGCTGATCCTCCCCGTGACCACCCACGGCGCCAACGACGCCTGGATCCAGCGCGCCCTGCACTGCGTCCGGGCCGCCACCGCGGCCTCCCTCGACCGGCTCGCCGGGGACCCCGCGGCCGACCCCGCCCCGCACGCCGCCGAGCTGGAACTCCTGCTGGTCCGCGCCCGCGTCGCCCTCGCGCCGCTCGTCCACCCGCTGAGCCCGCTGCGCGCCCGCAAGGCCCGAGCCCGGCAGGTCATGGCGCTGCTCGACGACTGCGCCCGCGAGGTGCGCGGGCTCGTGGCCGTAGCCGCCGACCCGCAGGCCTCCCACGACGCCCGGCTCGCCGCCGCCTGCTGGCGGGTGGAGGCGGCCGTCGAGGCGCTCACCGCCCCCGAGGGATCCCCGGAGCCGGCGGCGCCGCGCACCGCGGCCCGGGAGTCCGGCAGCGAACCGGCCCTGGCCCACCTGCACGGGCTGGAGGAGGCCCTCGTCGCCCTGGCCACCCCGCTGCGCACGGACCCCCGCGCCCCGCTGGTCATCACGGCCTGAACCGCTCCGGACCCTCCCGCTCCGCAACTATCCGGAATGCCGCGGATGATAGGCCCACGGAGTGCCTCGCCGCAGGCCGTTGCGCCGACATCACCCGGAGGGGTGTTCCGGGAGCTCCCTGCCCGCCGGGCTGACCTGCGCCGTGTACAACGGGTGATTGTTCATTGCACATTCATCCGGCATGTACAGGGTGGATCTGGTCGGACAGGGGGTAACCGCCCGGAATGGAAATTCTGCAGAAGCACTCGAGCGCCGCTCAGGTGTGGGAGGAAGCCGAGGAGTTCATCCGGCTCTTCCACCGGGAGAATCCGCAGGCCGGTGATCCGCGTGCCCGGCTCGCCGCCGTACGGGCCGAGCTCGCGGAGACCGGCACCTACCGGCACACCCCCGAGGAGCTGGTCCACGGCGCCCGCGTGGCCTGGCGCAACAGCAACCGCTGCATAGGCAGGCTCTACTGGAACTCCCTGCGGGTCCGCGACCGGCGCGGGCTGACCGACGCCGAGGACGTCGCCGCCGAGTGCTTCGAGCACCTGCGCGAGGCGACCAACGGCGGCCGGGTCCGGCCCACCATCACGGTCTTCGCCCCCGACACCCCGGACCGCCCGGGCCCGCTGATCTGGAGCGAGCAGCTGGTGCGCTACGCCGGCTACGGGGACCACCACTCCATCACGGTCGGCGACGCCCGCAACGCGCCGCTCACCGAGGCCCTGCTCGGGCTCGGCTGGTCCGGCGGCGCCGGCACCCCCTTCGACCTCCTCCCGCTGGTCGTGCAGGGCGTCGACGACAAGCCCCGCTGGTTCGACACCCCCGCCGACGCGGTGCTGGAGGTCCCGATCCGGCACCCCGACGGGCGCGACGACTGGAGCGACTGGGGGCTGCGCTGGCACGCCGTGCCCGCCATCTCCAACATGTGCCTGGAGGTCGGCGGCATCCACTACCCGGCCGCCCCGTTCAACGGCTGGTACATGGGCACGGAGATCGGCGCCCGCAACCTCGCCGACACCGACCGCTACAACCTCCTCCCGGCCGTCGCCCGCAGGCTCGGCCTGGACACCTCCAGCGAGCGCTCGCTGTGGAAGGACCGGGCGCTGGTCGAGCTCAACCGCGCGGTGCTGGACTCCTTCGACCGGGCCGGGGTCACCATCGCCGACCACCACACCGAGTCCCGGCGGTTCCTCTCGCACCTGGAGCGCGAGGAGCGCAAGGGCCGCGAGGTGGGCGCGGACTGGTCCTGGATCGTGCCGCCGATCTCCGGGGCCGCCACGCCCGTCTTCCACCGGACGTACGAGGACCGGCCGAGCTCCACGGCGTACGTCCACCACCCCGGCGCCCAGGAACGGGCCAGAGGGCGGGACTTGGTCTAGACCTTCTGTTACCGTCGGCTCCGGAGACGGATCCGGGACGGCGGAAAGAGGCACCAGTGGGCGGCGCGCACAGCACGGACCAGGGCGGCGGACACCGGGCCTACATCGGCTCGTTCACCTCGGGGGGCGGCCGCGGTGTCACCACCGCGGCCGTGGATCCGGCCACCGGAGCGCTGACCCCGCTCTCCTCCGCGGACTCCCTGGCCGACCCCTCGTACCTCACCCTCGACCGGAACTCCGGCGTGCTGTACGCGGTGAGCGAGACCGGCCGGGGAGCCGTCGGCGCCTTCCGCCCCACCGCCGCGGGGCTCGCCCCGCTGGGAGCCCCCGTCCCCGTCGACGGCTCGGGACCCACCCACCTCAGCCTGGCCGGACGCCGGCTGCTCACCGCCAACTACGGCTCCGGCAGCGTCAGCAGCCTGCCGCTCGCCCCCGACGGCAGCGTCGCCGGCCCGGCCGCCGTCCTCACCCACAGCGGCTCCGGCCCCGACCCCGAACGGCAGGCGGGCCCGCACGCCCACCAGGTGCTCCCCGACCCCGCCGGCCGCTGGCTGCTCACCGTGGACCTCGGCGGCGACGCCGTACGCGTCCTCGCGCTCGACCCGGACACCGGAGCGCCCCGGGAGCACGCCAAGACCGTCCTGCGCGCCGGGACCGGGCCGCGCCACCTCGCCTTCCACCCGGCGGGCGGGCTGGTCTACGTACTCCACGAGCTGGAGCCGCTGCTGACCGTCTGCCGCTGGAACGCGGCCGCCGGGCACCTCGAACCCGTCGGGGAGGTCCCCGTCGCCCCCGGGACCGCTCCGGGCGGCGCACGGGCCTACCCCTCGGCGGTCACGGTCTCGCCCGACGGCCGCTTCCTGTGGGCCGCCGTCCGCGGGGCCGACACCCTGGTGACCTTCTCCCTCGCCGACGGCCCCGAGGAGCCGCGGCCGGCCGGGACCACCGGATGCGGCGGCCACTGGCCGCGCGACCTGGCCGCCGACCCCTCCGGCCGCCGCCTCTACGCGGCCAACGAGCGCTCCGGGGACGTCACCTGGTTCGACGTGGACCCGCTGACCGGCCGCCCGAGCCGGGCCGGATCGCTGGCCGTCCCCGCGGCCTCCTGCGTGGTCTTCGGCTAGCCGGCCCGGCGCCCCCAGGCGCGGCGAAGGGCCCGTCCCGGAACGGATTCCGGGCGGGCCCTTCGCCACAGGTGCGGGCGGTCCTACTGCGCGGCGGCGCCGAGCTGGATGCCGAGGGCGGCGCTGAACTGCGCCACGGCCAGCTTGCCGAGCGCCGGGTAGGCCCCGAGCACCTCGGCGGCCGAGCAGTCGGCCTCCTTGCAGGCGGTGTCCAGCAGGCCGTCGGCCGCCTCCGGGCCGATCAGGTACGGGGCCAGCGCCAGCTGGACCGAACCGGCACCGCGCAGCTCGGCGGCGACGGCCGCCACCGAGCCCTCCTGGTCCAGGGCGGCGGCGATGACCGGCACCGCGAGGCGGGCGGCCAGCAGCATGCCGGTGATCCCGGCCGCCTGGACGGCCTCCTCGCCGCCGGTGGTGGCGAGGATGATGCCGTCGGCGGCGGTGGCCACGGTGAACAGCCGGGCCCGGTCGGCGCGGGCCAGGCCGGCCTCCGAGAGCCGGACGTGCAGGCCCTCGGCGAGCAGCGGGTGCGGGCCGAGCACGTCGGCCAGCTCGGCGGCGGCCGAGGAGTCCATCAGCGCCTGGCGCATCCGGCGCAGCAGGTCCGCGTCGGGACCGGCCAGCAGGGGCACGACCACGGCGTCGGGGCCGGTCGGCGCGGGCACCTCCAGACCGGCGGCGCGGGCGAACTCCGCGCGCGCGGTCCGCTCGTGCGCGACGGCGTTCAGGACGCCGGACAGCGAGGGGAACTCGCTCTCCTCGCCGTCCTCGCCTTCGAGGTAGCCGATCCGGGCGTCCAGGCCCGGCAGCTCGGAGCGACCGATGCTGATGACCTCTTCGGCCAGCCCCCGCGAGGCGGCCGAGGGGGCACCGGGCACGGCGAGCACCAGCGCGGGCGCGCCCTCGGGCGCCACCGCGGGCTCGGGCCGGCGGTGCCGTCCGGTCTGGCGGGGTCGCGGCATTCGTACGGGCAGGCCGTTTGCGGGCCCAGTGGGGGAGCTCATGGCGCCGCATGCTACTGGTTTATCGGAACCACGTGTTCGGGCAGGGCCTGCTCGGGCGGCATCTGTCCGTATTTATCCATTGAATGTCGTAGTTCAATGTCATATACGGTTCAACTGACGGCCGGCAGGCGCCAGTCGACGGGCTCCGCTCCCTGCCCGGCCAGCAGCTCGTTGGTCCGGCTGAACGGCCGGGATCCGAAGAAGCCCCGGTCGGCCGACATGGGGGAGGGGTGGACCGACTCCACGGCCGGCAGGCTGCCCAGCAGGGGCCGCAGCCGGCGGGCGTCGCTGCCCCACAGGATGGAGACCAGCGGCTTCCCGCGCGCGGCCAGCGCCCGGATCGCCTGCTCGGTGACCGCCTCCCAGCCCTTGCCGCGGTGCGCGTTCGGCTTGCGGGGGGCGGTGGTGAGCGAGCGGTTCAGCAGCAGGACGCCCTGCCGGGTCCACGGGGTCAGGTCGCCGTTGAGGGGCTTGCCCGTACCGATGTCGGCGTGCATCTCGCGGAAGATGTTGTCGAGGCTGGGCGGCCACGGGCTCACCTCGGGCGCGACCGAGAAGGACAGCCCCATGGCGTGCCCGGGGGTCGGGTAGGGGTCCTGCCCGACGATCAGTACCTTCACCTCGTCGAAGGGCTGCTGGAACGCGCGCAGCACGTTCGCCCCTGCCGGGACGTACGTTCTGCCTGCCGCGATCTCGGCGCGCAGGAAGTCGCCCATGGCGGCGATCTGCCCCGCCACCGGCTCCAGAGCACGGGCCCAGCCCGGCTCGACGATCTCGTTCAACGGTCGTGCTGCCATGGGTGATCACTCTACTGGCCCACACCGACAGCCGGTCCCGCCCGAGGCCTCAGGGCAGCACGGCCGCCCGTACGCAGAGCACGTCCGGCAGGTGGTCGGCGAGCAGCTGCCAGCTGTCGCCGTCGTCGTGGCTGGCGTACAGCTCGCCGTTGCGGTTGCCGAAGTAGACCCCCGCGGGGTCGGCGTCGTCGGTGCACAGGGCGTCGCGCAGGACGGTGCCGTAGTGGTCGCCGGCCGGCAGCCCCTTGGAGAGGGGCTCCCAGGTGGCGCCCGCGTCCCGGGTGCGGAAGACCCGGCAGCGGTGTTCCGCCGGGACCCGGTCGGAGTCGGCGTTCAGCGGGAAGACGTACGCGGTGTCCGGGCGGTGCGGGTGGGCGGCCACCGCGAAGCCGAAGTCGGAGGGCAGGCCGGAGCCGATGTCGGTCCACGCGGCGCCCGCGTCGTCGCTGCGGTAGACCCCCCAGTGGTTCTGGAGGTAGAGCCGGGAGGGGTCCCCGGCGTCCTGGGCGATCTTGTGGACGCACTGGCCGAACTCCGGGTCCGGGTCGGGCAGGAACACGGCCGAGACCCCGTGGTTGGACGGTGTCCAGCTCGCCCCGCCGTCCCGGGTGCGGAACACCCCGGCGGTGGAGACCGCCACCGTCACGGCGTCCGCGTCCGCCCGGTAGGTGATCACCGTGTGCAGGCCCTCGCCGCCGCCGCCCGGCACCCACTCCGAGCGGGTCGGGTGCTCCCACAGCGGCCGGACCAGCTCGAAGGACTCGCCCCGGTCGGTGGAGCGGAAGAGCGCGGCGGGCTCCGTCCCGGCGTAGACCACGTCCGGGGCCTCCGGGCCGGCCGGGTGCAGCTGCCAGACCCGTTCCAGCGAGGCGCCGGTGTCCTTGGGGAACTTCACGGCGGGCGCGGCGGGCTCCTGCCAGGTCGCGCCCAGGTCGTCCGAGCTGAAGACGGACGGCCCCCAGTGCGAGCTGTCCCCGCCGACCAGCAGCCGGGGCCGCGGCCCCCGGGTGTCGACGGCCACCGCCGAGACGGCCTGGGCGTTGAAGTGCGGTCCGTCGAACGCCCAGGGCCCCTCGCCCCGGCGGCGGCCGATGAACAGGCCCTTGCGGGTCCCGGCGAGCAGTACCACGTCGGTCATGGCCGACACCTCCGGACGTCGTTGTCCTTCACGGCAGCTTTCCAGCCAGTCTGCACCCGGCCGCCGACGGCAGCCGGGCAGGCCGGGCCGCCGAAGGTCCGTTCGACCCTTCCGCGTCGTTGTACGAAGGGGCTCGTACTACGGGAGATTTCGTAGTACGGTGACTTTCGTACTTAGCGCCGACCCCGGTGCGCGTCCGGTCACGTATGGAGAGCCCCATGAGTGCTGCACCCGCTGCCTTCGCCGCCCTGTTCCAGCCCTACACCCTGCGTTCGGTCACCATCCCGAACCGCGTCTGGATGGCCCCGATGTGCCAGTACAGCGCCGAGGCCTTCGGTCCGAACGCGGGAGTGGCCCTGGACTGGCACTTCGCGCACTACGCGGCCCGCGCCACCGGTGGCACCGGCCTGATCATCCAGGAGGCCACCGCCGTGGCGCCGGAGGGCCGCATCAGTCCCTACGACCTCGGCATCTGGAACGACACCCAGGTCGAGGCCCTCCGCCGGATCACCGCCTTCGTCAAGTCCCAGGGCTCCGTCCCCGGCATCCAGATCGCCCACGCCGGCCGCAAGGCCTCCACCGAGCGCACCTGGAAGGGCGGCCGCCCCGTCGGCCCCGAGGGCCACGGCTGGCAGCCGGTCGCCCCGAGCGCCGTACCGTTCGACGAGGGGCACCAGGTGCCCCACGAGCTCACCGCCGAGGAGATCCACGAGATCACCGCCCGGTTCGCGGCCGCCGCGGGGCGCGCCCTCGACGCCGGCTACGAGGTCCTGGAGGTCCACGGCGCCCACGGCTACCTCATCGGCGAGTTCCTCTCCCCGCACAGCAACCGGCGCACCGACGAGTACGGCGGCTCCTTCGAGAACCGCACCCGCCTCGCCCTCGAAGTCGTCGACGCCGTACGGGCGGTGTGGCCCGAGGAGCTGCCCCTGTTCTTCCGGATCTCCGCCACCGACTGGCTGGAGGAGAACGGCTGGACCGCCGACGAGACCGTCCGGCTGGCCCGGCTGCTCCAGGAGCACGGCGTGGACCTCCTCGACGTCTCCACCGGCGGCCTCGCCCCGCACGTGAAGATCCCGCTCGGCCCCGGCTACCAGGTGCCCTTCGCCGCCCGGGTCAAGGCCGAGACCACCCTCCCGGTCGCCGCCGTCGGCCTGATCACCGAGCCGGAGCACGCCGAGAAGATCCTCGCCAACGGCGAGGCGGACGCCGTCCTCCTCGGCCGCGAGCTGCTGCGCGACCCCTACTGGGCCCGCCGCGCGGCCGTCGAGCTGGGCGCGGAGATCCCCACGCCGGACCAGTACCACCGCAGCTGGTGAGCCCGGTGCGGCGCCGGCCGGCAGGCGCCGCACCCGCCCCCTTCCTACGACGTTTCTCGTACGATGGGATCCGCAGCCGAGCCGAACGAGTGGAGCAGGACATGACGGAACGCGACACGGCCCGCGCCCTCGCCCACCCCGAGCCGCGCGAGATCCGGCTGGAGGGCGTCCTGCACGCCCTCTCCGACCCGATGCGGCTGTCCATCGTCCGCGAACTCGCCTCCACGGACGCCGAACTGGCCTGCTCCGACTTCGTCCTGCCGGTCACCAAGTCCACGACCACCCACCACTTCCGCGTGCTGCGCGAGAGCGGCGTCGTACGCCAGACCTACCGCGGCACGGCCAAGATGAACGGCCTGCGCCGCGAGGACCTCCAGAGCCGCTTCCCGGGCCTCCTGGACAGCATCCTGACGGCCGCCACGGCCGAGGAGGACCGGGCCGGGGACGGTTCCGCCGAGGCCTCCTAGGGGGTCGCGTCCAACTGGTGGAGCCCGGTCCCCTCCGGCCCGTAGACGTTCATCCGGTACCCGCGCCCCAGCGGGGCCCCCTCCTCGGCCGCCAGGTACGCCGGGATCGACGCCGCCTGCTTGTCGAAGATCCGGGCCTCCAGGCTCGGGTTGCGGGTCCAGACGATCAGTAGCGGTACGCCGTCGGGCGTGGCCTCCTGCCGGATCCCGGACACGTCCGGGTCCCCGCCCGCCGCGCGGTACCGCTCGGCCACCGCGGCGGCCTCAGGCGGGGCCGCCGCCGTGGTGGACTTCGGACCCGGCGGAGAGGGTGCGGGAGCCGCACGCTCCTCCTGCGCGCAGCCCGCCGCGAGCACCCCGCAGGCGAGTGCCCCCAGTGCCGCGCGGACGCCCCGGCGTAACGAACTCCCCATGCCCAACTCCCTTGACCGGCAACGGAACCGGTCACCCTACGGGAGGCCCGCCGCCGCGCGCAGGCCCGCCCAGTCGGGGATCTTCACCGAGCGGCGGCCCAGGGAGCGCCCCAGGGCCTCCTCGGCCGCCTCGATGGACAGCCAGCCCGGCCACTCCACCGGGTGCAGGCCCGCCGCCCGCAGGGCGTCCAGCGGGTCGCCGGGGAGGTCGCGCCGGGCCAGCGCGCCCGCGTCCTGGAGCAGCGAGGACACCGTCTCCTTGGCGCACGGCCGGTTGGTGCCGATCACCCCGGTCGGGCCGCGCTTGATCCAGCCCGCCACGTACTCGCCCACCGAGGCCCGGCCGTCGCGCACCACCCGGCCCGCCGCGTGCGGCACGGTCCCGGTGGCCGCGTCGAAGGGCAGCCCGGGCAGCGGCACGCCCAGGTAGCCCACCGAGCGCAGCACCAGCTCGGCCTCGACGTCCTCGTACGCGCCCGTCCCGGTCACCCCGCCCCGGCCGTCCGGGGCCGTCCGCTCGAAGCGGAGCCCGCGGACCCGGCCGTCGGGCCCGCCCAGCAGCTCCACCGGCCGCAGGTAGAAGCGCAGCCGGATGTCCCGGGCCGCCGCCGCGTCACCGGGGGACCCGGACCAGCCGTGCAGCACGTCCAGGTTGCGCCGGACCGCCGCGGGCAGCGCCGCCGCCGCGCCCTGGCCGTCGTACGCCGGGTCGAGGGCCAGCTCGGCGGGGTCCACCCGGGTGCCGACCCCGGGCAGCGTGCCCAGTTCGCGCAGCTCCTTGGTGGTGAACTTGGCCTGGGAGGGGCCGCGCCGGGCCACCATCGACACCGTCCGCACCCCGCTGTCCGCCAGCACGCCCAGCGCGGGCTGGGGCATGTCGGTCGGCTCCAGCTCGGGCACGCCCCGGGCCAGGATCCGCGTCACGTCCACCGCCACGTTGCCCGCGCCGACCACCACGGCCGAGCGGACCCCGCCCAGGTCGAAGGGGCCGGCGTCCGGGTGGCCGCTGTACCAGGACACGAAGGCCGTCGCGGAGTGCACCCCGGCCAGGTCCTCGCCGGGGATGCCGAGCATCCGGTCGCGGGCGGCGCCCACGCAGTACACCACCGCGTGGTACAGCTCCAGCAGCCGCGCGGTCGGCAGGCCCCCGCCGCCGACCTCCACGTCGCCGAGGAAGCGGATCCGCTCGTCCTCCAGGACCGACCGCAGGTTTCCGGTCAGCGATTTGATCTTCTCGTGGTCGGGGGCCACCCCGTACCGGACGAGGCCGTAGGGGGCCGGGAGCCGGTCCAGCACGTCCACCCGTACGCCCGGCACTTCCCGCTGCTGGACCAGCGTCTGGGCGGCGTAGACCCCGCTGGGGCCCGAACCGACGACGGCGACACGAAGCACGGCGGTACTCCTCCCGCAGGTGCTCCCAGGATGCCACCGGCCCCCGGACCCGTCAGCCCAACGCGCGCATCCGTTCGATCTCGGCGCTCTGGGTGGCCACGACCTCGTTCGCCATCTCCTCCACGGCGACGTTGTTGCCCTGGGCGAGGGCCTCCCCGGCCATCTTCAGCGCCCCCTGGTGGTGGGCGGTCATCAGCCGCAGGAACAGCCGGTCGAAGTCGGTCCCCCGGGCGGCGGTCAGCTCCGCCAGCTGCTGTTCGGTCGCCATGCCGGGCATCGCGGCGTGGTCGTGGCCGCCGGAGTCGCCGCCCGGCGCCGGGTACCGGGAGAGCCACTTCTCCATGGCGCCGATCTCGGGCCCCTGCGCTGCGGAGATCCGCTCCGCGAGCCGTTTCACCCCGTCCGCCGAGGCCCGGCCGGGGGCGAGGGCGCTCATCGCGAGGGCCTGCCGGTGGTGCTCGACCATGTGCCGCACGTACGCGTGGTCGGCCGCGTTGGGGCTGTCGTCGGGGCGTTCCCTCGCGGCCTGTTCGGGGGTGAGGGTGCGGGCCGGGCCGCCCGGTTTCCCGGGGGCGACGACCACCGGGGAGCCGTCGCGCGCCGCCCGGGAGCCCGCGTCGTCGTCCTGGCAGCCGGTGAGGGCGAGGAGGAGGCCGGCGGTCATCGCCGCCCCCAGGAATCGGCCGAGTAATGCGTTTGCCATGTCCATGAAAAGCAAGATACTGCCGGGGTCCAGGTTCCGTTCCCAGGAGGAGCGAAACGTACGGGCCCCCACGGGAGGCACAGTGACCTCGCACCGCAGCGTCAGAGTGCGCCACCGGAGTCTGGGGGCGGCGCTGGCCGCCGCCGGACTCCTCACCACGCTCCTGGCCACCGCCGGACCGGCGGCCGCCACCCCCGACCCGGGCGACCTGACCCCGGGTCCCGGATCCCGGCAGAACGCCGCCCCCGCTCAGGACCGCGAACTCGCCCCCGGGGAGATCCCCGGCAAGGACGAGATCGTGCACAGCGCCAACATCAAACCCCTGGCCAACATCCCCAGCGCCAACCCGGCCGGGATCAACTCCGACCTGGCGTTCCAGGGCGACTACGCCTACGCCGGCAACTACGACGGCTTCACCATCTACGACATCGCCAATCCCAAGTCGCCCAAGGTCGTCACCCAGGTCCTGTGCCCGGGCGGGCAGAACGACATCTCCGTCTCCGGCGACCTGCTCTTCCTCTCCACCGACTCCTCCCGCAGCGACGACTCCTGCAACAGCGTCTCGCAGCCCGCGACGGAGAAGTCCTCGTGGGAGGGCATCAAGATCTTCGACATCAAGGACAAGAAGAACCCGAAGTACATCAAGTCCGTCGAGACCGCCTGCGGGTCCCACACCCACACCCTGGTGCCCGGCGGCCGGGACATCTACCTCTACGTCTCCTCGTACTCGCCCAACGAGGCCTTCCCGGACTGCAAGCCGCCGCACGACGGCATCTCGGTGGTGAAGGTCCCGAAGAAGGCCCCGACCCAGGCCGCCGTCGTCGGCTTCCCGGTGCTCTTCCCGGACGGCGGCAACCCGGGCGCGCCGGCCAACCCCGGCGTCTCCAAGACCACCGGCTGCCACGACATCACCGTGCTGCCGTCCAAGAACCTGGCCGCGGGCGCCTGCATGGGCGACGGCATCCTCTTCGACATCAGCAGGCCGGAGCAGCCGAAGGTCATCGACCGCGTCCAGGACAACGTCAACTTCGCGTTCTGGCACTCGGCGACCTTCAACGAGCGGGCGAACAAGGTGGTGTTCACCGACGAACTCGGCGGCGGTGGCGGAGCCACCTGCAACGAGGCCACCGGCCCCAACCGGGGCGCCGACGGGATCTACGACATCACCGGCCGGGGCGACCAGCGCAAACTGGTCTTCAAGGGCTACTTCAAGATCCCGCGTCACCAGGCCGACACCGAGAACTGCGTCGCCCACAACGGCTCGCTGATCCCGGTCGGCGGCGGCCGCGACATCATGGTCCAGGCCTGGTACCAGGGCGGCGTCTCGGTCTGGGACTTCACCGACTCCGCGGCCCCCAAGGAGATCGGCTACTTCGAGCGCGGCCCGCTGACCACCGACCAGCTGGGACTCGGCGGCTCGTGGTCCGCGTACTACTACAACGGGCACATCTACTCGAACGACATCGTCAAGGGCCTCGACGTGCTGAGGCTCGACGACTGGCGCACCGAGAGCGCCAAGTGGGTGCGGCTGGACCGGCTCAACGTGCAGAGCCAGCCCGAATACCACTGACGGCCGTCACCCCGCACCAGGAGGAAACGTTCCGCCGGGCGGCCCCCCGTCCGGCGGGACACCCAGCTCCCAGTCCAGCCCGTACCGCTGGAACAGCTCCGCCCGCAGCCGGGACGCGGGCATGGGCGCCCCCGGCAGCAGCACCGCGACCACCGCCCCCATCAGCAGCGCCCGCAGCAGCGGGTAGTCGGTGTCCACGTCCGCCGAGCCGTACGCGGCGACGGCCCCCCGCAGCAGCTCCGCCAGGCGCTGCTGCTCCGGACACCGGATGAACCCCTCCGCCTGGAGGATGCCCGCCATGTGCGTGCGCATCAGCCGGGGCTGGTCCCGGGCCAGCCCCAGGACCGCGTCGATCGCCCGCGCCAGCAGCTCCCGCCCGTCGTCGGTCCGGGGCTCGCGCTCCAGGGCGGCCTCCAGCGTCAGGTGCATCAGCCGGTGCACGGCGGACTGCAGCAGCTGGCGCTTGCCGGGGAAGTAGTACGAGACCAGGCCGCGCGCCGCGCCCGCCCGGTCGGCGATGTCGCCGAGCTTCGTCGCCTCGTACCCGCGCTCGGCCACCAGTTCGACCGTAGCCTGCAGCAGCCGCTCCCGGGAACGTCTGCGCAATTCTTCATTGACCGACGGGCTGCGCGGGACCATGCTTACTCCTGCGTTGACTGGCTCCGAGCCAATATACTCAGCGCGCGGGACCGTCTGCTCGGGGCGACGCGGGGGATCGCCCCGGGCAGGCATACCGGAACGCCGCGAGCGACACCACGGCCACGCCCAGGAGCCAGCCCGCGAGCACGTCCGAGAACCAGTGGACGCCCAGGTAGAGCCGGGTGAAGCCGACCCCGGCCACCGAGAGCGCCGCCACCGTCCAGGCGGCGGCCGCCACGCCCTTCGGCGCCTTCGCGGGCAGCAGCCACAGCAGCAGCCCGCACACCACCGTGGCCGTCATCGCGTGGCCCGAGGGGTACGCCGCGAAGTGGGCCGTCGCGACCGGATCCGGCCATTGCGGGCGGGCCCGGCCGGTCAGCGCCTTCAGCCCCTGCTGCACCGCCGCGGCCGCCAGCACCGCCGCCCCGACCCGTACCGCCCGCGAGCGGTCCCCGCGCCGCCAGAGCCACAGGCAGGCCAGGGCGGCCAGGGCGCGCATCGTCCACGGGTCCCAGACCCAGTCCGAGAGGACCCGCACGAGGTGGGTGACCCCGCGATGGGTGACGGCGTAGGCGTGCAGGTCCCGCGCGAGCCGGTCGTCGTACGAGATCAAGGGCGGCCATCCCGCCACCACGAGCACGGTCAGCACGGCCGCGAGCAGCGCGCAGCCCACCCCGGCCCTCGAAAGCCACGTGTTCCGCATGCCCTTGATCCTGTCAGCAGGCGGGACGCGCGTTTCAGGCCAGCGCGCTCAGCCCCGGCACGAAGGCCACCAGCAGCGGAACCGCCGGAACCAGCGCGGCCAGCGCCGCCAGCCTCAGCCGCCGCGCCGGCGACAGGCGCGGCGGGGCCGACAGCAGCCGCCGCACCCGCTGCGGGACGTGCGCCTCCTCCGGCCCGCACGGGCCGAACACGCCCCGGTCCTCGTTCAGTCCGACCAGGGCCAGGGCGACGGTCAGCCGCCCGTAGCGCCGCGAGGCCACGTCGTCGGCCGCCAGCTCCACCAGCCGGTGCATCTCCGCCTCGAACGCCGCGAACACCGGCACCTGCGGGAACCCCTGGGCCAGCGCCCGCGAGCAGTGCAGCAGCCAGTCGTGCCGGGCCGCCACGTGACCCTGCTCGTGCGCGAGCACCGCGTCCAGCTGGCTGCCCTTGAGCCGGACCAGCGCCGCCGTGGTCACCACCAGCCGCGGCGCCGCCCCGGGCTGCCACCAGGCCTCCGGACGCGGACCCTCCAGCACCACCAGGCGCGCCGCGGACGGATCCTCGCCGGGCAGCAGCGGGGCCCGGACCAGGAGTTCGGCCCCCCGGGCGCGCCGCCGGGCCCGCGCCCGCAGCACCTCCCGCGCCAGCATCGCCCCGGTCCACAGCCCCCCGCAGGCCAGCGCCAGCGCCGTACCCGCGGCCCAGGCGCCGCCCTCCGCGCCCAGCGCGTACGCGTCGACCACCCCGTGCGGGGCCGCGGCGAACAGCCGGCCCCGCACCGCCTGCCAGGCCGCGGCCGAGCTCAGCAGCATCGACAGCCCCAGGCACAGCAGGGTCGCGGCCACCACGCACTGCCACACCCACAGCGCGACCACCGGTTCGCGTTCGGGCCACTGGGCCCGGGCCAGCAGGCGGGGCGCGAGCACCGCGGTCAGTGCGCCGAGCAGCAGGAGAGCGGCGGGGACCATCATGTCCGCCAGCCTATGAGCGCGGCCCCGCCCACCGGTACGGGCTCGGGGCATTGGTGACGCAGGACACGTCACCCCCGCGCCCCGACACCCGTACCAGGGGCCTCACATGGCCAGCAGCATCGCCAACATCCCCGTCCCCATGGCCAGTCGGCAGGCCCGCGTCAGCTCCCCGGCCCCGCCCGGCAGCCCGGCCGGGCCCCCAGCGGGGACAGGCGTCACCGGCTGACCCGCACCGCCCGCCGTCACCAGCCGGGCCCCGCCCAGCAGCACGTACCCGGCGTAGTAGAGGAGCAGCGCCCCCGTCACCACGGGCAGCCCCGCCCGGCCGTGCCCGTGCCCGGCGGTCATGGCCAGGGCCATGTACGCCATCGCCAGCGAACCCACCAGGTGGTGCGCGTGGTGCACCCCGTCGCGCAGCAGCCACAGCGCGTGCAGCGCCGCCCCGCAGAAGACGGCCAGCAGGACCGACGGGCCCCACGGGCCGGTGTCCGCCGGCAGGGCCATCGCCGCCATCCCGAAGCCCATCACCGCCTCGCCGGCGGCGGCCCCGCGGGTGCGCCGGTCCGCTCTGCGCGCCCGCAGCAGGCAGTACCCGCCGCTCACCGCGCACAGCGCCACGAGCATCCAGGCCAGGGTGAGGGGCATCGCGGATCCGTGCACGGCGGAACCTCCCGGTTCGTCGGCGTCAGCAGAAGGGATTCCCTGCTCACGCCGCCCTCACGCCGCGCCGGGATAGGCTCTGCTTGCCGTACCAGGCATGTCATATGCCGCCGCGATGAACGGAGCCCCCGATGCCGACCGCCCAGCCCGCCGCCGCCCTCAGCTTCCGCAGCGCCGTGGAGGCGGACGTACCGGACCTGGTGGCCCTCGTCGAGTCGGCCTACCGCGGCGACGCCAGCCGGGCCGGCTGGACCACGGAGGCCGACTTCCTGGACGGGCAGCGCACCGACCCGGAGGGCGTGGGCGCGATCATCGCCGACCCGGACGGCATCCTGCTGGTGGTCGAGCGCGCGGGCGAGCTCGTCGCCTGCTGCCAGCTCGAACACCGCGGGGACCACGCCTACTTCGGCATGTTCGCCGTGCGCCCCGGGCTCCAGGGCGCCGGCCTCGGCAAGGAGGTCCTGGCGGAGGCCGAGCGCCGGGCCCGCGAGACCTGGGGCGCCGAGCAGATGCGGATGACCGTGGTCAACGTCCGGGAGGAGCTCATCGCCTACTACGTGCGCCGCGGCTACGAGCGCACGGGCGAGCTGAGCCCCTTCCCCTACGGCGACGAGCGCTTCGGCGTGCCGCTCCGCGAGGACCTGGCCTTCGAGCTGCTGGTCAAGGCGCTGTAGGCGCTGCAGTACGCCTATGCGGTGAAGCGGCCGGTGCTGCGGATCTCCGGGAAGTCGGTGGCCGCGCCGTCCAGTTGCAGGGCCCGCGCGAGCCGCAGCCGGTCCAGCGTGTTGACCGTCCGGCCCGTCACCCGCAGCCCCGCCGCGTGGGCCGCCTCCACCGTCTCCAGGGTGAGCCGGCGGATGTCCAGGGCGACGGTGCGGGCGCCCGCCGCCAGCGCCAGGTCCACGAGGTCCTCGGCGGCCGCGCCGGGCCGCTCGGGGTGCAGGGCCGTCCGGACGCCGGGGGCCTGCCGGGCGACCGCCGCGAGCACCTCGCCGTCCCCGGAGGCCACCTCCACCCGGGCGGCCAGGTCGCGGCGCACGATCAGCTCCGCGAGCGCGGTGGCCGCCGCGCGGTCCTGCACCGACACCTGGAGCGGGACCCGGACCGCGTCCAGGACCTCCTCCAGGACCGGGACGCGCTCGCCCTGGCCGGCGTCCAGTCCGCGCAGCTCGGCGAGGGTCAGGTCGGCGACGGCGCCCGTACCGTCGGTGGTGCGGTCGACCTCGGCGTCGTGCAGTACGACCAGGGCGCCGTCCTTGCTGAGGCGCACGTCCAGCGCGATGACGTCCATCCCGCAGCGTTCCGCGCGGACGAACGAGCGCAGGGTGTTCTCCGGCTCGACACCCATGACCCCGCGGTGACCGATGGTGAGGAAAGTCAAGGTTCTCTCGCTTCCGTCGAGGGCGGCTCCCCGCGCGGTCGCGGTGTCCCGACCGGCCGCGCGCGGTGAGGACGCATGCTAGTGCGCCCCGCCCGCGATGGGACCGGTCGTGCAAGTGCCTGCGGAAGCCCTCCGGCCGCTTCCCGCCAGGGGTGTGCGCCGTCCGGCGGGCCAGGGGTGCCGTGTCGCGTCACCCCTGGGTGGGCGCGTCCCCGCCGGCTTGACGGGCGGCCTCCGCGGTCGGTGCGGCGCCGGCTGCGGCGGCCCGTGCCGCGGCCTCGCGCAGGTCGTCGAGCAGGGCCCCGGCCAGGTCCAGCTCGGCCAGGTGCTGCCGCTCGCTCCAGCGCAGCGCGAGCACCGGGAAGGCCCATTCCGGTACGTCCGCCGCGTGCTCCATGGCCTCCCGTACGGCGGCCAGCTCGCCCCGGGTCCGCTCGACGTGGTCCTCGACCATCGCGCGCAGCCGTTCCGGCTCGGCCAGGTGCCCCAGCCAGATCCGCAGCAGCAGCCCGTGCTTGAGCACCGGAGGCCCGGCGTCCGCGGTGTCGGAGGCCCAGCCCGCGAGGGCCTCGCGGCCCGCCTCCGTGATGGCGTAGCGGCGCTTGGCGCGGACCTCTTCGGGCCCCGAGCGCGCGGAGGCCGCGTAGCCCAGTTCCTCCAGGCGGCGCAGTTCGGCGTAGATCTGGCTGATCGCGGGCGACCAGTAGAAGAAGCGCAGGGAGGAGTCCGCCCACTTCTTCAGCTCGTAGCCGGTGCGCTCACCCGGGAACGACAGCAGGCCGAGCACCGCCCACGCGGTCGGCGGGAGCTCTTGCTTCTTCGAGGTCTGACTACTAGTCATATTTCTAATCGAAGCAAGACCGGGTACGGGACGCATCCCTGGAGGCATCGTGAAATTCTCCGTGATCTTCGAGGCTCAGCTGGCCGATCCGACCGTGGAACGGGAACACCAGGTCATCCGGGACTGCGTCGAGCAGGCGGTCCTCGCCGAACGCATGGGATTCGACCGGATCTGGGCCGTCGAGCACCACTCCTTGAAGTGGTACGCACACATGAGTGCCCCGGAGGTCTTCTTGACCTGGGTCGCGGCCCGGACGAACACCATACGCATCGGCCACGGCGTCGTGTGCATGCCCTTCAACTTCAACCACCCGGTGCGCGTGGCCGAACGGGCGGCGATGCTCGACCTGCTCTCCGGCGGGCGGCTCGACCTGGGCGCCGGGCGCGGCGGCACCGAGCAGGAGACCTCGCTGTGCGGGGTGGACCGGGAGCGCACCACCGCAGAGGTGGAGGAGGCGCTGCGGATCATCGGGAAGGCCTGGCAGGAGGAGGAGCTGGAGTACCACGGCGAGCTGCTGGACATCGGCCCGCACCCGATCCTGCCGCGTCCGGCCCAGCGGCCCCACCCGCCGCTGTTCCTGGCGTGCAGCCGGGGCGAGACCCTGGTGCAGGCCGCGGAACTGGGGGTCGGGGCCCTGGTGATGGGTTTCGCCGGGCCGGAGTCCATCGCGGGGATGCGGGCCGTGTACGACGCCGCGCTCGCGGCCCGCGACGGCGGGCGGTTCGTCTCCACGGCCGTCAACGACCACTTCTCGGTGCTCTGCCCGACCATCGTGCTCGACGACCCCGAGGAGGCGCGCCGGATCGGCGTCCGGGGGCAGCGGTTCTTCGCGCAGTCCATCGGGCACTGGTACGGCGGCGCCGGCGTCCCGGACGAGGCGGTGGTGGCCGGCGCCGACGAGGCGGCGGAGCTGCGCCGGGCCGCCGAGCAGGTGGTGGCGCGGCTGCACGAGCTGGACATCCCGGTGCGGCCGACCTCCACGGCCACCTTCAACGCCGACCACGCCTACGGGAGCGCGGACGAGGCCATCGCGTACGTGGAACGGCTGCGGGCGGCGGGCGCCGACGAGGTGATGTGCCTGGTGCAGATGGGGACGGTGCCGCAGGAGGCCTGTCTGGAGACCCTGCGGCAGTGGGGGGAGAAGGTCATCCCGCACTTCCGGGGGGAGCGCGGCGGTGCCGGCCCCGCCTGAGTGGGGGAGTCCCCCCTTTCTTTTCTCCGTGCCGCCGGTGGAGGCCGAACGGGTCAACTACTAGGCGGAGTGGTGGATTCCACCGTGAGTTACGGGAAGACTTCCGGTGGAGTGGGGGGTCCCACAGGATATTTTCCTTAGTTTCCTCTTGAGCAGGGGAGCCTCGCATGCATACGCTGTCTTAACGCGAGGTTCTCCTGTGGAGGAAGTGACATGACGGAAACTCTTGTGCCGGGCTCCGGCGGTGCCGTGATAACCGCTGGCGCGCGGGTGGTCGACCACCCCGCCTGGCCCGTGCTCAAGGCCGCCGTGGAGGAGATCCGCCCCTGGCAGGCCAAGGACGGATCGATCGACTTCGACGCCGAGGGCGCCCCCGCCCGCGCCGACGTCGAGGCCGCCGTGGAGCGGGTCGCCGGCGCGGTCGAGGAGCTGTCCCCGCTGCTGCCGCACGCCACCGCGTACCACGCCGCGCTCGTCGCGGACCTGCGCAAGTGGGTCGCCGAGGGCTTCGGCGTGCCGGACTTCCTGGACTCCCTGCTGGCCTTCCACCCGGCCGCCCAGCGCGCCGACGGCCTGCAGCACCTCGTGGTCTTCCCGATGTACACGCAGAACGGCAACCCGGACCGCAACTTCGAGGCCGTCGTCCTGAAGATGGTGTGGCCCGAGTGGCTCTCCGAGCTGGAGCGCACCCGGTACGACAACCCGCTCTTCCTCGGCATCACCCTCGAGGACTTCACCCCGGGCTACGACACCCACTCCGCGGTGCTCTTCCCGGAGACCATCGCCGTGCGCGAGGCCCCCGAGCGCTTCACCTGGGGCGGCATCTTCTGCGACCGCGAGGCCGCCCGCTACCGCAAGGTGACCGGCGCCGCCGTGGACATCCTGGGCATCGAGCTGCCCGAGGACATCGCCCGCATGGTCGAGGACCAGGAGCGCTGCGAGAAGGCCTTCGTCCTGTGGGACATGGTCCACGACCGCACCCACAGCCACGGCGACCTGCCGTTCGACCCCTTCATGATCAAGCAGCGCCAGCCGTTCTGGATGTACGGACTGGAGGAGCTGCGCTGCGACCTCACCGCCTTCAAGGAGGCCGTGAAGCTGGAGTCCGAGGGCAACGAGCACGGCCGCGACGTGCAGTACGCCGTCCTCTTCGACCGGATGTTCCGCTTCCCGGTCTCCGGCGACCGCAACCGCAACTACGACGGCCTCGGCGGGCAGCTGCTCTTCGCGTACCTCCACAAGCACGACGTCGTGCGCTGGACGGACAACAAGCTGAAGATCGACTGGATGCGCGCCCCGCAGGTCACCAACCAGCTGTGCGCCGAGATCGAGGACCTCTACCGCGCGGGCATCGACCGCCCGAAGCTGGTCCACTGGTTCAAGGCCTACGAGCTGGTCTCCACCTACCTCGCCCCGCACCCGGGCTCCAAGTGGGCCAAGGGCCCCGACGCCCTGGACCTGACGCAGCCGCCGCGCAAGCTGGTGGACGACGTGCTTCCCGACGAGTTTCCCCTCAGCATGTTCTACGAGGCCCTCGCCAAGAAGCTCAAGGGTGTGATCGCCTCCACCAAGGGCATCACCCCGGCGAACGCTGACGACGCCGAGCGGACCGCAGCGTGAGCGACCGCGCACAGGAGGCTGTACGGATGAACGGCAATGGGACGCTCCACGGAGCCGTCGTGGCGGTGGCCGGGGCCGGCGGCCCCGCCGGCCGGGCCGCGCTGATGCGCCTCGCCGAGGCGGGGGCCACGGTCGTGGCCTCGGACGCCGACCCGGCGCGCCTGGCGGAGGCCGTCGACGCCGCCCGCTACGCCCACGGAGGCGCCACCGTCACCGGTGACACCGTCGACCTGCTCGACCTGGAGGCCGCCAAGGCCTGGGCCGAGCGCACCGAGAAGGAGTTCGGCCGGATCGACGGCCTCGTCCACCTGGTCGGCGGCTGGCGCGGCAGCAAGACCTTCACCGACGTGGACCTCGCGGACTGGGACTTCCTGGAGAAGCTCCTCATCCGCACCGTCCAGCACACCTCGCTGGCCTTCCACGACGGGCTGCTGCGCAGCGACCGCGGACGCTACGTGCTGATCAGCCAGTCCGGCGCGCACAAGCCGGTCGCCAACAACGCCGCGTACAACGCCGGCAAGGCGGCCGCCGAGGCCTGGACCCTGGCCATGGCGGACTCCTTCCGCAAGGCTGGGGGTGAGGACGGGCCGCAGGCCGCAGCTGCGATCCTGGTGATCAAGGCACTGGTGCACGACGCGATGCGCGCCGAGCGTCCCAATGCGAAGTTCGCGGGCTTCACCGACGTCAAGGAGCTGGCCGAGGCCATCGCCGGCGTCTGGGAGCGGCCCGCCTCCGAAGTGAACGGACAGCGTCTGTGGCTCACTCCGCAACCGTGAAGACCGATGCCCGCCGCCACCACGACCCGGCGGTGCGCGGTTTCGCGAGCGACAACTACGCGGGGGTGCATCCGGAGATCCTGGAGGCCATCGCGCTCGCCAACGGCGGCCACCAGGTCGCCTACGGCGAGGACGAGTACACCGAACACCTGCAGAAGATCATCCGCAGCCACTTCGGCCCGTACGCGGAGGCCTTCCCCGTCTTCAACGGCACCGGCGCGAACGTCACCGCCCTCCAGGCGATGACCGACCGCTGGGGCGCCGTGATCTGCGCCAAGTCCGCCCACATCAACGTGGACGAGGGCGGCGCCCCGGAGCGGATGGCCGGCCTCAAGCTGCTCGCCGTGCCCACTCCGGACGGCAAGCTCACCCCCGAGCTGATCGACCAGGAGGCCTGGGGCTTCGAGGACGAGCACCGGGCCATGCCCCAGGTCGTCTCGATCACCCAGAACACCGAGCTCGGCACGGTCTACACCCCGGACGAGATCAGGGCGATCTGCGAGCACGCCCACGGCCTCGGCATGAAGGTGCACCTCGACGGTGCCCGGATAGCCAACGCCGCGGCCTCGCTCGACGTGCCGATGCGCACCTTCACCAACGCGGTGGGCGTCGACGTGCTGTCGTACGGCGGCACCAAGAACGGCATGATGTTCGGCGAGGCCGTGGTCGTGGTGAACCCGGACGCCGTCCGGCAGATGAAGCACGTCCGCAAGATGTCGATGCAGCTCGCCTCCAAGATGCGCTTCGTTTCGGTGCAGCTGGAGGCCCTGCTCGCGAAGGACCTGTGGCTGCGCAACGCCCGCCAGGCGAACGCGATGGCGCAGCGGCTCGCGGCCGGTGTGCGCGAGACCGACGGGGTGGAGATCCTCTACCCGGTCCAGGCCAACGCGGTCTTCGCGAAGCTGCCGCACGAGGTGTCGCGCCGGCTCCAGGAGCGGTACCGCTTCTACTTCTGGGACGAGGCCGCCGGCCACGTCCGCTGGATGTGCGGCTACGACACCCAGGAGGAGGACGTGGACGGCTTCCTCCAGGCGCTCAAGGAGGAGCTGGCCCGCTAGCCGCTCCGTTTCCTTCCGCAGAAGTGAATAGATATGCCTCCGACCGTAAATCTATTGATCTACGGTCGGAGGCGTGCCTATGCTCCCGCCCATGCAGCTCATCCAGCAGAACCCTGACATCCATGCCTACCTGGCCTCTGACGAGGCCGTAGACCACTGGCACCCCCTGGTGCAGGAGACCGCCGACGCCCTCTGGTCCGCCACCGGTGACGCATACTCATACGCCAAGGTGGCCTTCGAATTCGTCCGGGACACCATCCCGCACTCGGCCGACTCCGGGGACGGGCGCGTCTCCTGGCGCGCCTCCGACGTACTCGCCACCCGCAACGGCATCTGCTACGCCAAGTCCCACGCCCTCGCCGCCCTGCTGCGCGCCCAGGGCATCCCCGCGGCCCTCTGCTACCAGCGCCTGACGGAGGACGACGGCACGGCCCCCGTCGTCCACGGCCTCGTCGCCGTCCGGCTGCCCGGCGCCGAAGCCTGGTCCCGGATCGACCCGCGCGGCAACAAGCCCGGCGTCGACGCGCAGTTCAGCCTCGACCGGGAGCAGCTCGCCTTCCCGGTCCGCCCCGAGCTCGGCGAGATCGACTACCCCGAACTCCACGCCGCCCCGCACCCCGCCGCGCTCAAGGCGCTCCAGGGGTCCGCGGACCGGCCGGAGCTGTGGCGGAACCTGCCGACGGCTCTTTGACCCCCTCGGCCGGTACCGGCCCCCGCTCCGCCACCAGCGCGTGCAGCACGGCAGCCGCGAGCTGCAGTACGGCGATCCCGAGCAGCAGCGTCCACGGCGGCGCGGCGGCGGCCAGCCCCACGAGGGCGGCGCCGGTCGAAGCCGCCGTGATCTTCAGCCCCGCCCCCAGCGTGAACACCTGCGGCCGCACCGCCGCCGGGGCGTTCTCCGAGCGGATCCGCAGCGTGGCCGTCAGCAGCGGCCCGTCGCAGTAGCCGGCCACCGCGAACGCCGCCGCCGTCAGCGGCACCGACGGCGTGAACGCGGCCGCCGCGAGGGCCACCCCGGTCCCCGCCATGCCCCAGCGGGCCAGCCGGCCCGGCGCCACGCCCGTCATCCGGCCCAGCGGCAGGGACCCGGCCAGCGCACCCGCCGCGAAGGCCGTCATCAGCACCCCGCCCGCGCCCGGACGGCCGAGCCCGGTCGCCAGCAGCACCGAGGTGGTGGTCAGCGACCCGATGCCGACGAAGGCCAGGGTGGTCGCCGAGGTGATGGCCCGCAGCTCCCGGACCCGCCACAGGGCGGCCAGCCCCGCCCCGAGACCGGCGCGGGGCCCGTCCGGCGAAGAGGAGCCCGCGCCCGGGTCCGCGTACGGGTCCGCGTACGGCAGGGACGCCGCCAGCAGCGCCGCCAGCGCCGCCGAAGCCGCCAGTACCGCCATCGCGGGCCCGGCCGAAAGCACCGCTCCGACCACGCTGACCGCCGCCGGGGCCGTCACCGCCGCCGCGTTGTAGGTGGAGGCGTCCCAGCCGTACGCCCGGTCCCGCGCGGGGCCCTCCGGCAGCAGCCCCGCGACCAGGCTGGAGAGCCCGCCGGTCACCACCGGCCCGCAGGTCCCGCCCAGCACCGCCACCGCCAGCACCGCCGGCACCGGGGCCCGCCCCAGCAGCGCCGACAGCGCCGCCACCGCCACCGTGAACCCCGCCAGCGCGCCCGCGTAGAACAGCCGCGGCCGCCGGGCCCGGGCCGCGGCGGTCCCCGCCAGCGGCGCGGCCAGTACGTGCGGAGCCAGCCAGGCGGTCAGCACGAACGCCCCGTGGGCCGCGCTGCCGGTGCGCTCGACGGCCAGCAGCACCACCGCCATGCCCATGCCCTCGGACGCGAAGCGCGCGGCCAGCGCCGCCGCCAGGTACCGCCCGAACCCGCCCATCTGCGAACCCCCTCCGCGTTCGGTAACGTGTTAAGCGAAAAAGACGTTACGTCAGATGGGTGCAGGACGAAAGGATCCGTGCATGGCGGACCGGCAGAACCCGGGCGGTGGCTTCGCGGCGGCCCGCAGGCTGATCGAGCTCGCCGAGGCGGTCCGCGCGGACCCGGCGCTGCCGAGGGCCGCCCTGGCGGAGCTGCTCGCCCGGCACGGGGAGCGCCCGGAGGATCTCGCCCCGGAGGTCTTCACGGAAGCGGAGGCGGACGAACTGCGCGCCGCGGTCCGGCGCATGGCCGAGGTCCTCGCCGAGACGGACGAGGACCGCGCGGCCGGAGCCCTCAACGCCCTGCTGGAGGAGTACGCCACCCGGCCCCGGCTGACCCGGCACGACGGCCACCCCTGGCACCTGCACGTCGACCGGGGCGACGGCTCGGACTGGGGGGAGTGGTTCCTCGCCTCCGGCGCCCTCGTCCTCGCCCGGCTGCTCACCGAGTACGGGCGCCTCGCCTGGGGCGCCTGCGCCGCGGCCGGCTGCGGCCGGCTCTTCCTCGCCACCGGCCCCGGCAGTGCCCGCCGCTACTGCACCCCCGCGTGCGCCACGCGGGCCAGGGTCGCCGCCCACCGGCGCCGCAGGCGCGACGGCGCGGCGCCGGATCCGGCGGGCGGGGCGGCCGGCGGGGCGCCCGGGCCGTAGGGCGGGGTCAGTTGGCCTCGCGCTCCTTGACCTGCGCGGCCGTCGGTGCGGTGCCGCCGAGGTGGGCCGGGAGCCACCACGAGTCCGCGGAGCCCTGCGGCTTGGCCGGGTAGGCGCTCTGCGCCGCCTCCAGCAGCTCCTGCACGCGCTCGCGCAGGCGGCGGGTGATGGCGCCCGCGAACTGGTCCTTCGGCGCCTCGATCGGCTCGCCGACGCGCATCGTCACCGGGATGTGGCTGCGCTTGAGGTCCTTGGGGCGGCCCTTGGTCCACAGCCGCTGCGTGCCCCACAGGGCCACCGGGATCAGCGGGACACCGGCCTCCTGGGCCATGCGCGCCGCACCCGACTTGAAGCTCTTGAGGGTGAAGGACTGGGAGATCGTCGCCTCCGGGAACACCCCGATGATCTCGCCGGAGCGCAGCGAGTCCAGCGCGTGCTGGTACGCGGTCTCGCCCTGCTGGCGGTCCACCGGGATGTGCTTCATCGCGCGCATCAGCGGGCCCGAGACCTTGTGCCGGAACACCGACTCCTTGGCCATGAACCGGACCAGGCGCTTCTGCGGGCGCGCGGTCAGGCCGGCGAAGATGAAGTCGAGGTAGCCGATGTGGTTCGACACCAGGACCGCCCCGCCCTTGCGCGGGATGTTCTCGGTGCCCTTCATGTCGATCCGGATGTCCAGCGCACGGAAGAGGGTGTGCGCGGCACCGATCACCGGGGGGTATACGAGCTCAGCCATGATGGGGAGACCCCGCTTTCTGCCTGGGGAGGTGCTCCCGGCCGGAAGTTACGGCAGCGTAGGTACGCGGCCATTGGGGATCGTGCCCCAAACGCGGCCCGCTGGCCAGCCCAGACGCCCGCGCCGGGCGAGATTCTCGTCACGCGGGGAATGCCGGGCGCCGGACGGGTGCTCGGACCAGGGTACGTACATGCGAACAGGGCGGACGGGAGCGGGTGTGCGCGGGCACGGAGAAGGAACGCCGGCGGCGGGCGGGCAGGGGCCCCTCGGCGCCGCCGAGCTGGGCCGGGAGCCGGGGGAGCGGGCCAGCCTGGTCCAGTTCTCCACCGCTTTCTGCCAGCCCTGCCGGGCCACCCGCAGGGTCCTCGCCGAAGTCGCCGAAATGGTGGACGGCGTCGAGCACATCGAAATCGACGCCGAGCGCAACCTCGAACTCGTGCGCGCCCTCGGCATCGTGAAGACCCCCACGGTCCTCGTCCTGGACGCCGCCGGACGGGTCGTCCGGCGCGCGGCCGGGATGCCCCGCAAGGCCGACGTGATCGCCGCACTGGGGGCCGCGGTGTGACGGACGCGCCGGTACGCGCGCCCGCACGCAGCGTGACGCGCCTGACATCTGCCCGCTGCGGCTTGACTGTGCGCGCGTGAGATCGCCAGGCTGGCCGCATGCGGTATGAACTCCTGCTTTACGGGCGGCTCCACGTGGACCTCGTCCGCCATGCGAGCGCGCGCTGTCGGGACCGCTGACGGCCCCGTCCAGGCCCCAGGTCCCCGGTCCCCCCAGCACGCCCGCGACCCCGCGGCAGAAGGAAGCATCCCCATGACGGCCCCCACGGCCCCGCCCGTGTCCCTCGGCTCCGCCGACGACCCCCTGCCCGGCTCCCCCGAACTGCTCCGCTCCGTCTTCCGGCGGCACGCCGCGGGCGTCGCGGTGATCACCGCCGAGACCGGGGGCCGGCCCGCCGGCTTCACCGCGACCTCGCTCAACTCCGTCTCGGCCGACCCGCCGCTGCTCTCGTTCACCATCGGCACCGGCGCCTCCAGCTGGCCGGCGGTGCGCGACAGCGAGTACCTCGGCGTCCACATACTCGGCGAGCACCAGCGGGAGCTGGCCGGCCTCTTCGCGCGCAGCGGCGCCGACCGCTTCGGGGCGCAGACCCAGTGGTCCCCCGGCCCGCACGGCGTGCCGCTGCTCGGCGGGGTGCTGGCGTGGATGGTGTGCCGGGTGGTGGCGCGGGTGCCCGCGGGGGCGCACCGGGTGGTCATCGCCGAGGCGGTCGCGGGGGACCCGGCCGGGGAGGGCCGCCCCCTGCTGTACCACCAGGGGCGCTTCAACGCGTTGCGGGACTGAATCGTCCCTGCTGGGGCGGGTTCGGGCGGCGTTGGACAGATCACAGTTCAGCGGCCTTGCAACCGGGGAAGACCCACTGTGTACTGACGAGTAACATTCCCTTCGGAGCGCGGGCCGCCCCGACCGGGACCCGCCCTACAAGGCGCCTATGCTGCCTGCACAAGGCGGTTTCAGAAAAAGACGATGCGGTAGGAGAGCCGGCGTGAGCCTGAGGATCGTTGTCTGTGTGAAGTACGTGCCCGACGCCACCGGTGACCGGCACTTCGCCGATGACCTGACCGTCGACCGCGACGACGTCGACGGTCTGCTGTCGGAGCTCGACGAGTACGCCGTCGAGCAGGCGCTGCAGATCGCCGACGAGGCGGACGAGGCCGAGATCACCGTCCTGACGGTGGGCCCCGAGGACGCCAAGGACGCGCTGCGCAAGGCGCTGTCGATGGGCGCCGACAAGGCCGTCCACGTCGAGGACGACGACCTGCACGGCACCGACGTCATCGGTACCTCGCTGGTCCTCGCGAAGGCGATCGAGAAGGCCGGCTACGACCTGGTCATCACGGGCATGGCGTCGACCGACGGCACCATGGGTGTCCTCCCGGCGATCCTGGCCGAGCGCCTGGGCGTCCCGCAGGTCACCCTGCTCTCCGAGGTCAAGGTCGAGGACGGCACCGTCACGGGCCGCCGCGACGGCGACTCCGCGAGCGAGCAGCTGGAGGCCTCCCTCCCGGCCGTCGTCTCGGTGACGGACCAGTCGGGCGAGGCCCGCTACCCGTCCTTCAAGGGCATCATGGCCGCCAAGAAGAAGCCGGTGGAGTCCTGGGACCTGTCGGACCTGGACCTGGAGGCCGAAGAGGTCGGCCTCGAGGGCGCCTACACCGCGGTCGACTCCGCGGCCCAGCGTCCGGCCCGCACCGCCGGCACGATCGTCAAGGACGAGGGCGAGGGCGGCAAGCAGCTGGCCGAGTTCCTGGCCGGCCAGAAGTTCATCTAAGAGCTTCGGCCACCCCTCTCAAGCCCCCAGACACTTCGCAACAGCAGGAGAGCAGTCACCATGGCTGAAGTTCTCGTCTACGTCGACCACGTGGACGGTGCCGTCCGCAAGCCCACCCTCGAGCTGCTGACGCTGGCCCGCCGCGTCGGCGAGCCCGTCGCCGTCGCCCTGGGCGCCGGTGCCGAGGCCACCGCCGCCGTGCTCGCCGAGCACGGTGCCGTCAAGGTCCTCACCGCCGACGCCCCCGAGTTCGCCGAGTACCTCGTCGTACCGAAGGTGGACGCGCTGCAGGCCGCGTACGACGCCGTGTCCCCGGCGGCCGTGCTCGTCCCGTCCTCCGCCGAGGGCAAGGAGATCGCCGCGCGCCTCGCCGTGCGCATCGGCTCCGGCATCATCACCGACGCCGTCGACCTGGAGGCCGGTGACGAGGGTCCGGTCGCGACCCAGGCCGCCTTCGCCGCGTCGTTCACCACCAAGTCCCGCGTGTCCAAGGGCACCCCGGTCATCACCGTGAAGCCGAACTCGGCCCCGGTCGAGGCCGCCCCGGCCGCCGGTGCCGTCGAGGCGCTCGCCGTCACCTTCGGCGCCCTGGCCACCGGCACCAAGGTCGTCGCCCGCACCCCGCGCGAGTCGACCGGCCGTCCGGAGCTGACCGAGGCCGCGATCGTGGTCTCCGGCGGCCGCGGCGTCAACGGCGCCGAGAACTTCGCGATCATCGAGGACCTCGCGGACTCCCTCGGTGCCGCCGTCGGCGCCTCCCGCGCCGCCGTCGACGCCGGCTGGTACCCGCACTCCAACCAGGTCGGCCAGACCGGCAAGTCGGTCTCCCCGCAGCTGTACATCGCCTCCGGCATCTCCGGCGCGATCCAGCACCGGGCCGGCATGCAGACCTCGAAGACCATCGTGGCCATCAACAAGGACGCCGAGGCCCCGATCTTCGACCTGGTCGACTACGGCGTGGTCGGCGACCTCTTCGAGGTCGTCCCGCAGCTGACGGGCGAGATCAAGGCGCGCAAGGGCTGACACCGGGGCTGACCCGGCGCCTGGTCCCTGACCTGCGCATCTCTTGGCCTACGGGGCCGTGTGGTGATTGTCACCGCACGGCCCCGAGTCGTTTGTCCCAGGCGGTGGAGGGACCATTGACTGAGCGGAACCCCGTGACTAAATTCTGCTATGCGGATCTAAGCTTCCGTGAAGCGGAAAAGAGGAGAGTGCACGATGGGTCAGCAGGAGAAGGTGGCGACGAGCCTCGCAGGCGCGGTCAGCGAGGGCATCAGCGCCTCCCTGGCGCCGGTGGACGCGGAACTCGCGCGTCACTACCCGGGCGACCCCGGCACCCGCCAGCCCATCCACACCGTCTACGTCCCCGGTGACGTCTTCGCCGCCGACACCGTCCGCTCCTGGGGCGACCAGGCCCTCGCGGCCATGGACGAGCACGCCCCGGACGCCGCCACCTTCGCCAAGGTGCTCGGCATCTCCGACGAGCTGGCCGTACCGGTCTACGACCGCGTCCGCGCCAAGCTCGCCACCGAGCCCATCGAGGACCTCCGCGTCGACTTCGAGGACGGCTTCGGCGTCCGCTCCGACGAGGAGGAGGACCAGGCCGCGGCCCGCGCCGCCCGCCTGATCTCCGAGGCGTACTCCAACGGCACCAACGCCCCGTACATGGGCATCCGCATGAAGTGCATGGAGTCCAACGTCCGCGACCGCGGCATCCGCACCACCGACGTCTTCCTCTCGGGACTGCTCGCCCACGGCGGCCTCCCGGACAACCTGGTCCTGACCCTGCCCAAGGTCACCTACGCGGAGCAGGTCACCGCCTTCGTGCAGCTGCTGGAGGCCTTCGAATCGGCCCGCGGCCTGCGCACCGGCCGGATCGGCTTCGAGATCCAGATCGAGACCAGCCAGTCCATCCTGGCCTCCGACGGCACCGCCACCGTGGCCCGGATGATCGAGGCCGCCAAGGGCCGCGCCACCGGCCTGCACTACGGCACCTTCGACTACAGCGCCTGCGTCGGCGTCTCCGCCGCCTACCAGGCCAGCGACCACCCCGCCGCCGACCACGCGAAGGCGATCATGCAGGTCGCCGCGGCCGGCACCGGCGTACGCGTCTCCGACGGCTCGACGAACGTGCTGCCCATCGGCACCACCGAGAAGGTCCACGAGGCCTGGAAGCTGCACTACGGCCTCACCCGCCGGGCCCTGGCCCGCGCCTACTACCAGGGCTGGGACATGCACCCGGCGCACCTGCCGACCCGCTACGCGGCCGTCTTCACCTTCTACCGCGAGGGCCTGGAGGCCGCAGCCGCCCGCCTGAAGGCGTACGTCGCCAAGATCGAGGGCGACGTCATGGACGAGCCCGCCACCGCGAAGGCCCTGGCCGGCTACCTGGTCCGCGGCCTCGACTGCGGCGCCGTCGGCGCCGAGGAGGTCACCGCCCTCACCGGCCTGACCCGCGCCGAACTGGACGCCTTCGCCATCCCGCGCCGCTCGGCCACCCTGACGGCGACCGCCTGATCCCCGCGCCCCCGACGGCCCGGCCCGGCGCGGTAGTCGCTGATCCGGTGCAGCGGCTTCGTACGGGCCACGAGGGCGGCCACGGCGAAGGCGCCGAGGTTC
>NZ_JBNNPF010000001.1:181939-236625 GCF_050275515.1 Streptomyces sp. NPDC004126 | reverse complement strand
GACCGCCTTACCCCCGCGCCCCCTCGCGCCGGCCCCGCACCCCCCGGGGCCGGGCCGTCGGCGTGCCGCGCCGACGGGCGCGCCAGGTGACGGCCCAGGCCGAGGACGGCGAGCAGCGCCACGAAGCCGCACACCCCCGCCCACCCCGCCAGGCCGTGGATCCGCACGCCCAGCCAGGAACCGGCACTCCCGCCCAGGTACGCGCAGGTCATGTACGCGGTGTTGAGCCGCCCCCGGGCGTCGGACCGCACGGCGAAGACCCGGGCCTGGTTGGCGACCGAGCCGCACTGCAGCGCCACGTCGAGCAGCAGCGTGCCCGCGGTCAGCGCGGCCAGCCCCCACGCACCGCCCGCGACGCCCCCGGCGAGGACGGCGGCCGACAGGAGGACCCCGAGCAGACAGGCGAGGTTCAGCCCGTCGGGCCCGCGCCGATCCACCAACCGCCCGGCGAGCGGGGTGCACAGCATGGTCACCGCGCCGACCAGGGCGAGCATCCCCACCGCCCGGGTGTCCATGCCGTAGACCGGACCGGTCAGGAGCAGCGCCAGACAGGTCCAGACGGCCGAGAAGGCCCCGAAGACCGACGCCTGGTAGAGGCAGGAACGGCGCAGTTCCCGCTCGGTGCGCAGCAGCCGCAGCGAGTCCGTCAGCAGCGTCCGGTACGGGCTGCGCGGGGGCGGGGGCGACGCCGGCAGCACGCGGGCCAGGACGCCCGCCAGGAGCAGGACCACGGCCGCGGCCGCCAGGTACGGGGCCCGCCAGCCCAGCCGTTCGCCGAGCGCCGAGCTGAAGGTACGGGCGAGGAGCATGCCGCCGATGGAACCGCTCAGCAGGGTCCCCATCACCGCCCCCCGCCGTTCGGGGGCCACCAGCCCGGCGGCCATCGGGGCGATGACCTGCGCGGCCACCGTGGAGACCCCGACGCACACGCCGGCGGCGACGAGGAACGGCAGCGCGGGCGCGCAGCCCGCCGCGAGCAGGGCCGCGCCCGAGAGCGCGAGCAGGGTGACCAGGTACGGCCGGTGCGGCAGCCGGTCGCCGAGCGGGACCAGCAGGAACATCCCCGCCGTGTAGCCGATCTGGGTGGCCGTCACCACGAGCGAGGCGGTACCGGGCGAGACCCCCAGCCCTGCCGCGATCAAGGGGCCGATCGCCTGCGGGAAGTAGATGTTGCCGACGGCCACCGCGCAGGTCAACGCCAGGAGCAGGACAGTGCCGCGCCCCGGATCGGGCCCGAGGGCCTTCGTGTCTGTCATGCGCAGAGTCCACGGCACCCGCGCCCCGCGGCCAACGGATGTAGCGTGGCGCTTAATGATCAGCTTCGGTCTCGGCGTGGAGGACCTCGCCGACACGCGGTTCGCCCTCTCCCCGCTGGGCGAGACGGTCTTCAGCCTGCGGGTCCTGCGCGAACCGGGGCTCTCGGCCCTCCACCTGCCCTGGCGCGGCTCCGTCCTGGACCGCCTCGGGGCCCTCGACACGCGGCTGCTGCTGTCCCTGGTCGCGCCGCGGCTCACCCTGCCGGACTTCCTGACCCCCCGGCCGGCGGCCTTCGACCCGGGGTTCGAGGAGGAACTGGCCGCGGTCCGCGCGACCCCGCCCGGCCTGGTCCGGCGGGACCTGAGCGCCGCGTACGCCCCGGACCCGCTTCCCGCGCCGCTCGCCGACGCCGGCGCGGACGACGAGCGGGTGGCCGCCCTGCGCGACGCCGTCTGCGACCTGCTGCGGGACTACTGGGAGGTCGCCGTCCGGCCGATGTGGCCCCGGATGAGGCAGCTGCTGGAGGCGGACATGACCTACCGCGCACGGCAGCTGGCCGTGGGCGGCGCCCGCCGGCTGTTCGCCGGCATGCACCCGAACCTGCGCTGGCACGACGGGGTGCTCTACGTCGACCGGATGCTCTCCGCCCACCACGTCGAGGCGCACGGCCGGGGACTGCTCCTGGTCCCCTCGGTCTTCGCCCACAAGCCGGCGCCCCCGGTGAGCCCCGAGGAACCGCCCCTGCTGGTCTATCCCAGCCGCGGGGTGGCGACGCTGTGGGACCCGGTGCCGACGGCCGACGCGTCCGCGCTGGACGCCCTCCTCGGCGCCCCCAGGGCGCGGATGCTGCGCCTCCTCGACGAGCCGCTGCCCACGGTGGAGATCGCCCGCCGGTTCCGGATCACGCCCAGCGCGGTGTCCCAGCACCTGCGGGTGCTGTACGCCGCCGGTCTGCTGGCGCGGGCCCGGGACGGGCGGCTGGTCCTGTACCGGCGCAGCCCGCTCGGCGACCTGCTGGCGGGCCCCCGCGGGCACGCGTAGCCGGTCCGGCGGTCAGTCCGCCGGCGGGAGTTCGCCCGAGCCGCGGGGGACGAGGCGGGTGGGGAGTTCGATGCGGGTCGGGGGGAGGGGTGTGCCCGCCAGGCGCTGGAAGAGGCGGTCCGTGGCCACCCGGCCCAGCGCCGCCGGGTCCTGCGCGACCACCGTGACGCCCGGGCGCAGCAGGTCGGCGAGCTCGAAGTCGTCGAAGCCGACCAGGGCCACCGGCCGGGGGAGCGCCGCGAGGACCCGTACGACGGTGACGGTGACCCGGTTGTTGCCGGCGAAGACGGCCGTGACCGGTTCCGGGCCCGCCAGCATCGCGCCGGCCGCCGCCGCCACCCGTTCCGGGGCCGTCGAGCCGAGGGAGACCCAGGCCTCCGACACCGGGAGGCCCGCCCGGGCCATGGCCTCGCGGTAGCCGCGCAGGCGTTCCGTCGCGGTGTGGATGCGGGCGTGGTCGCCGATGAACCCGATCCTGCGGTGCCCGGCAGCGATCAGGTGCGCCACCCCGTCCCGGGCGCCGCCGAAGCTGTCCGACAGGACGACGTCCGCCTCGATCCCGCACGCCGGGCGGTCCACGAACACGGTGGCCACCCCCGCCCGGATCTCGGGTTCCAGGTAGCGGTGGTCGTCGCCGGCGGGGATCACGATCAGCCCGTCCACCCGGCGGGCGCACAGCGCGAGGGCCAACTCCCGCTCGCGGTCCGGGTCCTCGGCGCTGGAGCCGTTGATGAGCAGGGCGCCGTGGGTGCGCGCCACCTCCTCGACCGCCCGGTTGAGGGGGCCGTAGAAGGGGTCGGCGAGGTCCTCCAGCACCAGGCCGACGGTGGCGGTGCGGCCCTTGCGCAGGACGCGGGCGCTGTCGTTGCGCCGGAACCCCAGCTCCTCGATGGCCTCCTGCACCCGCCGCTCGGTGTCGGGGGTCACCCCGGGCTCGCCGTTGACGACCCGCGAGACCGTCTTCAGGCCGACGCCCGCCCGGGCCGCCACGTCCTTCATGGTCGGCCGGTTGCCGTAGCGGGGCTCGGACGGGTGGCGGGTCTGCGGCACGGCGGGGGAACCTCCGGAGGCGGCGGGCGGCGGGCGGGGCGGAAGGGCCCCGCCCCGGCGGTGATCTGGCGCGCCCCCGAGCATAAGCACTCGACCGGCGGGCGGGTTTCCATGGCAGGGTGGGGCGGGCAAGCCACCGGGGGGCTTCGAGGCGAGCCACAGGGAGAGGGGTAGACGTGATTGTCTGGATCAACGGCACTTTCGGTGCCGGGAAGACCAGCACGGCCCGTGAACTGGCCGGACTCCTTCCGGACAGCAGCCTGTACGACCCGGAACTCATCGGCGACGCGCTGCGCCGGCTGCTGCCGCCCAAACGCCTCGCCGAGGTCGACGACTACCAGGACCTCCCGATCTGGCGGCGGCTGGTCGTGGACACGGCGGCGGCGATGCTGGCGGAGCTGGGCGGGGTCCTGGTCGTGCCGATGACGCTGCTGCGGCAGGAGTACCGCGACGAGATCTTCGGCGGCCTCGCGGCGCGCCGGATCCCGGTGCGGCACGTGCTGCTGGCCCCGGAGGAAACGATCCTGCGGGAACGTATCGCCACCCGTCAGGAGCCGGGCGCGCCCGAGGTGGTGGACGTACGGGTCCGCCAGTGGGCGTACGACCACATCCCGGCGTACCAGCAGGCCCTGGGCTGGCTCAGCGCCGACGCGCACCTCGTCGACAACGGCCGCCTGACGGTACGGGAGACGGCACAGCGCATCGCCGACGCCGTACGCACCGACACGGCGGCGGTCTGCGACATCGTGCAGACCCCGGAACCGACGCGCGAGACGGTGGCGGCGGGGGTCCTGCTCTTCGACGACCGGGACCGGGTCCTCCTGGTGGATCCGACGTACAAGCCGGGCTGGGAGTTCCCGGGCGGGGTGGTCGAGCCGGGCGAGGCCCCGGCACGGGCCGGCGTACGGGAGGTCGCCGAGGAGCTCGGCCTGACGCTGGAGCACGTCCCCGGCCTGCTCGTCGTCGACTGGGAGCCGCCCCGCCCCCCGGCCTACGGGGGACTGCGGCTGCTGTTCGACGGCGGGCGGCTGTCGGAGGAGGAGACCGAACGGCTGCGGCTCCCCGGCCCGGAACTGCGGGCCTGGCGCTTCGTCACCGAGTCCGAGGCCGCCGACCTGTTGCCGCCGCAGCGCCTGGAACGGCTGCGCGGGGCCCTGCGCGCCCGCGAGCGCGGCAACCCCCTCTACCTGGAGTCGGGCCGCCCCACCCCCTGACGCGGGCCCCGGACCCCGGGCCCGCCCACCGGGGTCCGGCCGTACTCAGGCCGAGGCCGCCCGCGCGGCCTCGTCGAGGGCCTTCGCGGTCTCCTCGGTCCAGGGGTCGCCGTGGCCGAAGCAGGCCACCGACGGGGCGAGGGCGGCCAGCCGGCCGAAGGAGGCGATCGCCTGGGCCCGGTCGGTGTTGAAGACCCCCAGCATCACCTGGCCGACCCCCGCCACGCAGTCCCCCGTGAACAGGACCCCGTGCTCGGGCAGGTGCACGCCGATGCTGCCCGGCGTGTGCCCCGGGGCGTGGACCACGACCGCCCCGCCGCCGAAGTCCAGCACCTCGCCGTCCTCCAGCTCCCGGTCGACCCGGGTCGGCGGGGCCTCGGGGGTCGTCATCCCGTGCGCGTAGAGCGGGACCTCCCAGTCCAGCAGGACCGGCTCGGGGACCGGCTGCTCGCCGCGCACCACCGGGGCGTCCAGCCGGTGGGCCAGTACCCGCGCGCCCCGGCGGGCGGCGAGTTCCCCGGCGGAGCCGACGTGGTCGCGGTGGCAGTGCGTCAGGACGATCCGCTCCAGCCGCCCGGGCTCCAGCCCGAGGGAGCGTATCGCCTCCTCGATGGCGTCGGCGGAGCCGGCGTGCCCGGCGTCGATCAGGGTGAGGGCCCCGCCGTCCTGCCAGAGGTAGGCCTGGCCGATGGCGAAGCGCAGCATGTGGAGCCGGTCCGGGATGACTTCAACAAGATCCATGACGGCGACCGTAAGCGCCCGGTCCCGCCGCGGACACCGGACTTCGCCGGGAGCAGAGTACGCCCAGGGCGCAGTGCGCCCTGGGCGTACGGGGAAGGGGTGCCGCCGCCGGCCGCCGCCGGCCGCCGCCGGCCGGCGGCAGGCCGTCAGGCGCTCTTGGAGGCCGCGTAGTTCACCAGGAACAGGGCCTCGGCGACCGACAGCCGCTCCAGCTCCTCCGGGGAGACGCTCTCGTTCACCGCGTGGATCTGCGCCTCGGGCTCGCTCAGCCCGATCAGCAGCATCTCCGCCCGCGGGTACAGGGACGTCAGCGTGTTGCACAGCGGGATGGACCCGCCCATGCCGCTGATCTGCATCTCCTGGCCGTCGTACGCCTCGCTGAGGGCGGCCGCCATCGACGCGTACGCCGGGCTGCTCGTGTCCGCCTGGAAGGGCTGGCCCTGACCGACGACCTCCAGCTCCAGCCGCGCCTTCCAGGGGGTGTGCGCCACCAGGTGCGCCTCCAGCAGCTTGATGGCCTCCGTGGTGTCCACGCCCGGCGGCACGCGCAGGCTGATCAGCGCGCCGGCGCTCGCGTGCACGGACGGGGTCGCGCCCACGACCGGCGGGCAGTCGATGCCGAGCACGGTGACGGCCGGACGGGCCCACAGCCGGTCGGCGATGGTGCCCTCACCGATCAGCTCGACGCCGTCCAGGACCTTCGCGTCGGCGCGGAAGTCGGCCTCCGGGTACTGCAGGCCCTCCCACACCGCGTCCGAGGCGAGACCGTCCACGGTCGTCGAACCGTCCTCGGAGCGCAGCGAGTCCAGCAGCCGGATCAGCGCGGCGAGCGCGTCGGGGGCGACACCGCCGAACATGCCCGAGTGCAGGTTCCCGCCCAGGGTGTCGAGCTTGACCTTGATCAGGGTCATCCCGCGCAGGGTGGCCGTCACCGTCGGCAGGCCGAGGCGGAAGTTGCCCGCGTCGCCGATGACGATCGTGTCGGCGGCCAGCAGCTCCGGGTTGGCCTCGGCGTACTGCTGGAGGCCGCCGGTGCCCTGCTCCTCCGAACCCTCGACGATCACCTTCACGTTCACCGGCACCCCGCCGTTGGCCTTCAGGGCGCGCAGCGCGAGCAGGTGCATGATGAAGCCGCCCTTGCAGTCCGCGGCGCCGCGCCCGTACCAGCGGCCGTCGCGCTCGGTCAGCTCGAACGCGGGGGAGATCCAGGCGGCGTCGTCCAGCGGCGGCTGCACGTCGTAGTGCGCGTACAGCAGAACGGTCGGGGCGCCCTCGGGGCCGGGCAGGAACCCGTACACGGACTGGGTGCCGTCCGGGGTGTCGAGCAGCGCCACGTCCTGGAAGCCCTCGGTGCGCAGGGCGTCGGCCACCCAGTTCGCGGCGGCCTGGCTCTCGCTCTGCGGGAACTGGGCCCAGTCCGCGACCGACTGGAAGGCCACCAGCTCGGTCAGCTCCGCCTTGGCGCGGGGCATGAGCGAGGCGACGGTCTCGGCGATCGGATTCTGGGACATGGGCACGCTCCTCGTGGGTGCGACGTTGTTGTGGGTGCCGGGGTACGGCGAATGCAAGGCGAAAGACTGTCACGATCCTCGCACAGAGGGACGAGGCGGCGGCTCGCCGTAGGATTTCCACGGCATCGGAGCAACCGGGTGATCAGGAGCAGCAGCACATCGTGAGCAGCGACGACGACGTGAACGGCGCGAACGCAGAGCAGGCCGCTCGGGGGGCGGACGACGGCACCCCGGCGGAGACGGCCGGGGAGACGGCCGAAGGGGCGGGCGGCACCGCCGCGCAGGGTGCGGCGGAGGTGTGGGACGTCGTCGTGGTCGGCGCCGGACCGGCCGGGGCGTCCGCGGCGTACGCAGCGGCCTCGGCGGGCCGCAGCGTCCTGCTGCTGGAGAAGGCGGAGCTGCCCCGGTACAAGACCTGCGGCGGCGGCATCATCGGTCCCTCGCGCGACGCCCTCCCGCCGGGCTTCACGCTGCCCCTCAAGGACCGCATCCACGCCGTCACCTTCTCCCTGAACGGCAGGCTGGCCCGGACCCGGCGCTCGAAGAACATGCTGTTCGGGCTGATCAACCGGCCCGAGTTCGACGCGGCACTGGTCGCGGAGGCCGAGAAGGCCGGCGCGACCCTGCGCACGGGCACGGCCGTGTCCCGGGTCGAGCAGCACGGCGCGGCCGTGCCGGACCGGCGCACCGTCGCCGTGGTGCTCGCGGACGGCGAGACCGTCCTGGCGCGGGCCGTGGTCGGCGCCGACGGCAGCGCCAGCCGGATCGGCGCCCATGTCGGCGTGGAGATGGACCAGGTGGACCTCGGCCTGGAGGCGGAGATCCCGGTGCCGCAGACGGTGGCCGAGGACTGGAAGGGCCGCATCCTGATCGACTGGGGCCCGCTGCCCGGCAGCTACGGCTGGGTCTTCCCCAAGGGCGACACGCTCACCGTCGGGGTCATCTCGGCGAAGGGCGAGGGCGCGGCGACCAAGCGGTACCTCGACGACTTCATCGCCCGCTTGGGCCTGGCCGGCTTCGAACCGGCCGTCTCCTCCGGCCACCTGACGCGCTGCAGGAAGCCCGATTCCCCGCTCTCGCGCGGCCGGGTGCTGGTGGCGGGTGACGCGGCCGGGCTGCTGGAGCCGTGGACGCGGGAGGGCATCTCCTTCGCGCTGCGCTCGGGACGCCTCGCGGGGGAGTGGGCGGTCAAGGTCTCCGAGGCGCAGGACGCGGTGGACGCGCGCCGCCAGGCGCTCAACTACGCCTTCGCGGTCAAGGCCGGGCTGGGCGTTGAAATGGCGGTCGGCAAGCGGATGCTGACCGTGTTCGAGTCCCGCCCGGGGCTGTTCCACGCGGCGCTCACGGGCGTGCGGCCGGCCTGGACGGCCTTCGCCCGCATCACCCGGGGCTCGATGACGCTGCCCGACCTGGTCCGTACGTACCCGCTGGCGCGCCGGGCCCTGCACCTGCTGGACGAGCGCCAGGCGCGCGCCCGCCGAGGGTAGCGGCCGGAGCACGTCGGACGACGCGGAGCGCCGGTTCCCCTCGGGGGCCGGCGCTCCGCCGTGCCCGGGGGCGGGCCGGGGCGGAGGAGGGCCGGCCGGGACGGGCCGGCGGGGGTTGGGCCGGTCAGCGGGACACCGTGATGCGGAAGACGGGGTGGTCCCCGGCGGCCGTCCGGAGCTCGGCGTCGGTGGACCGGGCGGTGACGCCCTGGAAGAACCGGTTGACCTCCCACCCCCACTTCTCCAGGTAGGCGCGCAGCACGGCCGCCTTCTCCGCCGGGTCGGTCAGCTCCTCGGCGGTGAAGGCGCGGACCTTGCGGCCGACGCGCAGCTCGCCGCCGCCGGCCACGCGCATGTTGCGGACCCACTGGGAGTGGCCGCGGGCCGAGACGAGGTACTGCCCGCCCTCGTAGAGGTGCGGGTTGACGGGAATGCGCTGCATCGTGCCGGAGGTGCGGCCGCGCACCGACAGCTCGGCCGTGCCGGCCAGGCTGACGCCGAGGCGGGCCAGCTTGCCGAAGAGGGCGTTGAAGCGCACGGCGAAGGGGCCGGCCTGGACGTAGTAGGGGGCGGGCGCGTTCATGGGGGCCTCCGGGCGGTGTTTGGAGAGCACTGCTCTCGCTTGAGAACAGTGTGCACGGATCGGTGCACCAAAACAAGAGCAGTGCTCTCTCAATGGATCGGTGCTCCCGTTTTTGTTCACTGCTCCGATCTGCATGGCACACTGATCCGCATGAGCACCGTGCGAGGGGCCAGGGAACGGGCCCGCATCGAGGTCACCGCCGCCATCAAGGACGAGGCGCGCCGCAGACTCGCGGCCGAGGGAGCCGCCAAACTCTCGCTGCGCGCCGTCGCCCGCGAGCTGGGCATGGTCTCCTCCGCCCTCTACCGCTACTTCCCCAGCCGCGACGACCTGCTCACCGCGCTGATCATCGACGCCTACGACGGCCTCGGCGCCGCCGTCGAAACCGCCGACGCCACCGCCCTCGCCGCCGGCGCCACCCCCCGCGCTCGCTGGACTGCGGCCTGCGCGGCGGTCCGCACCTGGGCCCTGGCCCACCCGCACGAGTACGCCCTCGTCTACGGCTCACCGGTACCCGGCTACAGCGCACCGCTCGACACCGTCGGCCCCGCCTCGCGCGTGGGCAACGTCCTCATCGGCATCGTCCGCACCGCCTACGAGGGCCGCGGCCTCGCCCTGCCGCCGCTGCCCGACGCCCTGCGCCCCGAAGCCCGGCGGATGACCGCCGACTTCGCCGAAGGCCTGCCCCCGGCGGTGACGGCCGCCCTGGTCGCGTCCTGGGCGCAGCTCGTCGGCCTGGTCTCCTTCGAGCTGTTCGGCCAGTTCAACCGGGTCGTCGAGGAGCGGGAGGCCTTCTTCGCGCACGCCGCCGGGCAGCTGGCGCACTCGGTCGGACTGCCCGCCGTGTGACCGGGCCGTGCGGGGTCACGGTGACGAGTCGTTCGTCAGTTCTTCATACCGATCCGGGTGGTTCGGCCTTCACCGGGTTCCCGCGCGTCTAGTGTTCCTCGGGACCCCGCCCCCCGCCCCCGCTGCAGCCGGAGGAACAGCCGTGGCCCCCGCCCGCGTACTGAAGGCCCTGTACGCCGTCGCCCTGATCGTGCTGCTCGCCGCACCGGCGCCGGCCGTACCCGCCTCCGCGAGACAGGCGGAGCCGTCACCGGCTCCCGCTCCCCGGATACCCGGCGTGCGCGGCCTGGAGATCGGCGTCCCCGCCTACGTCCGGGCCGGCGACCCGATGCTGACCGCCCTCACCGCCACCACCCCCGCCGCCTCCGTGGTCGTCCTCAACCCCGGCAACGGCGACGCCCCCTTCGACGGCCCCTGGCGGGCCCGCGCCGACGCCCTGCGCGCGGGCACCACCGCCACCGGCGAGAAGACCAAGGTCCTCGGCTACGTCCACACCGACCACGGCAACCGGGACCTCGCGGCCGTCAAGGCCTCCGTGGACAACTACCTGGGGCCCGCCGGGCAGGACGACGGCCGGCTCCACGTCGACGGCATCTTCTTCGACGTCGTCAGCCGCGACTGCGGCCCCGGCAACGCCACCCGCGACCACTACGCCGCCCTGCGCCGCTACGTCCAGGACGCCATGCACGCCGTCGACCCGGACGTCGACGACCTCGTCGTGAACAACCCCGGCACCGCCATCGCCGACTGCTACCTCGAACCGGGCCACCGCACGGCCGACGTCTTCGTCACCTACGAGGACACGTACGCGGCGTACTCCACGGGCGGCTGGCAGGGAAACGTGTTCGACGCCCGGGGCGGCTACCGCCCGGGCACCGAACTCGACCCGAGCGGCACCGCGTTCTGGCACCTCGTCCACGAGGTCCCGGGCGGCGCCGCGATGCGCAGCGCGCTCCGCACCGCCTTCGACCGCGGCGCCGGGTACGCCTACGCGACGAGCGCGGCCATGCCCAACCCCTGGAACACCAGCCCCTCCTGGAAGTACCGCCCCCAGACCGCCTACGCGGCCACCCTGGGCGAGCCGGACCCGTCCGGCTGACCGGCTACGCGGCGCCGAAGGGGCCGTCCGCCGCGAAGGCGCGGGCGGCGAAGCGGCTGCCGATGAGGCGGTGCGTCTGCGGGGCCGGGTGGAGGTCGTCGGGGAGCGGGAGTTCCGCGAAGTCGGCCGCGCCGTAGAGGTCGAGCCCGTCCAGGTGGTGCAGGTTCGGGTCCTCGGCCGCACGCTCCCGCACGATGCGGGCCAGCTCCGCCCGGACGGCCTTCAGGGTCAGCTTGCCCGCGGCGGCCTCCGCCGGGTCGCCCGCGGCCCGGAACCGGAGCCTGCCGGCGGCGAGTTCGGAGTGGTCGGGGGCGCTGGGCCCCGGGGTGTCCTCGTGGATCGGGCAGAGGATCGGTGAGACGACCAGCAGCGGGACGTCCGGGTGGCCTTCGCGGACGGTGTCGAGGAAGCCGTGGACGGCGGGTCCGAAGCCGCGCAGCCGCATCAGGTCGTGGTTGACCAGGTTGATGCCGATCTTGACGCTGATCAGGTCGGCCGGGGCGTCCCGCAGGGTCCGGGCGGTGAACGGGTCGAGCAGGGCGCTGCCGCTCAGACCGAGGTTGACCAGCTCCACCCCGCCGAGGGAGGCGGCCAGCGCCGGCCAGGTCGTGCTGGGGCTCGCCGCGTCGGAGCCGTGGCTGATCGAACTGCCGTGGTGCAGCCACACCCTGCGGCCCCGGTCCGGGGCCGGCTCGACGGGGGCGTCGGTCCGCAGGGCCACCAGCTCGGTGACCTCGTTGTGCGGCAGCCAGATCTCCACGTCCTTGACCCGGTCCGGCAGGCCGGCGAAGCGGACCGTGCCGACGGGGCCGGGGATCCGCTCCTCGGACCCGGTGGCCATGTCCACCATCAGGACGTGCCCGCCGGTCACCGTGCCCTGGCCGGCGAGCCGGCCGTCCACCAGCAGGTCGTACACGCCGTCGGGGCGCGGCGGGGCTCCCCGGTAGGCCGTCCTGGTGCGTACGGCGTCCAGTTCGACGGCCGTCGCCCGGGTGCGGAACACCAGCCGTACGCCGGAGGGCTGCGCCTCCGCCTTGGCCAGCTGCCCGTCGGCGCACTGGGCGCGGGCCCGGGCGGGGAGCCGGTGCGGCAGCAGCCCGAGCCCGGTGCGTTCCAGCTCCAGGGCGCCGCGCAGGAGGCATTCCCCGACCGGGGTGGTGATCCAGTCGGGGGAGTGCGGGGAGGAGGGGGCGGAGGGAGAGGTACCGGAGGCCATGGTGCCCACCCTGCCAAGCCGCCCGCCGCCGCGCACGCCCATTTCCGTCGGGCGCCCGCAGCCGGACGCGTGCAGCCGGACGCGTGCAGCCGGGCGTCCGAGGGCCGTCCGACGGCCGTCGCCGTCAGATGCCCGCCGTCTCCTGCCACAGCCGGGCCAGCGACCCGTCCCCGCGCACACCCGGACCGGAGAGCGGGAGCCGGTTCCACAGGGCGGCGTACAGCCAGGACGCCTCGCCGGTCACCTCGCAGTCCGGCTCCTCGCCGGTGTCGCCCCGCACCGTACGTGCCGGCTCCTTCGACAGGTGGACCGTCCACACGGCGCCCGTGTCCGCGGCCCGCACCCGCAGCACCCGGGGCTCCTCGGTCCGCACCCGGCTGCCCGGCCGGGCGTGGAAGCCGGTCAGCAGCTCGTCCACCCCGTCCTCCGCGAACTCCGGGGCCACCTCCGAGAAGGCGGTGCCCCGCGCCGACTCGGCGTCGAAGCGGTGCACCGTCGTCTCGTGCGCCTGCCGCCGGGCCCAGAACGCCAGCGGCGACGGCGGCGCCGTCGGCAGGAAGGTGAAGCAGGCCACCCCCTCCGGCGCCTGGGCCAGGGTCCGGACCAGCTCCGCGTGCCCCTCCCGGAACCAGGCCAGCAGCTCCACCCCCGTCAGCTCCGGCGGCTCGGGGAACGGCACCCGCTCCACCAGGCCCTCCCGCACGAACCCGGCGGCCCAGCGGTGCACGGCACCGGTGTGCCGCAGCAGGTCGGCGACCCGCCACTCGGGGCAGGTGGGCACGAGGGCGTCCGTACCCGCCCGTTCGGCCTGGTCGGCGAGGAGTTCGCCCTCCCGGGCCAGGACCTCCACGTATTCGGTGATCTTCATGCCGCGAGTCTGCCAGCCGCCCCCGAGAATGGGAGGGTGGACGGGAAACCCCCGCCGCACGGGGAGCCCTTCCCGCACGGGGAGCTCTTCCCGCGCGAGCGCACCGAGATCGCACCCGGCGCCGTGCACCTGCCCGACTGGCTCGGGCCCCGGCGCCAGCGGGAGCTGCTCGCCGCCTGCCGCGAGTGGGCCCGCCCGCCCGCAGGACTGCGCACCGTGCGCACCCCCGGGGGCGGGACGATGACCGCCCGGCAGGTGTGCCTGGGCCTGCACTGGTACCCGTACGCCTACGCGCGCACCGCCGTCGACGGGGACGGGGCGCCGGTCAAGCCGATGCCCGCGTGGCTCGCCGGGCTGGGACGGCGGGCCGTCACCGCCGCGTACGGGACGCCCCCGCCGCCCTCGGAGGCGTACGACATCGCGCTGGTGAACTTCTACGACGGCGACTCCCGGATGGGCATGCACCGCGACGCCGAGGAGCGCTCCGGGGCCCCGGTGGTCTCGCTCAGCCTGGGTGACTCCTGCCTCTTCCGCTTCGGCAACACCGCCTCGCGGGGCCGCCCGTACCGGGACGTCGAGCTGCGCAGCGGGGACCTGTTCGTCTTCGGCGGTCCGAGCCGACTCGCCTACCACGGGGTGCCGAAGGTGCTGCCGGGCACGGCCCCGCCGGGGCTGGGGCTGACCGGCCGCCTCAACATCACCCTGCGGGTCGGCGGCCTCGGGCCGTAGCCGGGGCGAGGGGCGGCCCCCGATCATGCGAGGATCCCCTCATGAACGGCAACGGGGCCCCGCTGGGGGCGGGGGACGAGACCACGGCGTCGGCGGCGTCCGCGAGGACCAGGCTGGAGCGCGGCCGCGGCGCACTCGGCCCGGCGCTGGAACTCGTCCACACCGGCCGGGCCCCGACCCGGGCGGTGCTCACGGCCGAGCTCGGCGTCACCCGTGCCACCGCCGGAGCCGTCGCCGCCGAGCTGGAGGCCCTCGGCCTGATCCGCGTCGACTCCCGCCCCGGCGGCGCCGGCGGCACCCAGGGCCGCCCCTCGCACCGGCTCGCCGTCGACGAGAACGGCCCCGTGGCGCTGGCGGCGCAGGTCCACCCCGACGGGTTCCGGGCGGCCCTCGTCGGCCTCGGCGGGCGCATCGTGGCCACCGCACCCGGCAAGCTCACCGTCTCCGCCGACCCGGCCCAGGTGCTCGGCGCGGTCGTCGACGCGGGCGCCCGGCTGCTCGCCGAGTCCGGCCGGCGCTGCGTCGGCGCGGGCCTCGCGGTGCCGTCGGCGGTCGCGGAGCCCGAGGGGACGGCCCTGAACCCGCTGCACCTGGCCTGGCCGCCGGGCTCCCCGGTGCGGGCCATCTTCGCCGAGCGCGTCAAGGCGGCCGGCATCGACGGGCCGGCCCTGACCGGCAACGACGTCAACCTGGCCGCGCTCGCCGAGCACCGGCACGGCGCCGGCCGCAGCGCCCAGCACCTGCTCTGCGTGGCCACCGGACACCGCGGGGTCGGCGGGGCGCTGGTGCTCGACGGCCGGCTGCACAGCGGCAGCGCGGGCCTGGCCCTGGAGGTCGGCCACCTCACCGTGAACCCGGAGGGGCGGGCCTGCCACTGCGGCAGCCGGGGCTGCCTGGACGTGGAGGCCGACCCGCTGGCCTTCCTGACCGCGGCCGGCCGCACGCCCGGCCCCGAGGTGTCGCTGCTGGCGCAGGCCCGGGACCTGCTGCGCGCCGAGTACGCGCAGCCGTCGGTCCGGGCGGCCGCCGAGGAGCTCATCGACCGGCTCGGGCTGGGCCTCGCTGGCCTGGTCAACATCCTGAACCCGGACCGGATCATCCTCGGCGGCCTGCACCGGGAGCTGCTGTACGCCGACCCGGAGCGGCTGCGCGCGGTGGTCGCCGACCGCAGCCTGTGGGGGCGCAGCGGGGGCGTGCCGATCCTGCCGTGCACCCTCGACCACAACAGCCTGGTCGGGGCGGCGGAGCTGGCGTGGCAGCCCGTGCTGGACGACCCGCTGGGGGCGCTGGGCGCGGCGGCCTGAGCCGCGCGGGTGCGCCCCGGCCGGGCCGCGGGGGAGTCAGCCGGGCCTGGCGCCGAGGACGGCCGACGCGGGCACGCCGGTCACGACGGCCCGGGCGTCGACGGCGGCGAGCACCGGGCGGGCGGGTTTCCGTACGGTCTTCTTCACGCCGATGCTGACCCTGCGCGGCGGCGCCGCCGGCGCGGGGGCGGCCCGCATGGAGAACCAGACCACCTTGCCGGGCCCGTCCGGCCGTGACCGGGCCCCCCAGGCCTCGCTGACCGCCTCGACGAGCGCCAGGCCGCGCCCGCAGGTCTCCAGGTCATCGGCGATCCGGCGGACGGGCAGCCGCGGATCGCTGTCGTGGACGGAGACGGTCAGCCGCCCCAGGCGGAGTTCGATCTCGACCGTGCACACCTTGTCCGGCTGCGCATGGCGGTGGACGTTGCTGAGCAGCTCCGTCACGCCGAGCGCAGCCCGGTCTATGAGCGGGTCGAGCTGCCAGTGGCGCAGTTGCGCGGAGATGATTCTGCGGACCTGACCGATCCGCGCTGGCAGGGCCTGCAGTTCGACGACGCAGTGCCTGCGGGAATGACTGATCACGGCTGCGACTCCCCGACATCATTGTTACGGGTGCTGCACCCTCGGTGACGCAATCACCAGGGTCACCCACAGTGGCGCCGCTTGCAACCGAACGCCCGGGGCCGCGGACGAAAGCGATCCGCATAGAAACCCAAAGTAATCATTTGCGCAGGTGAGGGGGGTACATTTCGAAAGGAGGGGGCTTTGGAAACGACAAAGGAGCAAGGCGCATGAGCACCACCGGCACCACCGGTACACCGGTCTCGAACACGGCCGGGAGCACGGCGACGACGGTCGACATCGACCGCAGCGACGCCGACTACCGGGCCTGGCTCAAGGAGGCCGTGCGCAAGGTCCAGGCGGACGCCAACCGCTCCGCCGACACGCACCTGCTGCGCTTCCCGCTGCCCGAGGCGTGGGGCATCGACCTCTACCTGAAGGACGAGTCCACCCACCCGACGGGCTCCCTCAAGCACCGCCTCGCCCGCTCGCTGTTCCTCTACGCCCTCTGCAACGGCTGGGTCCGCCCCGGCCGTCCGGTCATCGAGGCCTCCAGCGGCTCCACCGCGGTCTCCGAGGCGTACTTCGCCAAGCTGATCGGCGTCCCGTTCATCGCGGTCATGCCGAGGACCACCAGCCCGGAGAAGTGCCGGCTCATCGAATTCCACGGCGGCGAATGCCACTTCGTCGACGACCCGATGAAGATGTACGAGGAGTCCGCCGACCTGGCCGCCCGCACCGGCGGCCACTACATGGACCAGTTCACCTACGCCGAGCGCGCCACCGACTGGCGCGGCAACAACAACATCGCCGAGTCGATGTACCAGCAGCTGCGCCTGGAGCGGTACCCCGAACCCGCCTGGATCGTGGCGACGGCCGGCACCGGCGGCACCTCCGCCACCATCGCCCGCTACGTCCACTACATGCAGCACGACACCCGCGTCTGCGTCCCGGACCCGGAGAACTCCTGTTTCTTCGACGGCTGGACCAACCACGACCCGCACGCGAGCAGCGACTGCGGCTCGCGCATCGAGGGCATCGGCCGCCCCCGCATGGAGCCGAGCTTCGTGCCCGGTGCCGTCGACCGCATGATGAAGGTGCCGGACGCGGCCTCCGTCGCCGCCTGCCGCGCCCTCGAACAGGCCATCGGGCGCAAGGCGGGAGGCTCCACCGGCACCGGGCTGTGGAGCGCCCTGAAGATCGTCTCCGAGATGGTGGCGGAGGGCCGCAAGGGCAGCGTCGTGACCCTGCTCTGCGACCCGGGCGACCGCTACCTCGACAAGTACTACTCGGACGAGTGGCTGGCGGCCCAGGGCCTCGACATCGCCCCGTACGCCAAGACGGTCCAGACCCTGCTGGAGACCGGCGAGTGGCGCGAGCCGCAGGGCTGAGGCTAGGAGGCGGTGCGCGCCGCGAGGCGGACGTCCAGGGCGCGCACCGCCGTGCGGAAGGAGTGGCCGAGGCCCGGGCGGGCGGCGGCCAGCGCCAGCCTGACCGGGGCCGGGCCGTCGGCGGCGAACGTCCAGCGGACGAGGGTCCCGGCGGCGCCCGGCCCCGGCGCCAGCAGCCACTCCTCCACCAGGGCGCTCATGCCCGGCGCGTTGGTCTCGTCGACGCGGTAGGCGTAGCGCAGCCCGGGGTCGCGGGCCACCACCGTCTCCCGGAAGCGGACCCCGCCCACCAGCCGTACCTCCCGGCCCGCCCCGCCGCCGGTCGGCCGGGCCAGGCTGACCGCGCGGAACCAGGCGGGCCAGCCCGTGACCTCGTCCGCGAGCGCCCGGTACACGGCGTCCGGCGGGGCGGCGGTCCGGGCCGTGAACGCCAGCCGGGTCGGGGCGTGCTCGATGAATTCCAGCCCCACGGGGCGGAGTCGGCGGGCCATGGCGTTACCCCCTGGGGTGCGTCCGCTGCGGTGCGGTGCGGCGCGGGTGCGCGCCGCGCCACCATAGCTGACTCCCTGTCAGAAGTCCCCGCCGGGCGGCGGATCAGCACTCCGCCGGCAGCGCCGGCAGGTCCTCCGGGAACAGCAGGGTGAGCTCGTCCGTGCCCGGGTCGGCCAGCTGCGCCACCCGGCCCGCGTGCCGCTCCACCATCGCCTCGAAGGTCTGGCGGGCGGTCCGGCCGTTGCCGAACGCCGGGCCCTTGGGAAGCTCCGTGAAGTACTTCAGCAGGGCCTCCCCGGTGCCCTCGCCGAGCCGGTACTCGTGCTCCTCCGCCTGCTGCTCCACGATCCGCAGCAGCTCCTGCGGCCCGTAGTCCCCGAAGGTGATGGTGCGGGAGAACCGCGAGGCCACCCCCGGGTTGACCGTCAGGAACCGCTCCATCTCCTCCGTGTACCCGGCGACGATCACCACCACCGCGTCCCGGTGGTCCTCCATCAGCTTCACCAGCGTGTCGATCGCCTCACGCCCGAAGTCCCGGCCGGAGTCCTCCGGGGCCAGCGCGTACGCCTCGTCGATGAACAGCACCCCGCCCCGCGCCCGGTCGAAGGCCTCCTGCGTACGGATCGCCGTCGACCCGATGTGCTCGCCGACCAGGTCCACCCTCGACACCTCGACCAGGTGGCCGCGCTCCAGCACCCCGAGCGAGGCCAGGATCTCCCCGTACAGGCGGGCGACCGTGGTCTTGCCCGTGCCCGGGGAGCCCGTGAAGACCAGGTGCCGGCGCACCGAAGCCGCCTTCAGGCCCGCCTGCTGCCGCCGCCGCCCGACCTCGATCATGTCGGTGAGGGCCCGCACCTCGCGCTTGACGCTGTCCAGCCCGACCAGCGCGTCGAGCTGCCCCAGCACCTCGCCCGAGCCCCGGGCGTCCCCCGCCGCTGCCGGGGCCTGCGCGGCGGCGGAGCTGCCGGCTCCGGCTCCGGCCGCGGCCCCGGCGTCCGGCCCGTCCCCGGTCCGGGAGGGCGGCACCCGGTCGGCCGGACGCCCCGAGAGGCCCTGCGCGGCCGTCGCGGTACGCGGACCCGTGCCACCGGGCCGCGCCCCCGCGAGCACACCGCCGGCGGCCCGCGCCGCAGGGCCCGTACCGCCCTCGTCGCCGGTGCAGCCCTCGGCGAGCGGGCCGTCCTCCGCGAACTCGTAGCCCCCGCGCGCGCAGCGCTCGGTGTGGCACCGGGTGAGGGTCGTGCGGCAGCCGTCGATGACGTGGAAGCCGAAACCGGAACTGCCCGTCACCCGGCAGGCGGTGAAGGTCCCCCGGCCGCCGGCCGACACGTAGAACCCGGCCTCGGCGGCGGAGGTGACCGTGCACCGCTCCAGGACCGGATCGGCGCCCTTGGTGACGATCACACCCGTCTGCACGGCGTCGACGGTGCAGTCGGCGAGCGATCCGCCGCTGCCGTGGTCGCGGAACCACGCCCCGGTGCCGGCCTCCCGGATCCGGCAGTCGTCGAGCTGCGCGCTCGCCCCGTCGCTCACCGAGACGGCCGTGTTGCGCACCTGCGAGAAGTCGCTGTCGACCACGTCCACCCGCGAGCCCCGGTCCAGCACGAACAGCGCGTCCGGCACGTCGTGGAGCCGGCAGGACTTCAGCGAGGCGGTGGCCCCGTCGCTGACCCACACCGCCGGATAGTCGCCCGTGCTGTCGTGGATCTCGCAGGACTCGGCGTCGACCCGGGTCCCCGGGTCCCACACCGACAGGCCGTTGCGCCCGAACCGGCGCACCGTGGTGCGGCTGAGGGTGAGAACCGAACGGGAGCGCAGGTCGACGGCGTTCTCCGGGATGTCGTGGATGTCGCAGCCGGCGAGCGTCAGCACCGCGTCCGTGTCGAGGGTGACCCCGTCGGCGGACGTGCGGTGCACGGCGCAGTCGGTCAGCCGGGCCGCGGCCCGCGCGGCGACCTGCACGCCCGCGCCCTTGACCTCGTACACCTCGCAGCCGAGGGCCTCCAGCCCCGAGCCCTCACCGGTGACCGCGATGCCCGCGCCGACGGCGTGGTGGATCCGGCAGCGCTCCAGTCGCGGGTGCCCGCCGCGCACCGAGACCCCGGCCTGCCCGGCGACGACGACCTCGCACTCCTCGAACACCCCGCCGCCGCCGTCCAGGACGGAGATCCCCACCCCGGCCGGATTCTCCACCGTGCACCGGCGCACCAGGGGCCGGGCCCCGCCGCGCACCTCGATGCCGGACGCCGAACGGGTGTGCACGCGCAGGTCGGTGAGCTCGGGCGAGCCCTCCTCGACCAGCAGCGCGGGCGCCGCCCGGTCCGCGCCCTCCAGGTACAGGTCCTGGACCACGGCCGAGGCGCGCACGGTCAGCGCGACCCCGTCGAGCGGGGCGATGCGCACCGACCCGGCCACCGCGCCCTCGGGCCCGCGCAGGGTGACGGCATGACGCAGAACCAGGTTCTCCCGGTAGGTGCCGGGGGCGATGGACAGCACGTCCCCGTCGCCGGCCGCGGCGAGCGCGGCGGCCAGCGTCGGATACTCCCCGGAACGCCGTCGCCACCGAGAGGTCCCGCCGTGCGTCACCTGGACCGTGCCCTGAGCCATCGTGCTGTCGTGCCCCCACCCTGGTACTCGTGCTGCCGGACCTGCGGAAGCGACCGGGGAGCCGGGAGCTGCCGATGAGACCGAAGAGACCGGAGCGACCGGCCTCCGGCTCCACGGTAGCGCGCGAGGGCCCGGTGAGTGGCCAGGTCAGCTGCCCGCATCCGCCCGGCCCCAGTCCGGTCCCGCCGCCGCCCACGCCCGGTCCAGACGCGTGTACCGCCGATGCATGAGCCGGCGTACGACCAGCCGCCGGACCGTCTCCGCCAGCGCGGCCGCGGTGAGCGCGGCGGCCAGGCCCGCGGCACCCGCGTGGAACGAGGCGGCGGTGGGGTCGAGCGGCTGCCCCACCAGCCGGCCCCGGATGTCGGTCCATATCCGGAACCGGTCGCCCGCCCGCGGCGGTTCCTCCGCCGCCGGGACCGTGCCCTGGTGGCTGCTGCCGTCGGGCGCGGTCCAGGAGGCCACGATCCGCGTCCGCTCCGGGGCCTGCCGCTGCGCCGACGGATCGGCCGCGCCCGGAGCGGGCCGCACCACCACCGCCGGGACCAGGTACCGCTCGTGCCGCTGCTCGCGCGCGGCCCGCTGCAGGGTCCCGTCCACCTGGAGGCCCGCCACCCAGCCGACGGCCGGAGCCACCAGCAGTACGCACACCAGCGCGGCGAACGCCACCCACGCCTCGAAGAGATCGGTCGGCCTGCGCAGCGGATTGCGCCGCCAACGCCACACACCCATTGCTGTCCGCACGGTCCGGCTCCCCCTGCCCCATGCCCGGTCTACGTCTTCGTCCGTCGTCCTGCATGCTCCAACGGCCCCGTGCGGCCCGTTGGTTCCAGTGGACGCCACGAGCCCCTCGAAGGTGTCATTCCGTCTGCCCGCCGTGGTCAGCGGCGGGGTCGGGACCTCCGGGTGCGGCGGCCGCGCTCACTCCAGGACGCGCACCTCGTCGCCCACCCGGACCGTGCCCGTGACGACCGGCACCAACTGGCGTCCGAAGGCCAGCGACTTCCCGATCCGCCGGTGCCGGGCCAGGGTCTTCAGCGGCTCCCGCCCGCGCTCGGACGTGTGCTGGTCGGTGGTGGTCACGATGCAGCGGCCGCATTCGCGCACCCCGCGGAAGACCGCGTCGCCGATCGCGATGCGCAGCCAGCCGTCCTCGGCCCAGGGCGCCGCGGGACCGCCGACCACCAGATTGGGCCGGAAGCGGTTCATGGGCAGCGGGCCCTCCTCCGGGTGGTCGCCCTGGGCGATCAGCTCGTTGAGGGCGTCCAGCGAGGCGCTGGTGGCCAGCAGCAGGGGGTAGGCGTCGGCCAGGCTGACGGTCTCCCCCGGGAGGGCGTAGTCGGGGTCCACCGGCCGCCGGACGGCCGGGTCGTCCATGTGCACGAGGCGTGCGGGCTGGCCGAGGTAGGCGGTGAACCACTCGGCGGCGGCGGACGCCGCGACCACCGTCTCGATCTTCTTGCCGAAGAGCACGACCGGCTCCAGCGGGCCGGGCTCCGGAACCTCCACGACGAGAGCGGGCATACCCGGTCCCGACAGCTCGATCCGCCCGCCCGGCAGCGGACGCGCCGCGGCCAACGCCAGCCGCGCCTGCTGGCGTTGGGTGATGACCGCACCCGTCGTGTCGACCACGGCCCAGCGGCGGTCCCCGGCCGGTCCCCAGGGCTCCACGACTATCTCGTCGGGAGCGGTCCCCGCCACCGACTTGACGGGGTGGACGTGCAACGACTGGACGTACAAGTTCGACATGGGGGCATTGTGACAGCTGCCCCCGCCGGCCCCCCAACGACCGCGGGCACGGTGCACGGGACGCCGGCGGTGCCACCGCCGGCGCCCGCCGGGATCAGTAGGCGCGCTGCTGGTACTGGCGGCCGTACGGGTCCTCGTACGAGGGGACGCCCGCCGCGGACGCCACCGGCGCCATGGTGGGGGTCATCGGCGCCACGGGGGCCATGGGAGCCATGGGGGTCATGGGAGCCATGGGGGCCATCGGGCGCGGCGCCGCCGGGCGCATGGCCTCGTACCCGGTGCCCATGGCGGCCGGACGGGGCTGCTGGGGCTGCGGCTGCGGCACGTAACCGGCCCGGGCCGCGACCTGCTGCTGCGGGATGTACGGGGCGGGCGCGTGCTGAAGCGGAACCGGCATCTGCTGCGGCTGCGGAGCGGCCTGCTGCGGATACCCGTAGCCGTACGAGGGCGCCGGCAGCTGCGGTGCGGCGGGCGGCAGGGCGGGCATGGACGAGGCGAGGGCCGGCAGGAAACCACCGCTCGAGTAACCGGCACTGGGGGATTCGTAGGCGGCCGGAACGCGGATCGGGGCGATCTGCGGAGTACCCCGCTCGGCGACGAGGGAGTCGTAGATGGGGGTGTCCGGGAAGGAGGGCGCGGAGTAGTAACCGCCGCCATAAGTGGAGCGGGGGGAGGTCATGGGAGACAAGTTAAGCCCACGACTTCACCGGGTCCATAGCCAGGTGTCGCCAACACCGCGCTGACCTGCATATTCCCAGGTCAGCGCCACAGCTTTCACTAGACGTTCACCTGCACGATTCGTCACTTCCGCCCCGTCTTGCTGCTACTCGTGCTCGCTGCTTGGTCTTTGCACGCACTTCATGCTGACGCACTGTCACAACGCGGTGACCTCGGATGACGTCCCCTCAGGCGGAGGAATTCCGTGCCCCGGCCGCCCGGCCGGTTTCAGGCGTCGCCGGGACGGGCATAGGTACGGCCCTTCCAGGCGGCCCCGCGCCCCCGGTAGTGCTGGACGGCCGAGTCCACGGTCATCAGCAGGTAGAGCAGCGCCGTGAGCGGAAGCAGCGGGGCGAGCGCGGCCGGCTGCCGGTAGTACCGCAGCATCGGCAGGTAGGTCCCCGCCATCAGCAGCCAGGCGAGCCCCCCGGCCCAGGCCGTGGCTGCACCCACGGCCGAGGACCGGCCCGCCGGCCCCGCGAACAGGGCCGCCGGCGGGACCAGGTACACCAGCGCCAGTCCCGCCACCGTCCCGGCCAGCAGCAGCGGCCGGTGGCGGAGTTGGGCGTACGCGCTGCGCGACACCATCCGCCACAGGTCCCCGAGGGCGGGGTACGGGCGCACGCTGTCCACCCGCTCCGCCAGCCCCAGCCAGATCCGCCCGCCCGAGCGCTGGACGGCGCGGGCGAGGGAGACGTCGTCGATGACGGCCTGCCGGATCGAGTCCGGGATCCCCGCCCGCACGGCGGCGTCGGTCCGCAGCAGCACGCAGCCGCCGGCCGCCGCGGCCGTCCGGGAGGCGGGGCGGTTGATCCGGCGGAAGGGGTACAGCTGCGCGAAGAAGTACACGAAGGCGGGTACGACGAGCCGCTCCCAGAATCCGGCCACCCGCAGCCGGGCCATCTGGGAGACGAGGTCGAGGCCGGCGCTGGTCGCGGCGGCGACCAGCTCGCGCAGGCTGTCGGGCTCGTGCGCGATGTCGGCGTCGGTGAGCAGCAGGTACTCGGGCCCGCCGGCCGCGGCGGTACGGGCGTGGCCGATGCCGTGCCGCAGCGCCCAGAGCTTGCCGGTCCAGCCGGGCGGCGGGTCCCCGGGGGAGACGACGGAGAGGGGGAGGCCGGGCTGCTCGGCGGCCAGGCGGCGGGCGAGCGCGGCCGTGCCGTCGGTGCTGCCGTCGTCGACCAGGACGATCCGCGCCTCGCCGGGATAGTCCTGGGCGAGCAGCGAGGGCAGGCTCAGCGGGAGCACCCCGGCCTCGTCCCGGGCCGGGACCACGATGGCCACGGAGGGCCAGCGGGCGGGGGCGGCGCGCGGGGGGAGGCGTACGTCGGTGCGCCAGAACATGCCCTGGGCGAAGGTCAGCCAGAGCCAGGCGGCGAGGGACGCGCAGGCGGCGATGAGGAGGCCCATGGCGGCAGTGTGGCCGAAGCGGCGGGGCGTGTCCCGGTCTTCGGGGCGAGTCGGCCGGCACGCCGCGCCACGGGTCCCGTGGGGGCGGGCCGACGGGCTGGGGGCGGGCCGGGCAGAGCGGCAAACCGGGCCGGGCGTGCGTCGGGGTCCGCCCGGGGGCGGGGCGGGTGTGCGCTGGGGGTCGGCCCGGGGGGAGGCGGGTGTGCGTCGGGGTCGGTCCGGGGGCTGGCCGGGTGTGCGCTGGGGCGGGCCGGGGGTGGGTCGGGTGTGCCCTGGGGCGGGCCGGGGGTGGGTCCGGGGGGCGGGGGATCGCGGGCGGGACGGGTGCGTCGACTAAAGTGACCGGGTGAAGATCGCGCTCATGGACTCGGGAATCGGCCTCCTCGCTGCGGCCGCCGCGACGCGTCGGCTGCGGCCCGACGCCGATCTGGTGCTGTCCTCCGACCCCGACGGGATGCCCTGGGGGCCCCGTACGCCCGCCGGCATCACCGAGCGCGCCCGCGCCGTCGCCCGGGCCGCCGCCGCGCTCGGCCCGGACGCGCTGATCGTGGCCTGCAACACCGCCTCCGTGCACGCCCTGGCCGCGCTGCGCGCCGAGCTGGAGCCCGGCATCCCCGTCATCGGCACCGTCCCGGCGATCAAGCCCGCCGCGGCCGCCGGCGGGCGGGTCGCCATCTGGGCCACCCCCGCCACCACCGGCAGCCCGTACCAGCGCGGACTGATCCGCGACTTCGCCTCCGGGGCGCGCGTCACCGAGGTGCCCTGCCCCGGTCTCGCCGACGCCGTCGAGCACGGTGACGAGGAAGCCGTCGCCCGCACCGTCGCCGCCGCCGCGGCGCTCACCCCGGCCGACGTCACGGACGTGGTGCTCGGCTGCACGCACTACGAACTCGTCGAGGAGTCCATCCGGGCCGCCCTCGCCGCCCGGACCGGGGGAGCGGAGCTCGTCTACCACGGCTCCGCCGAGGCCGTCGCCGTGCAGGCGCTGCGCCGCATCGGCCTCGAACCCGCGCCGGACCTGCCCCGCACCGGCGGCCTGACCGTGCTGCACAGCGGCCGGACCTCCACGCTGCCGGGCGCCGCCCTCGGCTACGCCGAAGGCCGCCTGCTCGCGGACCGGCAGCAGGTCCACCAGCACTGACGCGGCGGGCCGCGAAAGACGGTTGGAGGGTTCGGGCCGGGCTCGCATACTGGGCCCGTGATTGCCTATGCCAAGCACCTTCCGGCCGGTGTGGTACCGGCAAGTAATGTGCGGACATGGGGCGTTGAGGAGTCCGAGCGCTGGCGCCAGGCCCGGACCCCGGTCATCTTCGCCCCTGCTGCGGGGAGTTGGTTCCTCGCTGTCCTGGTGACCGTCTCACTCGTGCTGGTCCTCGGCGACGGGGGACCGGCCGCTGCGGTGGGCACGGCGTGGCGGTTCTATCCGGCGGCCGTGCTGCTGGTGGCTCTGCCCCTCTGGTACCGGTTCCTGCCCGGCGCGGCCGCGGCGGCCGCCGCCCTGCTGCTGGCGGAGTCGGCCGCCGCGCTCTCCCGGGGGCCCGGGGCCGTCCTCGTGTGCCTGTCCGCCGCGTGGGCGCTGGCCGGGGCGCTGCTGCGGCTGCGGTCCCGGCGCGCGCAGGAGCGGCTGGCCCGCGACGCCGCCGGACCGGCCCGCTTCCCGCTCCCCGACCGGCTGCCGCCCGGGCAGGAGCGGCGCGGGAACACCCGGATCATCGTCGGGGCGCTGCTCTGCCTCGCCGCCGCCGGGATCCTCGTGGACGGCATCGTCGAGGACCTCGGGGCCGGTCCCGGCGGCGTCCCGTACGACGCCGTCGGCCAGCAGCGGGTCGCCCTGGTCCTGCTGGCGCTCGGGAGCACCCTCCTGGGCCGCGGCTGGGCCGCCGACCTGGCCACCCGGCGGCTGTACGAGGACGACCAGCCCGCGCTGGTCGTCGGTGTACGGATCGCTCCCTCGGGCCACTTCTGGCTGCTGCCCGACGCCGACGACACGGCGGGCCGGCCGCTGCTCTGCTACCGCGCGGCCGACCGGGACACGCTCAAGGGCGCCCGGCTGCTGGCCGCGGGGACGGAGGGCCTGCCGCGGGGCGGGCTGCACGACGTCGACGCCCGCGCCGAACCCTTCGAGGCGCTGCTCCACGGGGTGCCGCGCGAGGGGGCCGAGGTGGTCCTGGAGTACGCCGTCCACGAGAACTGCGGCAGCGGCATCACCTGCCAGGTCACGGGCGCCCCGCTGCTGCCCCGCGTCCGCCACGGGCTGGGCCCCTGGAGCCCGGCCGGGGTGTCCTACCGGGAGACGACCCGGGACTGGCGGGAGCGGGAGGAGGCGCGCCGCAGGGAGGCCGACCGCGCCAAGAGCGCCAAGAGCGCCAAGCGGGCCACGGCCACCGGCACCGCAGGCACGACCGCCGCCGCCTGCGGCGGGGGCGGCGGAAGCTGCGGCGGCGACGGCTGCGGCGGAGGCGGCTGCGGAGGCTGCGGCTGCGGCTGACCTCCGGGCCCGGCCCGGCCCGGCCGACCCGGCCCCGGGCACGGTCGCGCTCGGCTGGGCCGCCGGGGCCGGGGCGACCGGGCCGGGCGGGCTCAGGCGGCGGTCGCGAGCCGGCGGGCCAGGGCGCGCAGTGCGGCGGCGTCGAGGACGCGGCCGCCGGAGCCCGGCAGCGGTACGTGCAGCGGGCCCGTCCACGCGTCCGGTACCGCCGCCTGCCCGTACACGGCGCCGGCCAGGGTCCCCGTGACGGCGGCGACCGTGTCGGTGTCCCCGCCCAGGTCCACGGCGGCCCGTACGGCCTCGGCGAACCCGCCGGTGGTGCGCAGGGCCCACACCGCCGAGCCCAGGCAGGGCCACACCGCCCCGTTGAACTCGGTGGCCAGACCCGGGTGCCAGTCGGGGGCGAGGACGCGGGCGTACCGGTCGCGGTGGTCCGGGTGCACCGCGTCCAGCGCCTCCGGGAGCGCGGCGAGCGGATCGCCGCCGTCCAGGGCCACCCGGACGAGCTCGTGCAGCAGGGCCGTGCCCTCCCAGGCGGCCCGGTCCCCGTGGGTGAGGGCCGCGATCCGCCGGGCCGCGTCCATGGTGGCCCCGCGCCCGGCGGCCGCGAAGTACACCGCCGAACCGGCGGCCCGCATCAGGCAGCCGTTGCCCGCCGCCCGCGCGTTGACCTGGAAGTGGCAGGCGGCGGCCAGGTCCCACGGCATGCCGCTGGTGAGGACCTCCTCGGTCTGGAGCCCGATGTCCTTGGGCTCTGCGGCCGCCCAGCGCTGGAAGCGCGCGAAGACGTCGGGGAGTTCGAGGCCGCCGTTCTCCAGCAGCGACTCGGCGACCAGGACCGCCATCTGGGTGTCGTCGGTCGCCTCGCCCGGATCCCAGCCGCCGCCCCCGCGCATCTCCTGGCCCCGCGCGCTCAGCTGCCCCGCGGGCCCGAACTCGTACGGAGCCCCCAGCGCGTCCCCCGCGGCCGAGCCGAGTACGGCTCCCACGGCCCGGTCCAGCCGGGTGGCGGTCACGGGGCCGCCGTCCCTTCCGGGCACACGGCCGCCAGCAGGCCCCGCGTGAAGCCGTCGAGGTCGTCGAGCCCGGCCGCGGCCAGTGTCCCGGGGGCGCCCGCCAGGAGGTGGGGGATGGCGCCGTGCAGCGCGAGGGTCAGGGCGCGGGTCTGGTCCGGCCCGTCCGGGAGGCCGGCTCCGGCGAGGAGGGCCCGGTGCGCGGCGAAGTCCCCGGAGGCGATCGGGTCCAGCAGCGCGGCCAGCCAGGGCCGCCGGGTGGCTTCGGTCTGGAGCTCCAGGTAGGCCAGCATGCGCGGGCGCCCCGGTCCGGCCACGTTCCGCAGCAGCCCGGCCAGCAGCGCCGCCAGGCCCGCCCGGTCCGACGGCCCCGGTCCGGCTCCCGCCAGGGCGGCGGCCACGGCCCGGTACTGCTCCAGGCAGCGCTCGGCCACGGCCCGCAGCAGCGCGTCGCGGGTCGGGAAGTAGTTCTTGGCCGTGCCCAGCGGCACTTCGGCGGCGGCGTCGACGGCCCGGTGGGTGAGCCCGCGCCCGCCCGCCTCGGCCAGTACCGCGACGGCCGCGTCGCGCAGCCGGTCCCTCCGGTCCTGATTCACCTTGCCAGGATAACCACACCCGTGGTACCACGGATGGGGTACCACGGGTGTGGTGGTGGTGCGGTTCTGTTCGTCCGACGGATCGAGGGGCACGTCATGGCAGACGACCGGCACGACGAGAACGGCAAGAACGGCAAGAACGGCAAGAACGACGAGAACGACAGAAACAGCGAGAACGGCAAGAGCAGCGAGAACGGCACCGCCGTGGTCGTCGGTGCCGGCGTCGGCGGGCTCGCCACCGCCATCGGGCTCCGCCGCGCCGGCTGGTCCGTACGCGTCCTGGAGGGCCGTGCCGCCCTGGAGCGCTACGGCACCGCCTTCGGCATCCACCCCACCGCCCAGTCCGCCCTGGACCGCCTCGGCCTCGGCGAAGCCCTCCGCGCGCGGGCCCTCCCGTACCGCAGGGCCCACATCAGGCGCCCCGACGGCAGGGTGCTCGCCGCCCTCCCCCTGGAACGCGTCGAACGCAAGGCCGGCCGCCCCGAGCTGCTCGTCGCCCGGCCCCACCTGATCGACGCGCTGCTCGCCGAACTCGGCCGGCTCGGCGGCGCCGACGTCGAGTACGGGCAGCGGCTCACCGACCCCCGGACCCTCGACGCCGACCTCGTCGTCGGCGCCGACGGCATCAACAGCTCCGTCCGCACCGCCCACTTCGGCACCCGGAGCGGGGTGCGCGCCGTCGGCACCGTCGCCTGGATCGGCATCGCCGGCTTCGAGACCGGGATCTACGGGGAGACCTGGGGCGACGGCCGCTTCTTCGGGATGACCCCCGTGGAGCCGGGCCGCACCAACTGGTACGCCGCGGTCCCCGAGGCCACCACCGCCGGCGAACTGCGGGCCGCCTTCGAGGGCTGGCACGACCCGGTCCCGCAGGTGCTCGCCGAGACCGACCCCGCGACCTGGATCCGGTACGAGATGCGCCACCTCCACCCGGCGCTGCCCGCTTTCGTCACCGGCGACCGGATCGCGCTGGTCGGCGACGCCGCCCACGCCATGACCCCCAACCTCGGCCAGGGCGCCTGCACCGCCCTCCTCGACGCCGAGGCCCTCACCCGCGCCGTCGCCGCCCACGGCCGTACGGGCCTGCCCGCGGCCCTGCGCGCCTACGACGCCGAGCGCCGCCGCAGTGCCCAGCGGGTGGCCCTCGGCTCCAGGACCCTGCACCGCTTCGTGACCACCCGCCGCCCGGCCCTCCGCGACGCCCTGATCGGCCTCCTCCCCGCCTAGGACGCCGGCCCGGGACCACCGTCCGGGACACCGCCCAGGCCGCCGCCCGGGAAGCCGTTTCGGCGGGCCGGGCGCGGGCAGGCGCCGGCCCGTGGAGGACGATGCGCCGACTGGCGCAGAGGTGGTGGCGCGGATGCGGAACGTGAGTACGCTGCTGCTCATGACGGGTCACCCGCCAGGCCCCCTCTGGACGGGCCGGGCTTCCAACCGCGTGCAGTGGCTGCTGGCCGCGGCCGGTGCGGCCTGCCTGGCCCTGGGCGTGGAACTGGCCGTCGACAACTCCTGGACCGCCGGGTTCGTCCCGCTGCTGATGTCCGTGATCGGCTGCCTCGCGGTCGGGCTGCTCATCCTCTACGGCACCCTCGCCTTCGTCCACGTCGCGGTCACCGTCGACGCGGAGGCCCTGGAAGTGCGCTGCGGCCACATCGGACTGCCCCGCCGCAAGATCCGCCTCGCGGAGGTCGCCTCCGCCGAGTTCCGCCCCCGCATCACCCCCCAGCAGTGGGGCGGCTGGGGCTACCGCTGGCGCCCCGACAAGGGCACCGCCGTCATCGTCCGGCGCGGCGAGGGCGTCGAGCTGCGGCTCGGCGACGGCAAGCTGTTCACGGTCACCGTCGACGACGCCGAGAACGCCGTCCGGGTCATCCGCACCCACCTGCGCGCCCTCACCCGGTAGCGTCGAGCGGCTCCTTACCGGCCCTTGGGGTACGGGGACGTACACTCCGCCAGATGAGCAGCAGTGTCACCCGCGCCGCCGAGAGCGAGCCCTCGCAGCCCGCCGGACGGACCGCGGCCGTCACCCCGTCCGAAGCCGAAGCCGCAGCAGCCGCCGCCTCCCCGCGCCGGGAGGAGCACAAGGCCGCCTGGCTGGTGCGCTCCGCCCTGGCCGGAGCCGCCGGGGTGCTGCTCTACCTCAGCTTCCCGCCCCGCCCCCTGTGGTGGCTGGCCCCCTTCGCCCTCGCCCTGCTCGCCGGCTGCCTGCGCGGCCGCCGGGCCCGGGCGGGCTTCGGCCTCGGCTTCCTCTTCGGGCTCGGTTTCCTGCTGCCGCTCCTCGTGTGGACCAGCGAGGGCGTCGGGCCGGTCCCCTGGATCGCCCTCGTCGCCCTCGAATCCCTCCTCATCGGCCTCACCTGCCTCGGCATCGCCCTCGTCAGCCGGCTGCCCGGATGGCCCCTGTGGGCCGCCGCCGTCTGGATCGCGGGCGAGGCCCTGCGCGCTCGGGCCCCCTTCGGCGGCTTCTCCTGGGGCAAGCTCGCCTTCGGGCAGGCCGACGGCGTCTTCACCCCGCTCGCCGCCGTCGGCGGCACCCCGCTGCTCTCCTTCGGCGTCGCCCTGTGCGGCTTCGGCCTGTACGAGGTCCTGCGCACCTCCCGCCGCGACCCCCGGCGCGGCGCCGCCGCCCTCGCCGCCCTCGCCGTCGCCGCCCCCGTCGGCGCGGGCCTCGCCGCCCGCCCGCTGGTCTCCGACGCCGCCGAGGACGGCACGGCCGTGGCCGCCGTCATCCAGGGCAACGTGCCGCGCGCCGGCTTCGACTTCAACGCCCAGCGCCGCCAGGTCCTCGACAACCACGCGAACCGCACCGTCCAGCTCGCCGAGGACGTCAAGGCCGGCCGCGCCGCCAAGCCGGACTTCGTCCTGTGGCCGGAGAACTCCTCCGACATCGACCCGTTCACCCAGCCCGACGCCCACGCCGTCATCGACAACGCGGTCAAGGCCGTCGGCGTGCCCACCGCGATCGGCTCCGTCCTCGCCCCCGAGACCGGGCCGCTGCGCAACACGATGATCCTGTGGGACCCGGCAAAGGGCCCCACGGACACCTACGACAAGCGCAAGATCCAGCCGTTCGGCGAGCGCATTCCGATGCGCTCCTTCGTCCGGCTCTTCAGCTCCGACGTGGACCGCGTCCGCCGCGACTTCGGCCCCGGCAAGGAGCCCGGCGTCTTCGACATGGCGGGCACCGGCGTCGGCATGGTCACCTGCTACGAGGCCGCCTTCGACGACGCCGTCCGCTCCACCGTCCGGGCGGGCGCCCAGGTCATCGCGGTGCCCAGCAACAACGCCACCTTCGGCCGGACCCAGATGACCTACCAGCAGCTGGCCATGGACCGGATCCGTGCCGTCGAGCACAGCCGCACCGTCCTCGTCCCCGTCACCAGCGGCGTCAGCGCCGTCATCCAGCCCGACGGCAAGGTCACGCAGCAGACGCGGATGTTCACCGCCGACGCCCTCGTCGCCGAGATCCCGCTGCGCTCCGGGCAGACCCCGGCCACCCGCCTGGGCCCGCTCCCCGAGTACGCGCTGCTCCTCGTCGCGGCCGGCGGGCTCGGCTGGGTGCTGACCCGCCGGGTTCGCGCCCGCCGGGCCGCATGACGACGGCGGCCGCGGCCGGCCCCCGTAGGGTCGGGGCATGACCACACCCGAGTACATCCGCGAGATCAGGGAGAGCGGCGCCGGCCACCGGCTGCTCCTGCTGCCCGGCGTCACCGCCGTCGTCGTCGACGGCCTGGGCCGGCTGCTGCTCGGGCGCCGCGCCGACACCGGGAAGTGGTCCCTGGTCGGCGGCATCGCCGAGCCGGGGGAGCAGCCCGCCGGGACGGCGGTCCGAGAGGTGTACGAGGAGACGGCCGTACGGTGCGTCCCCGAGCGGGTGGTCCTCGTCCAGATGCTCGAACCCATCACCTACCAGAACGGCGACGTCTGCCAGTTCCAGGACATCACCTTCCGCTGCCGGGCCACGGGCGGCGAGCCCCGCTCCGCCGACGGGGAACTGCTGGAGGCGGCCTGGTTCGCACCGGACGCCCTGCCCCCGCTGGAACCCTTCGCCCTGGACCGCATCCGCCGCGCCCTGACGGACGAGCCGACCTGGTTCGAGGCCCCGGCCGGGACCGGAGACCAGGCGGGTTCCTGAGGGACGCCGGACCGGACCGGGCCGCACCGCCCGAGCCGTCCGACGCGGGGCACGGCTACTGTCGCGCCGCCCGGCGGTACAGCTCCAGGGCCGTGGCGCCCATCACCGCGCTGTAGGAGACGTCCGGGACCGTGCCGCCGCCCTCGTGGCCGCCCAGGACGCCGACCAGGGCGCCGCCCGCCAGCCAGGGGCTGCCGCTGGTGCCGCCGCTGAGGGCGGGGCAGTCGATCCGGCGCTGCGTGGCGGAGAACAGGCTCGTCGCGTTCGCGCAGCGCAGCGGGGCCTCCTCGGTGCTCGGGTAGCCGACGACGGTCACCGTCACGTCCTCCGGCTGCCCGGCGGCCACCGGGAAGCCGCCGACCACGTCCTCCACGTTCCCCGTCACCGCGCCGTCCGCCGGGGCGACCGTCGCGAAGGCGATGTCCGCGTCCGGGTCCTCCCCCTCGGTCCAGGCCGGGGCCGTGAACACCCCGGTGACCCGCCACAGCCCGTACGGCGCCCCGCCGTCCCGGTAGCCCGGGGCGAAGACCGTGCCCTCCGGATGGCCCAGGCAGTGCGCGGCGGTGGCGATCACGTCGCGGCCGGCGCTGCGCACCACGGAGGCGGTGCAGAAGTGGCCGCCGTCCGTGCCGCCCGCGAACAGGGCGCCCACGCGGGCCGCCGTGGCGTCGGCGTCGGCGCGCACGGTCACGCCGAGCGGCGGCAGCGCCTCGGCCTCGGGGAGGTCCAGGCTCAGCAGGGCGGCCATCGAGGTCAGCGAGAGCAGGATCCGCGCCGCCCGCCGGGCGCGGGCACGGGAGCGGGGGCGGCCGGCCGGTCGGGGGAGGGTGCGAGGGATCATGCGTCCGAGCCTCCCCGGCGAAACTGTGCCCGGCGCCCTGCGTTCCGTATGAATCCGCTGTGAATCCGGAGCGGCTGTGGACGGGGAACGCGCGGTGCGTGTGTCGGAAACCCCGAAGGCGCGTCCGTTCCGGGCCGGCGGCTTCGGCGGAACGCACCGGTCTATGGACGCCGCGGCGGACTTCCGGACCGGCTGTTGTGCACCGCGGTGCGTGATCGCCGGGCCCGCCCGCCCCTAGCCTCGCCGCAGGAGCACGAACGAGGGGCGGTACCGAGTGAACTGGCTCATCCACGACTACCGCGAGAGCGATCTCGCGGCGGTGGTCCATCTCATAGACACCACGGCCGAACTGGGCCAGGAGTCCGTCTTCTCGCTCGCCGAGTGCATCAGCGCGCTGACCGACCGGCAGCCCTGCGTCGTCGCCGTCCACCAGGGCGTCCCGATCGGCGCGGCCCTCGCCTGCGTCACCGGCGAGCGGGCCTGGGTGATGCGGATCGCGATCGCCTCCGGCTGGCGCGGCCGCGGCCTGGCCAGCGCACTCCTCGTCGAACTGGAGCGGCGCCTGATCGCCGCGCGCGTCGGCCGGATCGCCTACGTCCTGCCCGAGGAGGACCTGCTCGGCGAGGGCCTGCTCAACGCCGGCTACACCCGGCAGCCCGCCGTCGCCTACTTCGAGAAGACCGAGCCCCTGCACGGCCCGGCGGCAGGCCTCCTCGACGACCTCGGCGGCCGCTTCCTGCCCAACGACCTGTGGGCCAAGGTCGCCGGCATGGAGACGGAGAAGGAACTCATCGAACGGCGCGTGGTCCTCCCGCTCGCCGAACCGGAGCGGGCCGCCGCGCACGGGGTCCGGCCACCGCGCGCGATCACCCTCTTCGGGCCGCCCGGCACCGGCAAGACCACCTTCGCCCGCGCCATCGCCTCCCGGCTGGGCTGGCCCTTCGTCGAGCTGCTGCCCTCCCGCCTCGCCGACGAGGGCAACCTCGCCGCCGCGCTGCGCGTCGCCTTCGCCCGGATCGCCGAGCTGGAGCGGGTCCTCGTCTTCATCGACGAGGTCGAGGAGATCGCACCCGTACGCACCGAACCGGCGCAGCCGGGCGGCATCCACGGCGTGACGAACGAGCTCCTCAAGCTGATCCCCGGCTTCCGCGAGGGCGACGAGCGGCTGCTGGTCTGCGCGACCAACTCCATCCGCTCCCTCGACCCGGCCTTCCTGCGGCCCGGCCGCTTCGACTACCTGATCCCCATCGGCACCCCCGACGCCGGGGCGCGCGCCGCCATCTGGTCGCGCTACACGGCCGGGCGGACCGGCGTGGACGTGGGGGCACTGGTGGCGGCGACCGAGCTGTTCACCCCGGCCGACATCGAGCACGCCGCGCGGATCGCCGCGCAGGTGTCCTTCGAACGGGACCTGGAGGCGGTGGGCGCGCGCGGCGCGGCGGCCGCGCAGCTCGGCGCCACCACGGAGGACTACCTGGCGGCCGTGGCGCAGTGCCGGCCGACGGTCACCCCCGCGATGACCGGCGAGTTCCAGGCCGACATCACCGCCCACGCGCGGTTCTAACCACAAGACCTCCGGACGGGACACCGTCCGGACCGGGAGCCGACCGGCGCCGTCCCGCCGGGCGCTCCCCACAGGCACCGTCCCCCGGTTGCGGCGGGGGGCGGGAACGCGAAACGGCCCGCGGCCGCTCCCCAAAGCGGCCGCGGGCCCTCCCGCGCGGACTCGGCATCCGTGCGGGACGGCCGCGTTCCGCGGGGGTGTCGCATGCCGGAACGCGGCACGCAGCGGTGCCTGAGGGCGTCCTGCACGCCCTCGTCTACGTCCACGAGTCAACCAGCGCGGCCCGTACCCGGGCTTCGGCCGGACGGCCACACCCGCCCCGGCCGGAAGTACGGCTCCGGGTCCCCGCCCCTGGGGGCCGAAGGGCCCGGTGGGTTACGGTCGGGCCATGGGCTTCGTCGTCTTCATGACCCTGCCGGGACTGGCGCTCCTGCTCACCGCGACGGCCTTCGTGGACTTCGCGCTCGTGCGCGCAGGCCGCGCCGGTCTGCTGCCCTGGCGGTGGAACGGCCGCCAGGGGCAGATCTCCGCCACCGGCTTCGAGCAGCTGCACGCCGGCTTCTCGCCGGGCAAGCAGAACGAGCTGAGGGAACGCCAGAGCGCCCTCCTCATGCGCGACGACGAGGAGGACGGCGCCCCGCCGCACTCCCGCGTCGACCTCGACGGCGGACGCGCCGTGATCAGGCTCCCCGCTACCGGGGGCACCGGTAGGTGAACTCGGCCGCCGCCGTCCGCTCGACCGGCGAGATCAGCTGGAGTTCGGCCCGCGCCGGGTAGCTGCCCGTGCCCTGGAAGGTCCACAGCAGGTGCAGCGTGGCCTCCTTCCGCCCGGCGGGCACCCGCTCCGTGAGCTCCTCCGACCGGGTCCCGTCGCTGCGGACCCAGCGGTAGGTGAGGGTTCCCGGGCGCCCGTTGGTGCGTACGACGGCCACCACGTCGGCGGCCGCCCCGCACCCGGGCCCCTGCGGATCGGTGGAGACCGCCACCTCCCGCACCTCGACGGCCGGCCCGAAGCGCTGCCAGGCCAGGTAGCCGAGCACCGCGGCCAGCACCACGACCGCCAGGGTGTACCGCCGCCAGCCCCGGCCGCGCCGTACGGCCGGCCGCGGCCCGGGCGGCGCGGCGGGCACCAGGGGGAACGGCGGTGCCATGGCCGCCGTCACCCCCGGCCCGAACCGCAGCACCGAACCCTCGACCCGGTCGGGTGCGGCGTCGGCCGGGGGCGGCGGGCCGCTGAACCAGTGGCTGCCGAGGACGGTGGCGCTGTACTCGTCGTCGGCGGGGTCCTGGGGGACGCGCGGACCGTTCATCGCGGGACCTCCTGGGGTTCCTGGGTCTGGCAGCGGTACAGAAGTGCGGAGGCGGAGGCCGAGCCGTTCGACGCGGCCGGCATGGTGGTGACCCGGACGCCGCCGTAGCAGCCGTGGCCCCGGCTGAAGGTGTGCGCCTGGACCACGGACGCCAGGGAGCCGGCCTGGACGACGACGGTGTCGGTGCCGTCGGGGTAGGAGTACGCCCCCTGCGTCCCGCCGAGGAACCACTCCAGGGTGACGGTGACGGGCCCGCTGCCCTGGGCCGACAGGGAGACCTCCGCCTGCCCGCGGTAGACGTTGGGAGTGAACTTGACGCCCAGTTTGTCCACCCGCAGCGTCGGCGAGGGCGTCGGCGTCGGGGTCGGCGAGTGGCTGACCGTCGGCTTCGGGCTCCAGCTCGCCGACGGGCTCCAGCTCGCCGTGGGGGAGTGCGTGGGCGTCGGGGACCCCGTGGGGCTCGGCGAGGCGGACGGGGAGGCGGAAGCGGAAGGGCTCGCGGACGGCGAGTGCGAGGCGGACGGCCCGGGCGCGGGCGTGGCCGGTCCCGGCGTGACCGGGCCCGTCGTGGCCAGGTCGCTGAGCGCGGAGGCCCCCGGCGGGGTACCGGCGCCCGCGTCCGTCGTGAGCACCAGCACCGCCCCCAGGACCAGCGCCAGGCCCGTCGCCAGCCAGCCGCCGCGCCCCGGCGCCCAGCCCGAGCCGCCGCCGACCGAGGTGGTGGCCACCGCCGTGGTGCCCGCGGCCGCGCCGGCCGCCGACGGGAACAGCAGCGGCAGCAGGGCCGCCAGCGCGGCCAGCTTGCGCTGCCCGCGCTCCTCCCACTCGGGCCCGTACGCGGCGACCGCCACCGCCTCCAGCTCGGCCACGAACGCCTCGGCGTTCTCCGGTCGCTGCTCCGGCCGCTTGGCCAGGCCCCGCCGGATGAGCGGGCGCACCGGCTCGGGGGCCTCGGTCTCCGGGACCGGGGCCTCGATGTGCTGGACGGCGAGCTCGGCGAAGCTCGTCCCGTCGTACGGTTTGCGGCCGGTCAGGAACTCGAAGAAGGTCGCGGTCGCCGCGTACACGTCGGCCGTCGGGGAGGCCGGCTGCCCCTGCCACTGCTCCGGCGCCATGTAGGCGGGGGTGCCCGCCACCCCGGGGGTGGTGCCGCGGCCCGCCGCGATCCCGAAGTCCACCAGCTTGGAGGAGCCGTCGGGCGCGACCAGCACGTTCTCCGGCTTGTAGTCCCGGTGCACGACCCCCGCCCGGTGCGCGGCGGCCAGCCCGAGCAGAGAGCCCTTCAGCACCACCAGCGCGGCCTCGGCTTCCGCCCGGCCCGTCTCGCGCAGCACGGCGCGCAGGGAGATCCCGTCGACCAGCTCCATCACGATCGCCGCGCCGGCCGGGGCCTCCACGTACTCGTACAGGCCCACCACGTACGGCGACACGAGCCCGCCCAGCAGCCGGGCCTCCGCCCGGAACTCCCGGACGAAGGCCGGGTCCTCGCGCATCCGGTCGCTGAGGTACTTCACCGCGACGGCCGTGCCCGTGGCGTCGTGGAGCGCGAGCACGACCCGGCCGCTGCCGCCCGCGCCGAGCTCACGGACCTCGGTGTAACCGGGTACCGTCCAGCCGTTGCCCATCTTGCGCCCCCGTCCGTGGCGTCACCGGCCGCCCGCGGGCGGCCGGCCGGTCGTCCCCCGACCGGCCACCTGCTGGGACACTTTTCCGCCACGGCCGGTTCCCAATCCGGCGCGCGTCCCGTATGCCGGTCAGGCCGCGGCCGACACCGCCCCGATCATCGCGTGCAGCCGGTCGGCCGCCGCCCGCCCGAAGGACGGGTCGTTGATGTGGGTGTCGTAGTCGTAGAGCCGGGCCGCACTGCCCCGCAGCCCCTCGCGCAGCGCCGAGAACAGCGCCAGGTCCGCGCGGGGGTCGTGGTACGGGCCGCCCGGCGCGCCCAGCGTGGACAGCCCGCGCAGCGGGAGGCAGACCGCCGTCGGCCCGGTCGCGGCGCGGAGCTTCGCGGCGACCCGCCGGCCGAGCTCCGCGCATTCCGACTCGGTCGTACGGATCACCGTGATCGAGGGGTTGTGGACGCGGACCCGGCGGTAGCGGGCCCGTTCGGGCAGGGTCTCCAGCGGCCCGAACTTCACCATGTCCAGTGCCCCCAGGCTCACCACCTGCGGAACCCCGGCCCGCCCGGCCGCGCTGAGCCGGTCGGGGCCGGCGGTGAGGATGCCCCCGCACAGGTCGTCGGCGAGTTCGCTGAGGGTCAGGTCCAGCACCCCCGCGAACACCCCCTGCCCGGCGAGGGTCTCCAGGGTGCGGCCGCCCGCGCCGCTGACGTGGAAGACCAGGACCTCGTACCCCAGCTCCTCCAGCCGCTCCCGGGCCGCGTCCACGCCGATGGTGGTCACCCCGGCCATGCTCGCCGCGACCAGCGGACGCGAGCCCGAGCCCAGGCGGGCCGGCCGGCTGCGGTCCAGCGCGGCGCGTGCGTAGCCCTTCGCCATCCCGGCGGCGGCCTCCGCGGCGTTGGCCAGCACCGGGGCCGAGACGCTGTTGATCCCGGCGATGTCCACCACGCTGTACATCATGGTGATGTCCGCCGAGCCCACGTACGGGGACACGTCCCCGGACGCCATCGAGGAGACCATCACCTTCGGCACGCCCAGGGGCAGCGCCCGCATCGCCCGGGTCGCGATGGAGGTGCCGCCGCTGCCCCCGATCGCGAGGACGCCGTGCAGCCGGCCCTCGGCGTGCAGGCGTAACAGGGTCGCCTCGGCGCCCCGGGCCATCGTGGTCACGGCCGCGCCCCGGTCGGCGGCCGCGCGCAGTTCCGACAGTTCCGTGCCCGCCGCCCGCGCCACCGCTTCGCGCGGGACGTCGGCGGGCACCCGGGGTTCTCCCATGATCCCCGTGTCCACCAGCACCACTTCGACGCCGGCGCGCAGCAGCCTCTCGCGCAGCCAGCCGTACTCGACACCCTTGGTGTCCAAGGTTCCCACCAGCACGACGTTCGTCATATGTGCAATGTCCATGCAGGTGGGGTTTGTTGGCAAGTAAAGGTCAGGTCAATCCGCCAATAGCACCAGCAATCTTTCCAAGAAGGGAATTTGACCGACAATCAGCTTGTTCCGTGCGATCGGGGGAGTGAACCAGGCCACCCGGTCCAGCTCGGGGAACTCCTGCTCGACCCCCGAGTGCGGGGGCCACTCCATCGTGAAGGTGCCCGGCACCGTCAGCGCAGGGTCGAGGTCCGCCTCCACCGCCCAGATGGTCACGAGCTTCCCGCTGCTCAGCCGGACGTCCCCCAGCGGCAGGTAGTCCCCCTCCGGCGGGGGCACCCCCAGCTCCTCCGTGAACTCCCGGCGGGCCGCGTCCCGGGGCGTCTCGTCCGGCCCGTACTCGCCCTTCGGGATCGCCCAGCCCCCGGCGTCCCGCCCCGCCCACAGCGGACCGCCCATGTGGCCGAGCAGCACCTCCACCCCGTGCCCCGCGGTCCGGCGGAACAGCAGCAGGCCGGCGCTCCGCTTGTACCTCTTCGCATCCGTCACGGAGGCCATACATGCCCCGCCGGAGCCCCGCTCAGTGATCGGGGCGTCCGTCGGGGCCGTCCTGGCCGTCCGGGCCGTGCGTGCCTCAGTGCGCGTGCGGTCCCTCGCGGTGCACCGGACCGTGGGCGTCCGCGCAGTGCGGGTCCGCGCCCTCCCGGTCCTCGCCCGGCCGGCCCACCGACAGCAGGGCGTCCTGGACGTGGTCCACCTGGAGGGTGGTGTGCGTGATCCCGTACTCCTTCGCCAGCAGCAGCTCCAGCTCCCGGCGCACCGCGTGGCAGTCGCCCGCCGGCTCCACCAGCACGTGCGCGGACAGGGCCGCCTGCCCGGAGGTGATCGTCCAGATGTGCAGGTCGTGCACCTCGGTCACCGGCACGTGGGCCACGAGCCGGTCGCCGACCGCGTCCGGGTCCACGTGCGCCGGCGCGGCCTCCAGGAAGATCCGCCCGGACTCCCGGACCAGCCCGTAGCCCGCCTTCACCATCAGCACCACCACCACGAGCGTGGCGATCGCGTCGGCCTGCACGAAACCGGTCGTCAGCACGATCAGACCGGACACCGCCGTCCCGATGAACGCGAACAGGTCGTTCAGGATGTGCTGGTAGGCGCCCTCCACGGCCAGCGAGGACCGGTTCGCCCGCGAGATGCACCAGGCCGCCGCGACGTTCACCACGATCCCGGCCAGCGCCGTCACCAGCACCAGCCCGCCCTCCACCGGCGGCGGGTCCAGCAGCCTGCGCACCGCCTCGTACGCCAGCCACACCGCCAGCAGCAGCAGCGTCAGCCCGTTGGCCTGCGCGGAGAGTATCTCCGCCCGCTTGAGGCCGTACGTGAAACCGCCCCGCGCCGGACGCGCCGCCAGGCGCATCGCGATCAGCGCCAGGACGATCGAGACGGCGTCCGTCAGCATGTGCGCGGCGTCGGAGATCAGGGCCAGCGAATGGGCCATCACGCCGATGACCACCTCGACGGCCATGAAACCGCCGATCAGGGCGAGCGCGATCGCCAGCCAGCGGCGGTCGGCGTCCGGGTCCACGCCGTGGCTGTGCCCGCCGGGACCGTGGCCGTGCCCGTCGTGCCCGTGCCCGGCGTGGTCCGCCCCGGTGTGCTCGTGCGCGTGGTCGTGGTCGTGCCGGCTCATGGCTTCCCCCGTTTGTTCGGTTCCGACGCGTGAAGTGAAGCGCACCGCGCCGAGATCGGCAAAGGCTGCAACGGGGACCGTTGTCATTCCCCATAAGAACCCTCTGACCTGCGGCGATGTCTTTCCTGCCGGTTCCCGCGGTTCATGGGAAAATCTGTCCATGGTCCAGCGGCCCGGTGCGGCGACCGCGCCCGAACTCGTCCTGGAAACCGCCATGGGCTCCACCGAGATGAGCCCGGGCCGGAGCTACCGCGTCGGCCGCGACCCCCTCTGCGAGATCTGCCTCGACGACGACCGCGTCTCCTGGCACCACGCCGTCCTGCGCCCCGAGGGCGACCACTGGACCCTGGAGGACGAGGACAGCACCAACGGCACCTGGGCCGACGGCCACCGCGTCCACGAATGGGCCGTCGGACCCGGCAGCGAACTCCGCTTCGGCAGCGCCCAGGACGGCCCGCGCGCCCTCCTCAGCAGCCGTACGCCGCCCCGCGCCGCCGCCTCCCGCCCCTCCCGGGTCGCCGACCCGGCCATGACCGGAACCTTCCGCAGCCCCACCAGCATCCGGCCGCTGCCCGCCCGGACCAGCGTCCGCATCGGCCGCGACCCCGGCAACGACCTCGTCATCGACGACCTCGTCGTCTCCCGGAACCACGCCGAACTGCGCGCCCTCGCCGACGGCAGGTACGAGATCGCCGACCTCGGCAGCCACAACGGCACCTACCTCAACGGCACCCCCGTCGACCTCGCCCCCGTCACCGACGGCGACATCGTCGGAATCGGCCACAGCGCCTTCTGCCTCGTCGGCGACCAGCTCCAGGAGTACACCGACACCGGCGAGGTCTCCCTCGACGTCCAGGACCTCGCCGTCGCCGTAGACCACGGCCGCAAGACCCTCCTCGACCACGTCTCCTTCCCCGTCGCCACCCGCTGCCTGCTCGCCGTCGTCGGCCCCAGCGGAGCCGGGAAGTCCACCCTCCTCGGAGCCCTCACCGGACTGCGCCCCGCCGACCACGGCACCGTCCTCTACGACGGCCGCGACCTCTACCGCGACTACGCCGAACTGCGCTCCCGCATCGGACTCGTCCCCCAGGACGACATCCTGCACGCCCAGCTCACCGTCCGCCGCGCCCTCGCCTACGCCGCCGAACTGCGCTTCCCGCAGGACACCGGCAAGGCCGAACGCCTCGCCCGGGTCGACGAGGTCATCGGCGAACTCGGCCTGGAACAGCGCGCAGACCAGCCCATCCACAGCCTCTCCGGCGGCCAGCGCAAACGCGTCTCCGTCGCCCTGGAACTGCTGACCAAGCCCTCCCTGCTGTTCCTCGACGAACCCACCTCCGGCCTCGACCCCGGCATGGACCGCTCCGTCATGCACATGCTGCGCGGCCTCGCCGACGACGGCCGCACCGTCATCGTCGTCACCCACAGCGTCCTCAGCCTCGACGTCTGCGACCGGCTCCTCGTCCTCGCCCCCGGCGGCCGCGTCGCCTGGTACGGGCCGCCCGGGGAGACCCTCGGCTTCTTCGGCTTCGACCAGTGGCCCGAGGCCTTCGAGGCCTTCGAGAACCAGCGCGACCGCGACTGGGCCGGCCAGTACCAGGCCTCGCCCCAGCACCGCAGGTACGTGGCGGGCCCCGGCCGCCGCCCCCGCACCCCCGACGCCGCACCCCCCGGACCGGCCGGCTTCGCCGGGCCTCCGCCCCAGGCGCAGAGCCGGCGCTCCCAGCTCTCCACCCTGATCCGCCGCTACGCCACCGCCCTCGGCGCCGACCGCACCTTCCTCGTCATCATGGTCGCGCTGCCGTTCGTGATGGGCGCCATGACCCGGGCCCTCGCCGGCAGCGCCCTCACCCAGGAGACCGCGATCAACGCCCTGCTCATCCTGTGCGTCGGCGGCGTACTGACCGGAGCCGCCAACGCGGTCCGCGAACTCGTCAAGGAACGGGTCATCTACCAGCGCGAACGCGCCGTCGGCCTGTCCAGGGGCGCCTACCTGCTGTCCAAGGTCGCGGTCCTCGGCGCGATCACCGTCGCCCAGGCCGTCGTCCTCACCCTCGTCGGCCTGTTCGGGGTACGGCTCGGACCGCCGGGCTCCACCGGGGTCTTCCTGCCCCGCCTCGCCGAGATCACCCTGGCCGTCGCCCTGCTGTCCTTCACCGCCATGATGCTCGGCCTGCTGGTCTCCGCCCTGGTCAGGAAGGAGGAGGTCACCATGCCCCTGCTGGTCCTCCTCGCCATCGTGCAGGTGGTCTTCTGCGGGGCCCTGCTCCAGCTCGACGGCGTACCCGTCATCGGGCAGCTGGCCTGGCTCGTGCCCTCCCGCTGGGCGCTCGGCGCCATGGCCGGCACCATCGACCTCGGCCGGACCGTCCCCGGCACCCTCACCGACGACCCCCTCTTCGCCCACTCCGCCGGGGTCTGGCTGCTCGACGTCGGCATGCTCGCCGCCCTCTCCGTGCTCTTCGCGGTGCTCGTCGCCCGGCTCCTGCGCCGCCACGAGCCGGCCGTGATGCGGAAGTAGGCCCCGGCGATGACCGACTCCCCGGAGCCCGCGGCCTTCCGCCCCACCCACGTGGTCCCGCAGGACGGACTGCCCGCCTGGGAGGCCCCCGACGTGTCGCGGCCCACCGCCGCCCTCGACCCCTTCCTCCCCGTCCGGCTGCTGTCCCGGCGCGGCGAATGGGGGGAGATCCTGTGCGCCAACGGCTGGTCCGCCTGGGTCGACGGACGGCTCCTCGTCGCGGTGCCCCAGCCCCCGCCGACCGCCGGCCGGCCCCTCGAACGGACCGACGACCCCGAACCGCTCCTCACCCGGACGGCCGACACCCTCGACCGGTACCGGAGGGCCCTGCGCGAGACCGTCCCCGGAGCCGCCGGCGACGGCTTCCGGCAGGCCGTACGGGGCCTGCGCGCCGGAATCGTCATCGACGGCGAGTCCGTGTGGCTGTACGAGGAGGCGGCGGGACGCTGGCTGTACGCCGACGGGGGCCGCCCGACCACCTACGCGGTCGTCTCGGAACCGGGAGCCCCGCCCGCGCCGGAGCCGGATCCCGGGCAGGCGGAGTCCGGGCAGCCGGAGCCCGGCAGGGCGGACACCGGCGAGACGGACACCGGCGCGCGGGCCGAAGTACGGGAGACACCGCACGAGCCCACGCGCGTCGCCGACCGCCCCGACGGGGGAGGGAGCCCATGACGGACCCCGGACCACCCGCCGGGCGCCCCCCGGAACTGACCGGCACGCGGTTCGCCGGCTACCTCGTCGAGGACGAGATCGGGCGCGGCGGGATGGCCGTCGTCTACCGCGCCCGCGACCTGCGCCTGGACCGCACCGTCGCACTGAAACTGCTGGCCCCCCAGCTCGCCCGCAACGACACCTTCCGGCAGCGCTTCACCCACGAGTCCAAGGTCGCCGCCGCCATCGACCACCCGCACATCGTCCCCGTCTTCGAGGCCGGCGAGACGGACGGCATCCTCTACATCGCCATGCGCTACGTCGCCGGCCAGGACCTGCGGGCCCTGCTCGACCGCACCGGCCCGCTACCCGTGGAGACGACCGCCCGGATCGCCGGCCAGGTCGCCTCCGCGCTGGACGCCGCCCACGCCCACGACCTGGTCCACCGGGACGTGAAGCCCGGCAACATCCTCGTCACCGAGGGCACCGACAGCGAGCACCCCGAGCACGTCTACCTCACGGACTTCGGCCTGACGAAGAAGTCCCTCTCGCTCACCGGGTTCACCGGCGTCGGACAGTTCGTCGGGACCCTGGACTACGTCGCGCCCGAGCAGATCGCCGGGAAGCCGGTCGACGGGCGCTGCGACGTCTACAGCCTCGGCTGCGTGGTCCACGAGATGCTCACCGGCTGCCCGCCGTTCCGGCGCGAGGACGACATGGCCCTGCTCTGGGCCCACCAGCACGACCCCCCGCCCGCCGCGAGCGAACGCCGCCCGGAACTCCCGGCGGCCGTGGACGAGGCGCTGGCCAAGGCCCTCGCGAAGCAGCCCGGGGAACGGTGGGGCAGCTGCCTGGAGTTCACCGCCGCGCTGCGCCGGGCCGCCGCCGGGGCGCCCCGCGGACCCCGGGAACGGGCGCAGCAGGGCCCGCCGCCCCCGCCGCCCCGGTGGGCGCTCCCGGTGATCCGGGGCCGTTAGGCCGCCCCTTCCGGATCAGGCCGGGCCCGGGTGGCGCAGGGGCCGGGCCAGGAGCGCGCCGAGGAAGCCGGCCACCGCACCCCACAGCACCGCGAGGCCGGTCGTGCGCCAGAGGTACGGGGTGAGCTCGACCCGGCCGCCCAGCCCGGAGACGTCCCCGAGGCCCAGCAGCGACAGCCCGAACCGGGCCTGCACCCCGGCCAGCAGGCACACCGTCAGCGTGGCCAGGCCCAGCGCCACCGCCAGGTGCACCGCGTGCTGCCAGGGCCGGACCCGCGCGGGGGAGCGTACGGCGGCCAGCACACCCGTGCCGAGCAGCGCGACGGCGGCCAGCACGACCAGCCACCACGCCCGGGAGTCGCGCTGCGCGAGCGAGGCCACGTCGACGGTGGACCCGCCCGGGCCGCGCAGGACCTGGTCCAGCAGCTGCGGCACCGGCAGGCCGAACGGCCCCTCGGCCACACCGTGCCAGGCGCCGCCGAAGCCGACGGTCAGGCCGAGCCAGGCCAGGTTCGGCAGCCCGAGCAGCAGCACCGCCAGCGTGCGGGCCGCGTGCCCCTGGACGGCCGCCGTCACCAGGCCGACGCCGAGGCCGAGGACCACGTACGCCAGGAGCAGCACCGCCGTCGCGTGGGCGGCCGGCCGCACCGCGGTGTGGAAGCGGAGCAGCCCGGGCGGGAGCGGAGTGCGGCGGGAGACCAGCAGGGCGATCAGCAACAGGCCCAGGAACCAGAGCAGCCCGTACAGCAGGGTGGGCCCGAGCGCGGCCCGGAAGCCCACCGTCGGGGCGGCGTCGAGCAGTTCGCCGATCTCCCCGAGCGGGGAGCCGTCCGTGGTCAGGCCGAAGGTCTGGCGGGCCAGGAGCGCGAACAGGGCGAGCAGGGCCAGCCACAGCACCGCCGACCGCCCGGCCCGGGCGAGCAGTTCGCGGGTCCCGGCCACCGCCCGGTGGCGCAGCGGGCGCAGGAACAGCCACCCGGTGGTGAGCGCGCCGGCCAGGCTCACCGAGAGCGGCAGCACGGACAGGCTCGCGTCGGCACCGGCCAGGAACCCGGCGTCACCGGAGACCTCGACCGAGCCCCCGGCCGCCATCACGACGACGGCGGCGAGCACGCGGGGGAACGCCCCGCCCGGCAGGTCGCCCGCGCCGGCGCAGGCCAGGCCGGCGGCGGCCACCGCGGTCATCACCGCGAAGCCCGCCACGACGGCGACGAGGGCGTCCCGCCATGCCCCGGCGGAGGTCCGGCTCACCTTGCCACGGTGGCATCCCCGGCTTGCGGTCACCACCTGGACGGCGCACACAATGGTCGGCAAGAGTGCCGGAAATCGCCGGTGTTCCAGGGATTCACGCCATTTCCCCGGATGCGTCCGCCTGGGAAGAGGAGCCCGTGACCACGCAACCCTCCGGCGAGCGGCCGCCGCAGCCGCCGCGGCCCTCACAGCGGTCGCAGCCGTCGCAACCGTCACAGCCGACACCGCCGTCGTCCGGGCGGCCCACCGGTCCGCCGTCCGGCCCGCTCTCGGGCGGCGGCGGGGCACCCCCGCCGCCGCCCCCTCCCGGCGGGCCCGGCGCCGGGGAGCCGCCGCGGGGGCCCTGGTGGCGGTCGGTGCCCGGGGTCGCGGCGGCGGCCGTGGCGCTCGTCGCCGTGGTCACCCTGGTCGTCGTGCTGACCAGGCCCGGCGGTGGCGGGGGCGGCACCCCGCAGCGGGCCGCGGCCGAGGTGTTCCTCCAGCCGGCCACCGAGCCCGGACGGGACCCCTTCACCGAGTCCAGCGCGGCCAAGCGGGCCACCCCGCCGCCCGAGACCCCGCCGCAGGGCACGGCCACGCCCACCGCGCCCGCGGGCACCCGCAGCGTCAGCGGCTCCTCGCCCGGCCTCTACGGCGGCACCAAGGACCTCGCCAGCTGCGACGTGGAGCAGCAGGTCACCGCCCTGACCTCGCAGCCCGCCAAGAACGCCGCCTTCGCCTCGGCCCTCGGCCTGCGGCCGGCCGCCGTCGCCGGCTACCTGCGGGCCCTCACCCCCGTGCAGCTGCGGATCGACACCCGGGTCACCAACCACGGCTACCGCGACGGCCGCGCCACCCCCTACCAGGCCGTGCTCCAGGCCGGGACGGCCGTGCTGGTGGACGACCGCGGGGTGCCGAGGGTGCGCTGCGCCTGCGGGAACCCGCTGGGCCCGCCGGTGGCGCTGCGGGCCGATCCGAAGCGCTACGGCCGGCCCTGGTCCTCGTACCGGCCGGCCGGGGTGGTGGTCGTCGCCCCGTCGGTGACGGTCGTGAACAAGTTCGTGATCTACGACCACCACGACCACCGCTGGCTGGAACGCGACCGCGGCACCGCCACCCGGCCCGACAGGCCCGTCGAGCCGCCGGTCGGCCCGCCCGTCGTCTCGCCGCCCGTCGTCTCCCCGCCGGTGGTCTCGCCCCCGGCGGCCGCGACGCCGACGGTCTCGCCGCCGCAGGTCCTCCCCCCGCCGCTCGTCGTCACCCCGTCGGAGCCGTCCCAGCACCCGGCCGGGACCGCGCCCGCACCCCCGACCACCCCGCCGTCCCCGACCACCCGGCCCCCGGCCAGGACCCCGACTCCCACCCCGGCCGAGACGCCGACCGGCGCGGGGACCCCGACGCCCACCGGCAAGCCGGCGGACCAGGGCACGCCGACGCCCACCGCCACGCGGAACTCCCGCCCGCCGGCCCTGACCGGCGACCGGCCCGGGACCCCGCCGACCACCCCGGCCCCGCCCCCGACCGCCGCGCCGCCCCCGCCGACCGCCCCGCCGTCGCCCTGAGCCCCGCGGACCCGGGCACACCACGGCACCGGCCCGCGCGCATGCCGAGCACCGGGGAACAGTGAGACCCTGGCTGCATGGACCAGCGGGGACGGACCCCGGAGGTCGACTGGCCCGCGCGGCCCGACCTGAGCCTCGCGCTCAACCGGATGGGCACCTTCGACTGGGACCTCGACAGCGGGCGCCTGCACCTGGACGACACCGCACTCGAGGTCCTGCACCTGCGCCCCGAGCAGTTCGACGGGACCCCCGCCGGACTGCGCGGCCGCGTCGTCCCCGGCGACGCGGCACGGCTGGACGGCCGGGTGGCACGGGCGCTGCAGGACGGCCGCAGCCACTACGGGGCGTACTTCCGCACCCTGCGCGAGGACGGAACGGCGGGCTGGACCCACCTCCAGGGGCACATCCTGCGGGACCGGCACGGCCGCGCGTACCGGGTCATCGGCATCCTCCGCGACGCCGACCAGGACCCCGGGGAGCCCGGCGCTGCGGGGGAGCGGGACGAGGGACGGCGCCGGATGACCGGGGTCGTCGAGCGGACCACCGCGATCCTCGCGCACGCCCGCACCGTGAACGACGTCACCGACGTCCTCAAGGACCCCGAGGCCCTCGGCCACCTCGGCGCCGTCAGCGTCATGCTCGGCATCGTCGACGGCGGCCGGATCCACCTGGTCGCGGAGGGCCAGCTGGGCTCGTACGTCCCCGAGATCGAGTACACCCGCATCGACGCGGAGTTCCCGATGAGCGAGGCCGTACGGACCCTGCAGCCGGTGTTCATCGCCTCCCGGGAGGAGTTCCAGCGGCGCTACCCGCTGCTGTGGCCGTACATCGAACCCCTGGCCGTGCGCAGCGGGGTCTACCTGCCGCTGATCGCACAGGGCCGGCCCGTCGGCGCGCTCGGGCTGCTGTACACCCGGGACGGGGACTTCGACGCGGAGGAGCGCAACCTGCTGGTGGCGCTCGGCAGCGGGATCGCGCAGGGGCTCCAGCGGGCCATGCTCTTCGAGCAGGAGCACGACCTCGCCGAGGGACTCCAGCGGGCCATGCTGCCCCGGGTCATCCCGGAGGTGCCGGGCGCGCTGATCGCCGTTCGGTACCGGGCCGCCCGGGTCGGCCGGGACATCGGCGGCGACTGGTACGACGTCGTCCCCCTCGGCGAAGGCCGGGTCGGGGTGACGATCGGCGACGTCGAGGGCCACGACACGGACGCGGCGGCCGTCATGGGACAGCTGAGGATCGTGCTCCGCGCCTACGTCCTGGAGGGCCACACCCCCGGAACGGCGCTGGCCCGGGCCTCCGCCTTCCTCCGCGACCTGGCGACGGAGCGCTTCGCCACCTGCACCTACGCCGAACTGGACCTGAACACCGGGATGCTGCACGTCGTGCGGGCCGGGCACCTCGACCCGGTCGTGCGGCGCGGGGACGGCAGCTGCCACCGGATCCAGGTGGTGGGCGGGCTCCCCCTCGGCCTGCCCCCGCGCGAGCAGCGCGGCAGCGGCTCCGGCTACCCCGTCACCACCCTCGAACTGCACCCCGGGGACACGCTGCTGCTGTGCACCGACGGCCTCGTCGAACGGCCCGGCGGCGACTCCGAGACCGGGATGCGGGAGTTCATGGAGGCCGCCGAGCACGGCCCGGCCGACGTCGAGGAACTCGCCGACGTGCTGTGCGACCTGGTCGGGGACGCGGGCGGCGGGGACGACATGGCCCTGCTCCTGCTGCGCCGGCGCGGCACCCCCGCCCCGCGCGGCGGCGGGCCGCTGCGCCAGCGCCTGGAACCGGGCGACGCGGACGGCCCGGCGATGGCCCGGCACCTGATCCGGGCGGCGGTGGCCGCGTGGGGCGCCCGGGACCGGGCCGACGAGATCGAGCTGGCGGCGGACGAGCTGATGACCAACGCCCTCGTCCACACCGACGGCGGCGGGCAGGTCGCCCTGCGGCTGACCGCCGCGGGCCGGATCCGGATCGAGGTCGAGGACCGCAGCAGCGCCCTGCCCCGCCGCCGGGAGGCCGACGACTGGGCGGTGTCGGGGCGGGGCCTGCTGCTGGTCGAGCGGCTCGCGGACGCCTGGGGCGTGGAGCCCCGGGGCGCCGGGAAGTGCGTGTGGTGCGAGTTCGCGGTACCGGTACCCGCCGACGCCCGCTAGCGGGTGTCAGACGGCCGCGTACGGGCCCTGAGTCGCCTTCAGGTGCTGCAGGGCCGTCAGCTTGCGGACGAACAGCACCGCGAGGACGGCCGCGGCGACCGTCGTCAGGTCGGTGACGAGGCCGAGGAGCGAGGCGGCGCCGAGGCTCTCCGGGGTCTCGGCGCGGACGTACACCACGCCGGAGACCCGGTCGAGGACCAGCGCCAGTGCCCACACCAGCCACCAGGACGTCACCGGCACCGTCGAGACGCGGCGGTACGAGCCGTCCGGCGCGAGCTGCACGCTGGCCTCCCAGGTCTGCTTCGCCACCCGGTACGGCAGGAAGAAGTTGGCGAGGGGGACGAACCAGGAGCCGATGGCCCAGCCGCTCGCCAGGGTGAAGGCGTCGGGGCGGAACACCTGGCCGTTGACGCGCACCCGGTAGAACCAGACGACGAAGACCACGGCCGTGACGACCAGGGACAGCCACTGCAGGCTCGCGGCGAGGCCGACCAGCATGTCGGCCTGGTCGAGCGTGTCGTCCGGGACCGAGGAGGGGTCCGCGGCGACGTCCCCCATCAGCGACCAGGTGTTCAGGTTGGCGGCGGCCGAGCACACGTTGACCACGGCCGTCCCCAGGAGCAGCACCGTCAGAGCGGTCGCGAGCCCCTGCGGGGAGCGCAGCTGCTGCACGGGAGGCGGCGGGGGGAACGGGAACGCCTGGCCGGGGTAGGGGGTTCCGGGAAGCGGCGGGCCGGCCGGGTACGGGGTCGCCCCGTACGGCGGCTGCGGGCCGGGGCCCTGCGGTGGCGGCGGCGATCCGGGCGCGCTGAAGGACATGGTGAAAGGACCCCCCACGGGACGTGCGAAAGTGCGGTGGCGAACGGTGTACCGGCCGGTCGAACGCCGGTACGGCCAGCGCTGAACATATGCCAGCGCCGCGTCCGGCGTCCAAGCGGTTCGCCGCCCCGGCCGTCCTTCCGGCCACCCCGGCCGGATCTAGAGCGGCACCAGCGTGACCTCGGTGGCCTTCACGCTCGTCCACACCATCGCGCCGTCGGCCACGCCGAGCTCGGCGGCCGCCTCCGGGGTGATCTCCGCGACCAGGTCGGGCGCCCCGGCCGAGGCGACGAGGACGCGCAGCCGGCTGCCGGCCGCGGTGACCTCCCGTACGGTCCCCTCCCAGACGTTGCGGGGGCTGCCGGCCGGGCGGTCCCGGTGCAGCGACACCGCCTCCGGGGCGATGATCGCCAGGGCCTGCGTCCCCTCCGGCAGGGTCTCCGCCACCACCAGCCGGCCGCCTCCGGCGAGCGCGAGCCCGTCGGCGGAGGCGGTGCCGGGCCAGGCGTTGCGGCCCAGCATCCGGGCCACCCACGGCGAGCGCGGATGCCGGGTGACCTCGGCGGGCGGCGCGTCCTGGAGGGTGCGCCCGTCGGCCAGGACGAGGACCCGGTCGGCCAGCGACACCGCCTCGACGGGGTCGTGCGTGACGATCAGGCAGACCCCGCCGAAGCCGGCCAGGTGCCTGCGCAGGGTGTGCCGCACGTGCGCCCGGGTCGTCTGGTCCAGGGCGGCGAGGGGCTCGTCGAGCAGCAGCAGCCGGGGCCGGGCGGCCAGCGCCCGGGCCAGGGCCACCCGCTGCGCCTGCCCGCCCGACAGCTGCGCGGGCCGCCGCTGGGCGAGGTGGCCCACCCCGAGCCGGTCCAGCCACAGCTGTGCCTCGCGGCGGGCCTCGGCGCGCCCGACCCGGCGGGCGCGCAGCCCGTACGCGGTGTTGGCCAGGGCGCTCAGGTGCGGGAACAGCGCCCCGTCCTGGGGGACCCAGGCCACCTGCCGCCGGTGCGGGGGCAGGGCGGTGACGTCGGTGTCGCCGAGCCGCAGCTCGGCGCGGGCGCGCGGAGTCAGGCCGAGCAGGGCGCGCAGCAGGGTGGTCTTGCCGGCGCCGTTCTCGCCGACGACGGCGATGGTGGTGCCGGGGGCGGCGTCGAGGGTGAGCTCGTTGAAGCCGGTGACCTCGGCGTGCAGGGGCCAGCGGCCCTCGTCCGGCCGGGCGGGGGCGGGGGTGGGGGCCGGGGTCTCTTCGGGGGCGGCGGCAGCGGGGGCTTCGGGCCCGGCCGCCGCACGGGTCTTCGCGGCCACGGGCGTGCCGGTCCAGCGGCCGCGCAGGGCGATGAGCACGCCCATGGCGATGGCCAGGAGCAGCAGCGAGACGGAGGTGGCCGCCTCCGGCTGGTCCTGGAGCAGCAGGTAGACCTGCAGGGGCAGGGTCTGGGTGGTGCCCGGCAGGTTGCCGGCGAAGGTGATGGTCGCGCCGAACTCGCCGAGCGCGCGGGCCCAGGTGAGGGCCGCGCCGGCGATCAGGCCGGGGGCGACCATGGGCATGGTGACCGTGAAGAACACCCGGACCGGCGAGGCGCCGAGGGACGCGGCGGTCTCCTCGTAGCTCTGCTTCAGCCCGCCGAGCGCCCCTTCCAGGCTGATCACCAGGAAGGGCATGGCGACGAAGGTCGCCGCGACGACCGCCCCGGAGGTGTGGAAGGGCAGGGTGACGCCGAAGGTGTCCTCCAGCCAGGGGCCGAGGAGTCCGCGCCGCCCGAAGCCGAGCAGCAGCGCGACACCGCCGACGGTCGGCGGCAGCACCATCGGCAGCAGCACCAGCGAGCGGACGAAGGCCTTGCCCCTGAACTCGACCCGGGCCAGCAGCCAGGCCAGCGGCACGCCGAGGAGCAGCGAGAGGCCGAGCGCCCACAGGGACACCAGCAGCGACAGCTTCAGCGCCGTGACCACACCGGGGCTGGTGAGGTGGGCGCCGAGTTCCCCCCACTGCGTACGGGTGAGGATGCCGACGAGCGGCAGCAGCAGGAACGCGACGGCGAGCAGCGCGGGGAGCGCCAGCGTCACGGGGGGCCGGGTGCGGGTGCGGAGTCTGCTCATGGGGTGATGGGGGTTCCTGGTCGGGGCCGGGGAGGGATCCTACGGAGCGTACGGGCGCGGCGCGGGCGCCGGACACGCCGAAAGGGGGCTGCCCGTCCCCCCGGACCGGACAGCCCCCTTCGCGGCCGTGTGGGCTAGGCCTTCTGGAAACCGGCGTCCTGGAGGATCTTCTGCGCCTCGGGGCTGCTCAGCCAGGCCACGAACGCGGCGGCGGCCTCGGCGTTCTTGGACTGCTTGAGGGTGGCGGCCGGGTAGGAGGCGACGGCGTTCTGCTCGTCCGGGATGTCCACGGCGACGACCTTGTCACCGGACTTGATGGTGTCGGTCTTGTAGACCAGGCCGGCGTCGGCCTCGCCCAGCTCGACCTTGCTCAGGACGGCGCGGACGTTGGGCTCCTGGGAGACCGGCTTCACCTCGATCTTCTGGGCGTCGAGGATCTGCTTGCTGTAGCGGCCGACCGGGACCTCGGGAGCCGCGAGGACGACCTTGATCTTGGAGTCGGCGAGGTCCTTGAGCTCGTCGACCTTGAAGGGGTTGCCCTTGCCGGTGGCGATGACCAGGCGGTTCTTCGCGATGACCGTGGGGTCGTTGGTCTCGGCCTTCAGGCCGTCCATGGTCTTGGTGTCGGCGGTGACCAGCGCGTCGGCCGGGGCGCCCTGCTTGACCTGGGCGGCGAGTTCCTGGGAGCCGGCGAAGGAGATCGTCACCTTGGTGCCGGGGTGGGACTTCTCGTAGGCGGCCTTCGCCGTGTTGAACACGTCGGTGAGGGAGGACGCGGCGAGCACGGTGAGGTTCGCGGCCTTGGCCTCGGCGGAGGCGGGCGCCGAGGCGGAGGGGGAGGCGGCGTCTTCCGCCTTCTTCTCGTCGTTGCCGCTGCCGCAGGCGGAGAGGGGGACGAGCAGGGCGGCGGTGAGCGCGGCGGCGGCGATGCGGCGGGTGTTCGGGGTGGCGGACATGAGCGGGTGCTCCTCGGTCGGGTCGGCGGCCGGCCGGGTGCCGGAGCCGCGCGGTGGTGACCCGCGCCGGTGACGGGCGGAGCGGGTGGGAACGAGCGGATGGGAACGAGCGGTTGGGACTGGCGTCGGGTCTCGGTCCGGGGCCGGGTCTCGGTCCGGCGCCGGGCCGGGTCAGGCGCGGTCGACGTGCACGCTGGTCGACTTCACGCGGGCGGTGGCCCGCATGCCGACCTCCAGCCCGAGCTCCTCGACGGCCTCGCGGGTGAGGAGGGAGACCAGCCGGTGGGGACCGGCCTGGATCTCGACCTGGGCGGCGACGTCGCCGAGCCTGACGGCCGTGACGATGCCGGGGAAGGCGTTGCGCACCGAGGTGTAGGACTCGCCGTCCTCGGTGTGGGCGCCCTGCCCCACCTCGACGGAGAAGGCCGCCAGGTCGCGGCCGTCGATCAGGCGGCGGCCGCCCTCGTCGCGATGGGTCGCGACCCGGCCGGCGTCGGCCCAGCGGCGCGCGGTGTCCGGGCTGACGCCCAGCAGACGCGCCGCCTGTCCGATGGTGTAGGACTGCATGTGCGACAAGGTAGGGGGCGTGCGCCCGCATGTGCAATTCGTTTGGCTTGATCTCTATCGCATATGCCATGCCCCTTGTGGTATCTGCCAAAAACCGTTCCGCTTCGGGGCCGCCGGATCGCTAGAGTCGGGGCATGACTGACGGTACGAGGACCACGGTGTCGGGGACGGCCCCGCTGGAGACGGGGACCGCGCGGGTGGACGCCTGGATCTGGTCGGTCCGGCTCACCAAGACCCGGTCCGTGGCGGCGACGGCCTGCCGGGCGGGCCACGTGAAGGTCAACGGCGAACGGGCGAAGCCCGCGCAGCAGGTGCGGGCGGGCGACGAGGTACGGCTCTTCCACGCGGGCCGCGAGCGGATCGTCGTGGTCCGGCGGCCGGTGACGAAGAGGGTCGGACCGCCGGTCGCCGCCGAGTGCTACGTGGACAACAGCCCGCCGCCGCCGACCCCGGTGGAGGCGGCGGTGACCGGCATCCGCGACCGGGGCGCGGGCCGCCCGACGAAGCGGGACCGCCGCGAGATGGAGAACCTCCGCGGACGGTAGCCTCCGGCGGTTCCGGGAGACGGCACGGCCCGCCGTCCGCGGCCCCGTACGGGCGCTTCGCGCCCGTCGCCTCAAACGCCGGGGGGGGGGGTTAAGGGCGGGCGGGCGGGT
>NZ_JBNNPF010000001.1:153746-181929 GCF_050275515.1 Streptomyces sp. NPDC004126 | reverse complement strand
GCGCGTAACCCCCCCTCCCCCACACCCGCGGGCGGGTTATTTACTGCCCCCCCGTGCTTTTTGGGGGGGGGGGGGGGGGGGGGCCCCCCCCCCGGGAAGGGGTCCGGGCGCAGCCCGGGGAACGGGCGAAGGGCGGGGCGGGGAGAGGCCCCGCGCAGCGGCACGCGCAGCCCCCGGCGGGTCACGCCTTGCGGTAGGCGTACGCCTCCTCGGCCGCCGCCACCACGGCCTCCAGCGGGGCCCCCGCGGACGCGGCGACCACCGCCGCCACGGCCCCCTCCAGGAACGGCGCGTCCACCAGGCGGGAGCCGGCCGGGAGTTCCTCGTCCTCCAGGAGCGCCTTGACGGTCAGCACCGAGCTGCCCAGGTCCACCAGCAGCGCGACCCCGGCCCCCCGGTCCACCTCCGACGCGGCCGCCGTGATGAGCTCCGCGCTCGTGCCGAGCCCGCCGTCGGCGGTGCCGCCCGCCGGGGCCACCGGGGCCACCGCCCCGCCCGCCGCGATGCCCCGCGCCAGCTCCGCCACCGACCCGGCGACCCCGGCGCTGTGCGACACCAGCACGATCCCGACCAGCGCCCCGCCGCTCACGCGGCCCCCTCCGCCGTGTCGGCCAGCGCGCCCAGCAACAGGGCGGCCGAGGTCGCTCCCGGATCCTGGTGCCCGACGCTGCGCTCCCCGAGGTAGCTGGCGCGGCCCTTGCGGGCCAGTATCGGAACCGTCGCCAGCGCCCCGCCCTCCGCCGCGTCCCCGGCGGCACGGTAGGACGTACCCAGCGCCGCGACCCCCGGGACCAGCGCGTCCAGCATCGTCTTGTCGCCCGGGGCCGCCCCGCCCAGCCGGGCCACCGCGTCCACCCCCGCGTCCAGTGCTCCGCGCAGCTCCTCGTCGGAGACCTCGGCGGCCTCACCGAGCTCCTTGCCGGTGCGCCGCAGCAGCGTCCCGTACAGCGGCCCGGACGCGCCGCCCACCGTGGAGATGAGCGTCCGGCCGGCCAGCTGGAGCAGCGCCCCGGGCGCGGCCTCCGGGCCGGCCCCGGCGAGCGCCGTGCGCACGGCCGTGAAGCCCCGCAGCAGGTTGGCCCCGTGGTCGGCGTCCCCGATGGGGGAGTCGAGCTCGGTCAGCCGGTCCGCCTCCCGTTCCACCGCCGCCGCGGCGGCCTCCATCCAGCGCCGGAAGAACTCCGCGTCCCGCATCCTCAGCACCCCCATCGCAGGGCGGCCGTCCGCACCGGCGCGTCCCACAGCCGCAGCAGCTCCTCGTCCGCCCGGCACACGGTCACCGAACAGCCCGCCATGTCCAGGGAGGTGACGTAGTTCCCGACGAGCGCCCGCGCCACCTCGACGCCCCGCGCGGCCAAGGCCGCGGCCACCTCCGCGTGGAACCCGTACAGCTCCAGCAGCGGGGTCGCGCCCATCCCGTTGACCAGCAGCAGCACCGGACCGGCCGGCGGTCCGGCCTCCGCGAGGTCGTCCAGTACGGCCGCCACCGCCACCTCCGCGATCTCCCGCGAGGTCATCATCGCGCGCCGCTCCCGGCCGGGCTCGCCGTGGATCCCGACGCCCAACTCCAGTTCCCCGTCGGGGAGGTCGAAGGTCGGACTGCCCTTCGCGGGCGTGGTGCAGGCGCCGAGGGCCACCCCGAAACTGCGGGAGGACCCGTTGACCCGCCGGGCGAGCGCGGCGACCCGCTCCAGCGGCGCGCCCTCCTCGGCCGCCGCCCCGGCGATCTTCTCGACGAAGAGGGTGCCCCCGGTGCCGCGCCGGCCGGCCGTGTAGAGGCTGTCGGTCACGGCGACGTCGTCGTCGACGAGCACCCGCTCCACCCGCAGGCCGTCCTCCTCGGCCAGTTCGGCGGCCATCTGGAAGTTCAGCACGTCGCCGGTGTAGTTCTTGACGACGAACAGCACCCCCTGGCCGGAGTCCACGGCGCCGGCCGCGTGCAGCATCTGGTCGGGCACCGGCGAGGTGAACACGGCGCCGGCGCAGGCGGCGGAGAGCATCCCGGGCCCCACGAACCCGGCGTGCAGCGGTTCGTGCCCGGAGCCACCCCCGGAAACCACCCCGACCCGCCCACCGTCCCGCGCGCCCCGCCGTACGACGACCTGCCGCTCCACGTCGACGTCGAGCTCGGGATGCGCGGCCGCCATGCCGCGCAACGCGTCGGAGACCACGGTGTCGGGTGAGTTGATGAGCATCTTCACGGAAACCTCCCGGTGCGGTGGAGTCGTGTTCTTCGACCTGCTGCCGACCGTATGGCAGAGGGCCCCGCCGAGGTGGCGGAACGCGGACGTGGTGGACCCGGCGTAGGCTCGGTGGCGGGGGTGTTTCGCCTTCGGCGGCTGCGCGGGAGGGAGCGTGACCGTGCTGGGTGAGCTGGTCGGGATCGACGGCCGGACCGTGCTGGTCGCCGGGCAGGAGCTGGACCTCGCGCACGGGCGGCCCGACGTGGCCAACGCCCTCGTCCACCGGACCGGCGACACCCTCGTCCTGGTCGACACCGGTGTCACGCAGCCGTTCCGCGCCGCGCTGCGGGAGGCCGCCGAGCGGGTCGGCCCCTGGTCCCGGGTGCTGCTGCTGACCACCCACGGGCACGCCGACCACGTCGGCAACAACGACCTGGCCGACGCGCTGGGCGCCCCGGCGGAGCACTACGTCCCCGCCCCCGACCTCGGCCAGATGCGGGACCCGGTGGCGTACTGGACGCGGGCCTTCGAGCGGGTCGCCGGGCTGGGCGTGCTGCCCGGGCCGCCCCGGGACACCGCCGAGCGGGTGGTCTCGCTCTTCCGGCCGCTGCGGCCGTTCGGCGCGACGACCCGGACGTACGAGGAACTGCCGCCGGAGCGGATCCGGATCGGCTCGCTGCGGTTCGGCGGCTGGACCTTCGCCGACGGGGCGGTCAGGGTGCTGCGCAGCCAGGGCCACACCGCCGGGCACGTGGTCGTGCACCTGCGGGACTACGGAGTCCTCCACCTCTCCGACGAGGCCAACGGCCCCTGCGGCCCCATGGCCGACGCCGACCAGCTCAAGCTCCAGACGGTGCTGGGCTCCGCGGCCTGCCTCCTGGAGGAGGGCGGGGCCGAAGTCCTCACCGACGGGCACACCTTCGCCCTGCGCCGCGGCGCCGCGGCGGTGTCCCACCTGGACCGGATGCTGGACCAGGCGGCGGCCCTGCACGCGGCGGCCCTCGAACTGGCCGCCGGCCCCGGCCCGGTCCACCCGGACGCGTTCGTCGCCGGCGTCGCGGAGGCCGCCACCGCGCTGGGCGTGACGGGCGCCAACCCGAACCCGCTGTTCACCGCGATGATGGCGGTGAACCTCCTGCACGACCTGGGCCTGCGCCCCGGGTCCGCCACCCCCGCGGCCCCCTGGTCCCGGCCCGGGGCCAGGCCGTAGGACCGTCCGTCAGGCGCCCTGTTCGCGCAGCCGGCGGCTGACCTCGCCGAGGCCGTCGGCGAGGGCGTCGAGCTGTTCGGGGGTCAGGACGTCCACCAGGGCCTCCCGGACCGCCGTGACGTGGCCCGGGGCGGCTTCCTCCAGGCGGGTGCGGCCCGCGTCGGTGAGGACGGCGAAGACGCCCCGGACGTCCGAGGGGCAGCTGCGGCGGCGGACCAGGCCCGCCTTCTCCATCTGGCCGACCTGGTAGGTCAGGCCGCTCTTGGAGTTGATCAGCCCGTTGGCGAGCTCCGTCATGCGCAGCTCCTGGTCGGGCGCCGCGGCGAGCCGCACGAGGATCTCGTACTGGGGGTGGGAGAGTCCGGAATCGTCCTTGAGCTGCTGGTCGAGCCGGCGGTTCACCAGGGCGGAGGCTGCCAGGAAACCCCTCCAGGCGCGCATCTCTCGGTCGTCCAGCCATCTCGGTTCGTCCATGACGCCAGGGTACATGAGTCGTTCGAATTTGAATCAATGGCTCGTCGGTGGCTATGGTCGGACTCAAGCAGGTTCGAATTTGAACTACTGAACTGATCCCTCGGGCCGCCCTACCGGAAGGACCCCCATGAGCACCGCCACCGCCACCGCCACCGCGACGAAGACCCCGGCCGCCGCCCCGGCCGCCCCCGTGGCCGACACCTCCTCCTGCGACGCCGGACTGCTCCTGCTCCGCGTCGTCCTCGGTCTCGCCGTGGCCGCCCACGGCACCCAGAAGCTCTTCGGCTGGTTCGGCGGCGGCGGCATCAGCGGCACCGGCCAGTTCTTCACCGCCAGCGGCTACCCGGCGGGCGACGCCATGGCCGCCCTCGCCGGTCTGACCGAGACCCTCGGCGGCCTCGGCCTCGCCCTCGGCCTGCTCACCCCGCTCGCCGGGGCGGCCGTCACCGGCACGATGATCAACGCCCTGGCCGTCCACGGCGCCGGCGCCTTCTTCGCCCCGAAGGGCATGGAGTACGAGCTCCTGCTCGCCGCGGCCGCCGCCGCCCTCACCCTGGCCGGCCCCGGCCGCCACGCCGTCGACCGGCTGCTGCCCGTCCCGGCCCTGCGCACCCACCGCCTCGCCCTCGGCGCCCAGGCCCTCGCCCTCGGCGTGGTCCTCGCCGTCGTGACGCTCCTCATCCGCGGCTAACGGCTGATTGACCCCCGCGGTTTGGGGGAAAAGCGGATGAATGACACAACCCATCGAAGACTACGCACTCATCGGCGACCTGATGACCAGCGCACTGGTCGGCCGTGACGGGTCCATCGACTGGCTGTGCCTGCCGCACTTCGATTCCGCAGCCTGCTTCGCCGCCCTCCTCGGCACCAAGGAGAACGGCCACTGGCGCATCGCCCCGGCCGCCGCCGAGGGCGGCGAACCCTGCACGCGGCGGGCCTACCTGGACGGCTCGCTGGTCCTGGAGTCGTACTGGGAGACCGACGAGGGAACCGTCAAGGTCGTCGACTTCATGCCGCAGCGCGACGAGGCGCCCGACGTGATGCGGATCGTCGAAGGGGTCTCCGGCCGGGTCACCGTCCGGAGCACCCTGCGGCTGCGCTTCGACTACGGCCACGTCGTCCCCTGGGTCCGGCGCAGCGAGGGCGACCGGGTCGCGGTCGCCGGACCCGACTCGGTCTGGTTCCGCAGCGAGCCCCCCGTGCGGACCTGGGGCGAGGACCGCAGCACCCGCTCGGAGTTCACCGTCGGCCCCGGCGAGAAGGTCGCCTTCGTACTGACCTGGCACCCCTCGCACGAGCCGCGCCCCGAGCCCGTCGACCCGTACGGGGCACTGGAGCAGAGCCTCGCCGACTGGCGGGAGTGGGCCGGCCAGTGCCGCTACGAGGGCCCGTACGAGGAGGCCGTCACCCGCTCGCTGATCACCCTCAAGGCCCTCACCTTCGCCCCCACCGGCGGGATCGCCGCCGCCGCGACGACCTCCCTGCCCGAGGAGATCGGCGGGGTCCGCAACTGGGACTACCGCTACTGCTGGCTCCGCGACGCCACCCTGACCCTGGGCGCCCTGCTGTCCACCGGCTTCCTCGACGAGGCACGGGCCTGGCGGGGCTGGCTGCTGCGCGCCGTCGCGGGCGACCCGGCCGACCTCCAGATCATGTACGGCATCGCCGGCGAGCGCCGCATCCCCGAGACCGAACTGCCCTGGCTGCGCGGCTACGCAGGCTCCGCCCCGGTCCGGGTCGGCAACGCCGCCGTCGACCAGCTCCAGCTGGACGTGTACGGGGAGGTCCTGGACGCCCTGCACCTGGCGCGGGCCTCCGGGCTGGCCTCGGAACGGCACGCCTGGAAGATCCAGCTCTCCCTCCTCGACTTCCTGGAGCGCAACTGGCACCGCCCGGACGAGGGGCTGTGGGAGGTGCGCGGCCCGCGCCGCCACTTCACCCATTCCAAGGTGATGGCCTGGGTGGCCGCCGACCGGGCCGTGCGGACCCTGGAGAACGCCCCGCACATGCCGGGCGACGTCGATCGCTGGCGGGCCATGCGGGACGAGGTGCACCGCGACGTCTGCGACAAAGGCTACGACCCCGAGCGGGGCACCTTCACCCAGTACTACGGCTCCCGCGAGCTGGACGCGGCCACCCTGCTCATCCCCCGCGTCGGCTTCCTCCCGCCCGACGACCCCCGCGTGATCGGCACCGTCGACGCCGTCCGGGCGGAGCTGGGCAGCAGCGGCCTGGTCCGCCGCTACAGCACCGAAGGACCCTCCGTCGACGGGCTCCCCGGAGACGAGGGCACCTTCCTGGCCTGCTCGTTCTGGATGGTCGACGCCCTGCACGCGACCGGCCGGACCAAGGAGGCCCGCGAGCTCTTCGAGAAGCTGCTCGCGGTCCGCAACGACGTGGGCCTGCTCGCCGAGGAGTACGACACCCGCGCCGGACGCCAGCTCGGGAACTTCCCGCAGGCGTTCAGCCACGTCGGCCTGGTCAACACCGCCATCGCCCTGTCCGCCGCCGAAGCGGCCGGCTGACCCCCGCGCACACGGGTGAGGGGCCGCCGCGAACCGCGACGGCCCCTCACCCGGCAGCGGTCAGACCGCCGGCTCGTCCTCCTCCTCGGGGATGCTGACCAGCCAGCGCGAGTCCGTCCGCGGCCGCAGGTACAGCGCCCAGTAGAGGGTGGCCACGGCGGTGATGCCGCCGGTCCACAGCAGGTACTGGGTCTCCTGCTGGGTCAGGATGTACGCGAACACGAGGATCAGCACGATCGGCACGGCCGGCCACAGCGGCATCCGCCAGGCGGCCTTCTCGCCGTGCGCACCGCGCCGGCTGAACAGCGCGGCCACCGCGACCAGCAGGTACATGCCGGTCACCGACACGCCGGTCACCCCGTACAGGGTGTCGAGGTTGACGAAGCACATCGCCGCGCCCGGCAGACCGACCAGCAGCGTGGCCACCCAGGGGGAGCCGAAGCGGCCCAGCCGCGACAGGCCGCGGTTGACCGGCTCGGGCCAGGCCTTGTCGCGGGCCGAGGCGAAGAGCACCCGGGAGTTCTGGATGACCATCACGATGCCGGCGTTGACGATGGCCAGGGCCACGCACAGGCTGACGAAGGTGCCGACGGCCGAGTTCGACCAGGCCGTCACCATCGCGCCCAGGTCGCCGGAGGTCAGCGCCTCCAGGTCCGGGGCGCCCATGGTGATCGCGATGACCGGGACGAGGATCACGGCGGAGGAGATCGCGAGGGTCGCGAGCACGGTCCGCGGGACGTTGCGGCGCGGCTGCTCCAGCTCCTCGGACAGGTAGACGGCGGTGGAGAAGCCCTGGGTGACGAAGAGCGCGATCGCCAGTCCGGAGACCACCATCATGGCCGTCACCGTGGAGACGCCGCCGCCCTCGGCGGCCACCGAACCGTGCACCAGGGCGTCGGCGCCCCGCTCGCTGTGGGCGAAGCCGAGCACGGCGACCAGCGCGGCGGCGACCACCTCCAGCACGAGGAAGATGCCCGTGATCCAGGCGTTGGCGCGCAGGTCCAGCAGACCGGCGAGGGTGGCGAGCAGCATCACGGCGCCGCCGGCCACCGGAGCCGGTACGTCGATCACGGGGGAGAGGTAGTCGGCCGTGCCCATGGCGATCACGGGCGGCACGATCATCACCACGAGCAGGGACAGCACGAAGACGAGCCAGCCGGCGAGCCGGCCCGCGAGGGTGGAGACCATGGCGTACTCGCCGCCGGCGCTGGGAATGAGCGTGCCCAGCTCCGAGTAGCAGAACGCCACGCCGACGCAGAGCAGCGAGCCGATGGCGATGGTGAGCGCGGTCCAGGTGCCGAGCCCCGAGAAGAGGTCGGGAACGACGACGAAGAGGGTCGAGGCGGGCGTCACGCACGACAGCGTGAGCAGTGTCCCGCCGACGACGCCGATGGAGCGCTTGAGCTTCTGCGGGGTGGGACCGGTGGCCGGGGCGAGGGCCTGGGGTGCGCTGATCGTGTCAGTCATCGGTGCGGGGTTCCGATCGGCAGTGTGGTGAAGGAGTGCGGGAGCGGTATCGCCTCCGGGGCGGTGGTGGGCACTTCGTTCGTGTGGCTCCCGGGCCGCTATGCAAGCTCCACGAGATCCGCAGGTCAATAGCTGTTCACCTGCGGAATCCATCGTGGACCACCCGGTCGACACGCCGGCTGCGGCGTTAAGACCGCGTAAATATTGACCGGGCGGGACGTGCGGGAACCGCAGCGAGATCCAATGAATTTCCCTCCGCTTTGCCCGGGCCGGGGCGTTACGCGGCCGGGCCCGCGGTGCGGGAGGCCAGCAGCAGGGCGATGTCGTCCGGGCGGTCCGGCGTGCGGGCGGCCTCGGCGACCAGCCGGTCGGCCGTCTCCGTCAGCGGGGACGGCCGGGCCGCGGCCAGCGCCGCCCGCAGCCGCTCCACCCCGTCGTCGATGTCCGCCCCCGGCTTCTCCACCAGCCCGTCCGTGTACAGGGCCAGCACCTCGCCGGGCGCGAGCGCCAGTTCCGTCACCGGGTACCGCGCCCCCGGGTCGACCCCGAGCACCACCCCGCCCGCCAGGTCCAGCACCTCCGCCCGGCCGTCGGCGCGCCGCAGCAGCGGCTGCGGGTGCCCGGCGCGGGCGGCCAGGGCCCGGCCGGACCCCGGGTCCAGCAGGACGTAGCAGCAGCTGGCGAACTGGCCCGGGTCCAGGTCGATCAGCAGCTGGTTCGTGCCCCGCACCACCTGGTCCGGGGCGTTCCCGCTGAGCGCGAAGGCCCGTACGGCACTGCGCAGTTGGCCCATGGTCGCGGCGGCCGCCACCCCGTGGCCCTGGACGTCCCCGATGACCAGCGCCAGCCGGCCGGCGTCCGTCTCGATGACGTCGTACCAGTCGCCGCCGACGTCCATGCCGTCCGTCCCGGGCAGGTACCGGCCCACCGTGGCCACCTTCCCCCGTACCGGCAGCCGGTGCGGCAGCAGGGCCGACTGGAGCCCCCGGGCCAGCGCCGCCTCGCTGTCGTAGCGCCGGGCCCGCTCCAGGGCCTGCGCGATCAGGCCGGCCAGCGCCGTGAGGACCGTACGCTCCTCGGGGCTGAAGCCGCGCCGCCGGTCGAAGCCGAGGATGCAGGAGCCGACCGGGCGGCCCGAGGCGATCAGCGGCAGGAAGGCGCGGGCCCCGACCTCGGCGTCCAGCGGGATCCCCGGATAGGCCGCGGCCAGGTGCTCCATGGACTCGAAGAACAGCGGCCGGCCCGAGACCAGGGTCTCCACCCCCGGCAGCCGCTCGTCGAGCGAGACCCCGTCGAAGCGGCCCAGGAACCCGGTGGGGAAACCGGTCTCCCACGCGAGGTACAGGTGCCGCTCGTCGAGCATGTAGATGGCCAGCTGCCGGCCGCCGAACGCGGGCAGCAGCTCCTCGGTGACCACGGCCGACACCTGGCGCGCGGTGACCGCCTCGGTCAGCGCGATGGCCAGCGCCACCGGCCGGTACAGCGCGGAGGCCCGGTCCGCGGGCGAACCGAGGCCGGCGCCCGGCCGCACCGCGGACCCCGGCGCGTAGGCGGGTGACTCGGCGGCCTCCAGGGTCACCGTCACCCCCGAGGGGCCCGGATACAGGCCCACCGTCAGCCACTCGGCGCCCGCCCCGGAACCGGCGTCCGCCCCGGAACCGGCGTCCGCCCCGGAACCGGCGTCGGCCCCGGAACCGGCGTCGGCGGGTGCCCGGCGGACCGTGAAGCGCACGGGCTCCCCGGAGATGAACACACCGCGGAAGTGGTCCTCGTACGCGGAGTGGCCCAGCCACGGCAGCACCTCCCACAGCACCCGCCCGCACAGCAGGGGCGCGGGCCGCCCGATCAGCTCCTCGGCGGCGGTGTTGGCGAAGGCGACGGCACCCTGCCGGTCCACCGACAGCACCGCCGCCCCGAGCCGGTCCACGGCCTCCCGGGCCTCCTCCGCACCGGCCGCCGGCCAGGGCGCGCACAGCGGATCCCCGTCCCACAGCACCGCCTCCCCGGCGGCCCGCAGCGCGTCCAGCTCCCCGGCCAGAGCGGCGGCCGCCTCCCGCAGCCGCTCCCGCTCCCCGGCCCCGAGCACCGCCCCCGGCGTCGCCGGCCGCAGCACCAGCAGCACCCCGAACCGCTCCGGCCCGGCGCCGACCGGCTCGTAGAAGGACCCGAAGGGGAAGGGCAGCCCGGCCATCAGCTGGGGGAAGCGCCGCATCGCCGACTCCGCGTCCGGCAGGTGCACCGACTGCCCGGTGCGGTACGCCTCGGCGACCGGGTAGGGCCGGTTCACCTGCATCCGCCACCACGGCCGGAACAGCCGCCCGGGCAGGCCCGTGACCACCGCCATCCGCAGCAGCCCGTCCGTGCCCGAGCGCAGGTAGACCCCGCCCGCGTACCCGCCGACGGCCTCCACGGCGCCCATCGCCGCCCGCACGAGCGCCAGGTCCCGGGCGGCGGCGGGGGCCGGGCCGACGCTGTCCGCTCTCGCCGTCACACAGTCAGGATGCGCCCCCGGCCCCGGCGGCCGCACCCGTTCGCCCCGGGCCGCTGCCGCGGTACCCCCGGACCACCACCGCCGCGGCCACCAGCAGCACGCACGCCACCGTGCGCAGCGCCACCCCCATGGCCCCGGCGAACGCGGCGGCCTGCGCGGGATCCGCCGGGTTCCCGTGGAAGCGGGTGGCCAGCACCGTGCCGACCACCGCCACGCCCAGCGCCGCGCCGATCTCCCGGGCGGCCGTGTTCAGCCCCGAGCCCAGCCCCGCCTGGTGCGGCGGCAGCTGCGAGACCACCGTCAGGGTCAGCGAGGGCGCGCACAGCCCGGTCCCGACCGACAGCACCAGCAGGTAGCAGCCGTACACGGCGTACGGGGTGCTCCCGTCGGCGGTGGACACCAGCAGCAGCCCGGCCGCGATCAGGAACAGCCCCGCCCCGACCGGCAGCCGCGGCCCGGTCCGCTGGGCGAGCCGCGCGCCCAGCCTGGGCACCACCGCCATGCCGACGGTCAGCGGGACGATCGCCAGTCCCGCCAGGGCCGGCGAGAAGCCCTTGGCGTACTGGAGGTACTGGGCGTTCACGAAGAACAGGGAGAACAGCCCGAAGAAGGCGGCGCCGATGCCCAGCGTCCCCGCCCGCAGCCGGCGCGAGGCGAACACCCGCGGGTCCAGCAGCGGGCGGGCGGCACGCAGCGCGTACGCGGCGAAGGCGGCCAGCAGTACCGCCCCGGCCCCGAAGGATCCCAGGACGCGGAGCGAGGACCAGCCGTACGAGGGCCCCTCGATGATCCCGTGGACCACCGCGAACAGCGCCCCGGCCAGGACCAGGGCCCCGAGCGGATCGACGGCCGTGTCGGCGCGCGACGGCGTGCGCGGCACCGCGAGGGCCACGGCGAGCGCGAGCAGCGCGGCCAGCGGGACGACCCCCCAGAACAGGGCCCGCCAGGTGAGGAACTCCCCGGCCAGGCCGCCGAACACGTTGCCCGCCAGGCCCCCGAGGCCGGCGGACAGCGTCCAGGTGGCCAGCGCCTGCGCGCGCCGCTCGGGCGGGGTCAGGCGGACCAGCACGGACATGGTGGCGGGCATGACCAGCGCCGCCCCGGCCCCGGACAGCCCGCGTCCGGCGATCAGCACCGCCGTGCCGGGGGCGAGGGCGCTGAGCGCCGCGCCCGCGGCGAACAGGCCGAGCCCGGCCAGCAGGGCGCCCTTGCGCCCGTACCGGTCGCCGAGGGCCCCGGCCGGGATCAGCAGCGCGGCGAAGACGATCACGTACGCGTCGACCGTCCACAGCAGCCCGCCCGGCGTCGGGCGCAGGGCGGAGGCCGCGAGCTGGGGGATCAGCAGGTTGACGGCGGCGACCATGCCCTGCGCGAGGAGCACACAGGCGCACAGCACCAGCAGGGCGGGGCGGGACAGGCCGGGGGCGGCCGGACCGGGGCCGGCCGGACCGGGCGCGGCCGACCCGGCCGGCGGGGCCTCGGACGGTGTGGGGGCATGGCGGAGCACGGCTCCTCCTCGGAGTCGGTGAAGGGTGGGGGAGGTGGGCGGGGGAGGGCCGGTGCGGCCCGATCGCCATCGCCTCGGAAACCACCGTAGGGTTGGCGTGACCTGCTTTCCAGTGCAAGTTCTGCAAGGGACGAATGCATGTGACGCAATCCGGGCTGGACCTCAACCTGCTCGTCGCCCTGGACGTCCTCCTGGAGGAGTCGAGCGTCTCCAGGGCCGCCGCCCGGCTGCACCTGTCCGAACCCGCCATGAGCCGCACCCTGGGCCGGATCCGCAAGGCCCTCGGCGACCCGGTGCTCGTCCGGGCCGGACGGGCCATGGTGCCCACCCCCCGCGCGCTGGCCCTCAGGGGAGAGGTCCGGGCCGTGGTCGAGCGCGCCCGCGCCCTGTTCCTGGAGGGCGGCCAGGTCGACCTGGCGACCCTGACCCGCACCTTCACGGTCCTGGCCCACGACTCCTTCGCGGCCGCGTTCGGGGCGGCCCTCTTCCGGCGTGCGGCCCGCGAGGCGCCCGGGGTGCGGCTGCGGTTCCTGGCCGAGAGCCACGTCGACCTGCCGATGCTCCGCGAAGGGGTCGCCGACCTGGAGTTCGGCGTCATCGACACCCGTTCGCCCGAAGTGCGCACCGAGCACCTCTTCGACGACCGGGTGCTGGGCGTCGTACGCGCGGGGCACCCGCTGCTGCGCGGCCGCATCACCGCCCAGAGGTTCGCCGCCGGGGAGCACCTGACCGTCTCGCGGCGCGGCCGGCTGGAAGGGCCGGTGGACGCGGCCCTGGCCGAACGGGGCCTGTCCCGCCGGGTCGTGGGCAGCATGGCCGCGTTCTCCGCCTCGCTCTTCGTGCTGAGGCAGACCGACCTGATCGGCCTGGCCGCGTCCTGGACCCTCCCGCAGGCCGAAGCACTCGGCCTCGTCACCTTCGAGGTCCCGCTGGAACTCCCGCCGCTGCCCGTCGAACTTGCCTGGCACCCCCGCCACGACGCCGACCCGGCGCACGTCTGGCTGCGCGCCTGCGCCCGCGAGCTGCTGCCCGCCTGACACCCCCGGCCGCGGCGATGCGCCGAACGCCTCCCCCGAAGGGGGGAACAGGCCCCCGCGCACGCCGTCGGCCGCACCCCCGCCGGGGAGGCATCCGGCATGCGACACCAGGACGACGACACGCACCCGGCACCCCGCGCGGCGTTCACGGCGGCCGACGCCTTCACCCTGCGCACCGCCCTCGACGCCCTCGGCGGGGTCCGCGACCTCGACACCCTCGACGTGGCCTGCGGGCACGGGGGAACAGCCGCCCTGCTGGCGAGCGGCGGCGCCCGGCGCACCGTCGGCGTCGACAACTGCCCGGACCGGGTCCGCCGGGCCCGGGCGTCGGCGCCCCCCTCCGCCACCGTCGAGTACGTGGTCGCGGACGCCGCCGACATGCCGCAGCTCGGCCCCTTCGACCTGGCCACCGCCGTCTACCTGTTCAGCCACGCCCCCGACCGGGCGGCCCTGCACGCCATGTTCCGCGGCATCCGCGCCAACCTGCGCCCCGGCGGGCGGCTGCTGTCGCTCGTCCGCAACCCGGGGGCGTACCCGCGCGTGGACTGGTCCCCGTACGGGATGCGCATCCTCGACCGGCTGCCGGACGGCGACGCCCCGCTGCTGAAGGCACAGTTCCTGACCGAGCCCCCGCAGCACTTCGAGTACCGCGAATGGGCGCACGCCGACTTCGCCGAAGCCGCCGTCGACGCCGGCTTCAGCACCGTCGGCTGGCAGCCCTCCCGCACCCCGCCCGCCGACGCCGCGCGCGACGAGGCGTACTGGACGGCGTACCGGGCCTGGCCGGTCAGCTCGCTGATGACGTGCACCGCCTAGGCCGGAAACGGCCCGGTTCAGTCCTGCCCGGCGGTCTCCCCGATCAGCTCGACGATCCTGTCCCGGGCCGCACGCCCCTCCGGGACCGGCAGCAGCGGGTACCCGTGCGGCATGCCCGGCTCCTCGTGCCACTCCACCCGCGCCCCGGCCGCGGCGGCCCGCCGCCGCAGCTCGTGGCTGTCGGTGGCCAGCACGTCCCGGGTCCCGGTGAACACCGTCAGCGGCGCCAGCCCCTCGAAGGAGCCGTGCAGCGGGCTCACCCGGGGGTCGTCCGCCGCGAGGGTCCCCGCGTACAGCCGGCCCGCCTCGGCCAGTCCCGCCCGGGCCAGCACCGGGTCGGCCGCCTCCAGCGCGGCCTGGCCCGGGTGGCTCATGCTCAGGTCGAGCCAGGGGGAGATCAGCACGATCCGCGACGGCTGCGCCCCGGTCCGCTCCCGCAGCCGCTGCGCGGCGGCCAGCGCCAGCCCGGCTCCCGCGGAGTCCCCGATCAGCACCGTCCCGCCGGCGCCGCCGCTCTCGATCAGACCGCTCAGCAGATCGGCGGCCACCGGGACGTTCCGGTCGGCGGTGCCGCGCGGGGCGAGCACGTACGCCGGGACGACGACCCGGGCGCGGGCCCGGGTCACCAGCGTCCGGATCAGCGACCAGTGCGGCCGGACCAGCTCGTCGATGTACGCCCCGCCGTGCACGTACAGCACCCGCGCCACGGGCTCCTGCCCGCGCGGCGAGGCGTCGTACACCGGCCAGGCCCCGACGAAGGTCCGCGACAGTTCCGCGACCCGGCCCAGCGAGCGCGGCGGCAGATGCGAAGCGGGCCTGCGGGCCGCCTGGGCCACGGTCGCCCGGACCGCTTCGGCCGTCGCGAACCGTCTTCGCCGCCCCGTCGCCACCAGTGCGGCCGAAAGCGCCCTGCTGCGCAGACTCGGCACGCCCCTCACCTCCCCTTTTCCCCGGTGACGGACCATAGCGCGGCTTCCGCCCCCGGGCCCCGTCCCCGTCCAGGGAGGAGCATAGGCGTGAAGCTGCGCTGTCGACCCGCTTAAGAAAGTCTCGATGGACTGATCACCGCGACGATCGGCAGATTGGTGCCCGTCACCAACGCCACCCGCGTACCGGCGGGAGCGGCAACACCCTTCGCACGCCTGGAGCCACCGCCATGAAGGCACTCGTCAAGCACAAGGCCGAGCCCGGGCTGTGGCTCATGGACGTCCCCGAGCCCGAGTACGGCCCCGGCGACGTGCTGATCAAGGTGCTGCGGACCGGTATCTGCGGCACCGACCTGCACATCCGCGCCTGGGACGGCTGGGCGCAGGGCGCCGTCAAGACCCCGCTCGTGCTCGGCCACGAGTTCGTCGGCGAGGTCGCGGCGGTCGGCGCGGACGTCCGCGACATCGAGACCGGCGCCCTGGTCAGCGGCGAGGGCCACCTGGTGTGCGGCAAGTGCCGCAACTGCCTGGCCGGCCGCCGCCACCTGTGCCGCTCCACGATCGGCCTCGGGGTCGGCCGCGACGGCGCCTTCGCCGAGTACGTGGTCCTGCCCGCGCAGAACGTGTGGGTGCACCGGACCGCCGTGGACCTGGACGTCGCGGCCATCTTCGACCCCTTCGGCAACGCCGTGCACACCGCGCTGTCCTTCCCGCTGGTCGGCGAGGACGTGCTGATCACGGGCGCGGGCCCGATCGGCATCATGGCGGCGGCCGTCGCCAAGCACGCCGGCGCGCGGAACGTGGTCATCACCGACGTCAGCCCCGAACGGCTGGAGATCGCCCGCAAGGCGGGCGCCACGCTCGCGGTGAACGTCGCCGAGTCCTCCATCTCCGAGGCGCAGACGCGGCTGGGGCTGCGGGAGGGCTTCGACGTCGGCCTGGAGATGTCGGGCCGCGCGGAGGCGATGCGCGACATGATCGACAACATGACGCACGGCGGCCGGATCGCGATGCTCGGCCTGCCGGCCCAGGAGTTCGCGGTGGACTGGGCGAAGGTCGTCACCTCGATGATCACCATCAAGGGGATCTACGGGCGCGAGATGTTCGAGACCTGGTACGCGATGACGGTGCTGCTGGAGGGCGGGCTCGACCTGTCCCCGGTCATCACCGGCCGCTACTCGCACCGCGACTTCCAGGCCGCCTTCGACGAGGCCGCGACCGCCCGCAGCGGCAAGATCATCCTCGACTGGACCGCGTAGGCCTCCGGCGGTTCCCCCCACCCGGCCCGTGCCGGCCCCCGGCCCCCGGGGCCCGGCCGGGCCTGTGCCGTGGCCTCCGGCCCGGGACGGCCTCCCCGGCGCCGGCCCCCGGGCCGGGCCCGGGATCCCGTCCGGAGCCCGCTCCGCCGTCCCGGGCCGGAGCCGCAGGCAGGCCGGCCACCGCAGCCACAAGACCATCTCCCTACGGGCCGGGCCCCGCACACCCTCCCCCTCCGCGGGGCCCGGCCCCACCTCCGCCCCGCCGGGCGGCACCCGGCCCCTCCTCCCCGTCCGCCGGACGGCGATCCGCACAAGGAGAAACCGAAGCCCATGTTCGAGTCCGTACGCGAAGACCTCCGCACCACCCTCGACGAGATCCGCGCCGCGGGCCTGCACAAGCCCGAGCGCGTCATCGGCACCCCGCAGAACGCCGCCGTCGCCGTCACCGCGGGCGGCGCCCCCGGCGAGGTGCTGAACTTCTGCGCCAACAACTACCTCGGGCTGGCCGACCACCCCGAGGTGGTCGCCGCCGCCAAGGACGCCCTCGACCGCTGGGGCTACGGCATGGCCTCCGTCCGCTTCATCTGCGGCACCCAGGAGGTGCACAAGGAGCTGGAGGCCCGCCTGTCGGCCTTCCTCGGCCAGGAGGACACGATCCTCTACTCCTCCTGCTTCGACGCCAACGGCGGCGTCTTCGAGACCCTCCTCGGTGCCGAGGACGCGGTGATCTCCGACGCCCTCAACCACGCCTCGATCATCGACGGCATCCGCCTCTCCAAGGCCCGCCGCTTCCGCTACGCCAACCGCGACATGGCCGAGCTGGAGGCCCGCCTCAAGGAGGCCTCCGAGGGCGGCGCCCGCCGCAAGCTCATCGTCACCGACGGCGTCTTCTCCATGGACGGCTACGTCGCCCCGCTGAACGAGATCTGCGACCTCGCCGACCGCTACGACGCCATGGTCATGGTCGACGACTCGCACGCCGTCGGCTTCGTCGGCCCCGGCGGCCGCGGCACCCCCGAGCTGCACGGCGTCATGGACCGGATCGACATCATCACCGGCACCCTCGGCAAGGCCCTCGGCGGCGCCTCCGGCGGCTACGTCGCCGCCCGCGCCGAGATCGTCGAGCTGCTGCGCCAGCGCTCGCGCCCGTACCTCTTCTCCAACTCCCTCGCCCCGGTCATCGCCGCCGCCTCCCTGAAGGTCCTCGACCTGCTGGAGTCCGCCGGCGACCTGCGCGAGCGCCTCGCGGACAACACCAAGCTGTTCCGCACGAAGATGACCGAGGCCGGCTTCGAGATCCTCCCCGGCGACCACGCCATCGCCCCCGTCATGATCGGCGACGCCGCCGAGGCGGGCCGGATGGCGGAGCTGCTGCTGGAGCGCGGCGTGTACGTGATCGGCTTCTCGTACCCGGTCGTCCCGCTCGGCGCGGCCCGTATCCGCGTCCAGCTCTCGGCGGCCCACTCGACGGCCGACGTGGAGCGCGCGGTGGCCGCCTTCGTGGACGCCCGCGCGGCGCTTTCCGCTGCTCAGGGCTGACATCATGGGGGTGTGATCGACCCCCGCCGGCTGCGCATCCTGCGGGCCGTGGCGGACCACCGTACGGTGACCGCCGCGGCCGCAGCGCTGTACCTCACCCCCTCCGCCGTCTCCCAGCAGCTCGCCGCGCTGGAACAGGAGACCGGCCACGCGCTGCTGACCCGCAGCGGCCGGGGCGTACGGCTCACCGCGGCCGGGGACATCCTGCTGGGCCACGCCCACGAGGTGCTGGCCCAGCTGGAGCGCGCCGAGGCGGAACTCGCCGCCTACGCGGGCGGCTCCGCCGGCGAGGTCACCGTGGCGGCCTTCGCCACCGGAATCGCCGAGGTGCTGGCCCCCGCCATCGCCCGCCTCGCCCTGGAACACCCCGGCATCCGGCTCCGGGTCCGGGACGCGGAAGGCGACCAGAGCCTGCCGCTGCTGCTCGACGGGGAGGCCGACCTGGCCCTCGCGGTCGAGTACCGGGGCGCTCCGGGCGCCGACGACGGCCGGCTGTCGGTGCTCCCGCTGTACGCGGAGCCCTTCGACGCGGTGCTGCCCGCCGGGCACCCCCTCGCCGACCTGCCCGCCGTGGCGCTGGCGGACCTCTCCGACGCGGACTGGGTCGGCCAGTACCCGGGCAACCCCTGCTACGACGTGACCCTGCTGGCGTGCGAACTGGCCGGCTTCCAGCCGCGCTTCGTGCACTCCTCCGACGACTTCCGGGCGGTGACCGCCCTGGTCGGCGCGGGCGCGGGGGTGGCGCTGGTGCCGCGTTCGGCGCTGCGCGGCATGGACCTCAAGGAGGTCCGGGTGCGCCCGGTCGCGGGAGCGTCCGCCACCCGCCGGGTCTTCGCCGCCACCCGCCGCGGCGCCGAGTCCCACCCGCTGATCGCCCCGGTCCTGGCGGCCCTGACCCGTGAGGCCCAGCGGGTCCCGGCGCACTGAGGACGCCCGGGCCGAAACCCGCTACCCGGCGGGCGGGCGGCCGCCCTACGGTGGCGCGGTGACCATTCGGATGATCGTTCTCAACGGCGCGTCCAGCTCGGGGAAGTCCGGGATCGTGCGCTGCCTCCAGGCCGAACTGCCCGAGCCGTGGCTGGCGTACGGATGCGACTCCTTCGTCGACTCCCTGCCCGCGAGGATGCGGGGTGGGGGCGGCGGGGACGGGGACGGGGGGATCGTGTTCGCCGAGGACGGCGGGGTGAGCGTCGGGGCGGAGTTCCGGGCGCTGGAGGCGGCCTGGATGGAGGGCATCGCGGCGATGGCCCGGGCCGGTGCCCGGATCGTCGTCGACGAGGTGTTCCTCGGCGGGGCCGAGTCCCAGAGGCGCTGGCTGCGGGCCCTGGACGGGCTGGACGTGCTGTGGGTCGCCGTCCGCTGCGAGCCCGGGGCCGCCGCGGGCCGGGAGATCGCCCGCGGCGACCGCACCCCGGGCACGGCCGCCGCCCAGGCGGCCGTGGTCCACGAGGGCGTCGTCTACGACCTGGAGGTCGACACCACGCACACCGAGTCCATGGCCTGCGCCCGTACCATCGCCGCCCGGCTGCGCCAGGGGGTGGCCCCGCGGCCCGCCTGAGCGTGCGCCTCACGCGGCCCGCCGGGCAGACGGCCTAGCGTGGCCGGATGACGAGGAATCAGGACATGGGGCGGCGGGCCGCGGTGGTGCTGTGCGTGGCGGCGGCGCTGTCGGGGCCGGGGGCACCGGCAGGAGCGTCCGCCGGACCAGCTGGCCCAGGGCGCGGGGCCCTGGTCTACGTGGCCGACCTCCACTCCGACACGGTGTCGGTCGTCGACGCGGGCTCCGGCACGGTCGTGGACCGTGTCCCGGTCGGGGACGGGCCGGACAGCGTGGCCGTCGCCCCGGACGGCGCCCGCGTCTACGTCACCGATTCCGCGGCGGACACCGTGTCGGTGATCGACGCCCGTACCAGGCGGGTCACCGCCACCGTCCCGGTCGGGGACGAACCGAGCAGGGTGACGGTCTCCCCCGACGGGTGGAACGTCTACGTCGCCAACGTCGGGTCGGGCGACGTGTCGGTGATCAGCACCCGCACCCTCGCCGTGACGGACACCATCGCGGTGGGCGACGCCCCGCTGGGCGTGGCGGTGTCACCCGACGGGTGCACCCTGTACGTCGCCAACGCCGCGTCCGGCACCGTCTCGGTGGTCCGCACCGCCACCGCGACGGTCACCGGCACCATCCCCGTCGGCAGCGGACCGACCGCGCTGGCGCTCACCCCCGACGGCCGTCACCTGTACGTCTCCAACATGGACTCGGACGACGTGTCGGTGGTCGACGTCCGGGCCGGCGCGGAATCGGACCGCATCCCGGTCGGGGACCGGCCCACGGGGATCGGGGTGCGCCCGGACGGCCGCGCGGTGTACGTGGCCGACATCGGGTCCGACACCGTGTCCGTGATCGGCACCCGAGCCCGTGCCGTCACCGACACCGTCGCCGTGGGACACAGCCCCAACGGCCTCGCCGCCGGCCCGGACGGCTCCCGGGTGTACGTGAGCGACTTCGACTCGGACACCCTGTCGGTGATCGACACCGCGACGGCCCGCGTGACGGACACGGTGCCCGTGGGCGACGGGCCGACCGGCGTGGCGGTGGCCGGAGGGAAGACCCCGGAAGACACGGCCTAGCCGCGCAGCGCGGTCAGGAGCCTGTTCCGCAGGAGCCGTACGGCGGGGGAGTGCTGGTCGGTGCGGGCGACGAGGCCGAGCCGGGCGTGTGTGGCGGCGTCGGTGAGCGGGACCGTCCGCAGGCCGGCGCCCTGCGCGGAGGAGGCGCTGAGGACGGCGACGCCCGCGCCGCGTTCGGCGAGGCGGAGCAGGGCGGCGGGGGAGCTGGCGTCGAGGTCGACGCGGGGGTCGAGGCCGAGCCGGCGGCAGGAGTCCTCGTAGGCGGCGCGGATGCCGGTGCCCCGGGACAGGCAGAGGACCTTCTCGTCGCGGAGGTCGGCGAGCCGCAGTTCCGGGAGGTCGAGCCGGTGCCCGGCCGGTACGACGGCGGCGAGGGGCTCGTCGATGACGACGTCCGCCTCCAGGCCCGCGGCGGCCTCGCCCGCGTAGCCGATCAGCGCCAGGTCGAGGGAGCCGGCCAGGACCTGGGCCTGGAGGGCGTCGGAGTGGTCCTCGTGCAGGCTGAGTTCGATGCCGGGGTGGCTGCGGCCGAGGTCGGCGACGGTGTCGAGGAAGGGGGTGATCGAGCAGCCCGCGATCATGCCGAGCCGGACCCGGCCGCGGACGGCGTCGGCGAACTCGGCGGCGGTGTGCCGGATGGCGTCGAGGGTGGCGAGGGCGTCCTTCGCGAGGGGGAGGACGGCCTCGCCGGCCGGAGTGAGGCCGACCCGGCGTCCGCCGCGGTCGAGCAGCTGCTGCCCCAGCTCGCGTTCGAGCTTCGCCACCTGGGTGCTGATGCCCGACTGGCTGATGTGCAGGCGGTGGGCGGCACCGGTGAAGGTGCCCTCGTCCACGACGGCGGCGAAGTAGCGCAGCTGGTGCATCTCCATATCCGGTGATGATAGATCCCATCGCGACCATCTGTTGGACGGATGGCCGACCCCGGCCGGAGGATGGGGGCATGACGAAGACGGAGACGAAGACGCAGACGAAGACCGCGCGAGAGCTTGCCGAGGCGTACTTCACCGCATGGGAGGCGGGCGACTTCGAGACCGTGCGGGGCCTGCTGGCCGACGACGTCGACTTCCTCGGGACGCTGGGGAAGGCGTCGGGAGCGGAGGAGGCGCTGGCCGGACTGAGGCGGATGGGCCGGGTGCTGGAACGGATCGACGTGAAGGTCCGGGTGGCGGAGGGCGACGAGGTGATCACCTGGTTCGACCTGTGCAGCAGCATCGCGCCGCCGACGCCCACGGCGAACTGGATGCACGTGCGGGACGGGAGGATCGCCCGGATCCGGGTCACCTTCGACCCGCGCGAACAGCTGGCGGGGTTCGCGAAGCAGGGCTGACGGGGGAGCCGTGCCCCCGCCGCCTCAGACGCGTACGACCTCCACGCCCGCGTCCCGGAACGGCCGGGCGGCGGCCTCCGTCAGGGCGGTGTCCGTCACCAGGACGTCCACGGCGGAGGTCGCGCAGATGCGGGCGAAGGCACGGACACCGAGCTTCGTGGAGTCCGCCGCGACGACCAGGCGGCGGGCCCGCTCGCAGAGCAGGGCGTTGACGGCGGCCTCGTCCTCGTGGCGGGTCGCCGCGCCGTCGGCCGGATCGAAGGCGTCCACGCCGAGCACGGCGGTGTCCATGGACAGCATGCCCAGCGTCTGCTGTGCCAGCGGTCCGGTCAGTTCGTACGACTGGGGGCGGGCCACCCCGCCCGTCAGGACGATCTTGAACTGTGGCCGGATCACCAACTCGCCCGCGATGTTGAGGGCGTTGGTGACCACCGTGAGCACGGGCGGGCCGCCGGCCGGCCCGGCGAGGTCGGGGCGGGCCGCGAGGGCGCGGGCGACCTCCGTCGTGGTGGTGCCGCCCGTCAGGCCGACCACCTCGCCCGGCGCGATCAGCGCCGCGACCGCCTCGCTGATCCGGCGCTTCTCGGCGGCCCGGCGGGAGGTGCGGTAGCGCAGGGGGAGTTCGTACGAGACCCCGTGCGGCACCGCCCCGCCGCGCGTGCGTACCAGCAGCTGCTGCTCGGCGAGCTGGTCGAGGTCGCGGCGGATGGTCGCGGCGGAGACGCCGAGCGCCTCGGCGGCGGCCTCCACCTCCAGCCCGTCCCGCTCCACCAGCAGGTCCAGCAGTCTCCGCCAGCGTTCCTCGCGGGTCATGGCGCCCCTCCCTGTCGTCCCCCGGCATGCCGCCGGGCCCCGCCGTCGAGATTAACCCAGCGGATCACCCCGTGGATGCTTGAAGTTGCGCGAAACGGCCCGCTACCTTGCAGGAACACGCAGGGAAGTCCGGTCGGTTCGCAGCCGACGTACGCATCACACGCGCAAGGAGCCCGCATGAGTCACGTCGCGTACGAGTTGGCCACCCAGCCCGACAGCTGGGAGCGGGCCGCCGAACTGGCCCCGGCCCACCGGGCGGTGCTGCCGGGGGCCGGCGAGCGTACCGCGGTCATCGGCTGCGGGACCTCGTACTACATGGCACAGGCCGCCGCCGCCCTGCGCGAGGAGGCCGGGCACGGGGAGACCGACGCCTTCCCCGCCTCCGAGTTCCCCCGCCACCGCCGCTACGACAGGGTCGTCGCCCTCACCCGCTCCGGGACCACCACCGAGGTGCTGGACCTGCTCGCCGGACTGCGCGAGGCCGGGATCCCGACCACCGCCGTCATCGGGGACCCGGACACCCCGGTGGCCACCCTCGCGGACGACCTCGTCGTACTGGACTTCGCCGACGAGCGGTCCGTCGTCCAGACCCGCTTCGCCACCACCGCCCTCACCCTGCTGCGGGCCCACCTCGGCGACCACACCCCGGCCGTGGTCGCCGACGCCCGCACCGCCCTCGACCTGCCGCTGCCGAACGGGCTGGAGGCCCGCGGCCAGTTCACCTTCCTCGGGCGGGGCTGGAGCGTCGGCCTGGCCCACGAGGCCGCCCTCAAGATGCGCGAGGCCTCCCTCTCCTGGGCCGAGGCCTACCCCGCGATGGAGTACCGGCACGGCCCCGTCAGCGTCACCGGGCCCGGCTCCGTCACCTGGTCGCTGGGCGGCACCCCCGAGGGCATCGCCGAGCAGGTCCTGCGCACCGGCGCCGAGTGGGTGGACGGGGAACTCGACCCGCTCGCCGAACTGGTCCGCGTGCAGCGCCTCGCCGTCGCCGTCGCCGCGCACCGGGGACTGGACCCGGACGCGCCCCGCAACCTCACCCGCTCGGTGATCCTCACCGCGGGCGAGGGGGCCGTCCGATGAGCCTCGCCCCCGCCGGGACCCTCGTCGCCGAGGCGGCCGCGGCCGGCGGCGCCGTCGCCGCCTTCAACATCATCACCCTGGAACACGCCGAGGCCGTGGTCGAGGGTGCCGAACGGGCCGGCCTGCCCGTCATCCTGCAACTCAGCGAGAACGCCGTGAAGTTCCGCCGCGGAGCCCTGCTGCCCATCGCCCGGGCCGCCGCCGCCTGCGCGGAGGCCGCCCGGGTGCCCGTCGGGCTCCACCTCGACCACGTCAAGAGCCCCGACCTGCTGCGGCAGGCCGCGGACGCCGGCTTCGGGTCGGTGATGTACGACGCCGCGCACCTGCCCTACGCCGAGAACCTGGAGTCCACCCGCTCCGCCGCCGACTGGGCCCACGCCCACGGGCTGTGGATCGAGGCCGAGCTGGGTGAGGTCGGCGGCAAGAACGGGGCCGCGCCGCTCGACCCGCACGCGCCGGGCGCCCGTACCGACCCCGACGAGGCGCGGCGGTTCGTCGCCGACTCCGGGGTCGACGCCCTGGCCGTGGCCGTCGGCAGCAGCCACGCCATGACCACCCGGACCGCCTCCCTCGACCACGCCCTGCTGGCCCGCCTCGCCAAGACCCTGGACGTACCGCTCGTCCTGCACGGCTCCTCCGGCCTGCCCGACGGGGAACTCGCGGCGGCCGTGGCCGGCGGCATCCGCAAGGTCAACATCGGCACCGCCCTCAACCTGGCCATGACCGAGGCCATCCGCACCCACCTCACCCCGGCCGACCCCCGCCCCTACCTCACCGCCGCCCGTACGGCGATGGCGGCGACGGCCGAGGCGATGATCGGGGTCCTGGCCCGGCCCTGACACCGGAGCCGGACCGGGAGGCCCCACCGGGCGGGAGGGCCCGCCGGGCGGGAGGCCCCCACCGGGCGGGAAGCCCCGCCGGGCGGGAGGCCCCGCCGGGCGGGAAGCCCCGCCGGGCGGGAGGCCCCGCCGGGCGGGAAATCCCGCTGAGCGGGAGGACGGCGCCGCGGCCGTTGAAGACGCGGCGCGCACGGTGTTGGGTCGGACGGCCGTCCGCGCCGTCCGAAGGGGCACCGCACATGCCGCAGCCGTACCTGCCCTCCCGCTTCGGGGTGTTCCTCGCCCCCTACCACCGGCCCGACCGCGACCCCGCCCTCCAGCTGCGCCGCGACCTCGACCTCGTCGTCGAGCTCGACCGGCTCGGCTACGAGGAGGTGTGGGCGGGGGAGCACCACTCCGCCGGGTACGAGATCATCGCCTCGCCGGAACTCTTCCTGGCGGCCGCCGCCGAACGCACCTCCCGGATCATGCTCGGCACCGGCGTCAACTCCCTCCCGTACCACCAGCCCCTGATCCTCGCCGACCGCATCTGCCAGCTGGACCAGCAGTCGCGCGGCCGCGCCATGCTCGGGGCCGGCCCGGGACAGCTGCCCTCCGACGCCCACATGACGGGCGTCGACCCGCTGGAGTCCCGCGCCATGACGGCCGACGCCCTGGACGCCGTCACCCGGCTGCTGCGCGGCGAGACCGTCACCGCCGCCACCGACTGGTTCACCCTGCGCGAGGCCCGGCTCCAGCTCGGGCCCTACCGGGGCCGGGAACTGGAGGTGGCCGTCGCCTCCGCCGTCTCCCCGACCGGCGCCCTCCTCGCCGCGAGGCACGGCGCCGGGATGCTCTCCCTGGCCGCCGCCGACCCCGCCGGGTTCGCCACGCTCGACACCAACTGGGCCGCCCACGAACGGGCCTGCGCCGAGAGCGGCCGCACCGCCGACCGGGCGCGCTGGCGGCTGGTCACCCCCGTCCACCTGGCCGAGACGAGGGAAGAGGCCCTGGCACAGGCCGAGTTCGGCACCCCGGACCTGGTCGCCTACATCGAGGCACTCGGCGGCGCCCGGCTCGACGGCTGCGCCACCCCCGCCGACGCCGTGCGCCGCTGGACCGGGGAGGGGCTGCCCACCTTCGGCCGCGCCGTCATCGGCACCGCCGACGACGCCGTGGAACGCATCCGGCAACTCGCCGAGAAGACCGGCGGGTTCGGCACCTTCCTGATCCTCCAGCCCGACATCGCCGAGCCCGCCGCCACCCTGCGCAGCCTGGAACTCTTCGCCGAACGGGTCGTCCCCCGCCTCACCGGCACCACCGACGCGCGCACCGCGAGCCTCGACTGGGCCGCCCGCAACAGCGCACGCTTCACCGGGGCCCTGCGGCAGGCCACCATGGAGGCCATCGCCCGCAAGGGAGAGGTCCGTTGAGGGCCGCCGTCTGGACGGGCGGCCGCTTCGCCGTGGCCGAACACCCCGACCCGGTGCCCGGCCCCGGCCAGGCCCTGGTCGAGACCGTGGCCTGCGGCATCTGCGGCTCCGACCTCAGCGCCGTCGCGCACACCGCCGACTTCCTGCGCGCTTCCCGCGACAGCGGCACCACGAGCTTCCTCTTCGACCCGGCCCGCCCGCTCGTGATGGGCCACGAGTTCGCCGGCCGGGTCCTCGGCTACGGCCCCGGCGCGAGCGGGCCCGGACCCGGCACCGGAGTGGTCGGCCTGCCCTGGGCCGTCGACCCCGCCGGGACGGTGCGCACCGTCGGCTACAGCAACGCCTTCCCCGGCGGGTTCGGGGAGCGGATCGTCGTCCAGGCCGAGGCCCTGCTGCCCGTCCCGGAGTCGCTGGACCTGGCCTTGGCGGCCCTGACCGAGCCGCTGGCCGTCGGCTTCGGCAACGTCGCCCGCAGCACGGCCGGCCCCGGCACCCCCGCCGTGGTCGCCGGCTGCGGGCCCGTCGGCCTCGGCGCCGTCGCCGCCCTGCTGGAACGCGGAGCCGGCCCGGTCGTCGCCTCCGACCCCTCGGCCCTGCGCCGCGCCGCGGCGGCCCGGCTCGGAGCGCACGCGGTGGCCGACCCCGCCGGGGGCGAGGACCCCGTACGGCTCTGCGCCGAACTGGCCGGGCCGCGCCCGCTACCCATGGTGGTGGTCAACTGCGTGGGCGTGCCCGGCGTGCTGGACCGGCTGCTGCACACCGTGCCGCGCGGCACGGAGATCCTGCAGATCGGCGGGGTGATGACCGAGGACGTGATCCGGCCGGTGGTCGGCATCTACAAGGACGTCACCATCCGGATGTGCCTGACCTACCCGCCGCGGGAGTTCGGCGCCACCCTGGCCCGGCTGGCCGACGGCCGCCTCGATCCGGGCGCCCTGGTCACCGGCGAGGCCGGCTTCGGCGCCCTGGAGGCGGCCTTCGCCTCCCTGCGGCGGCCCGAGGAACACATCAAGGTCCTGATCCGGCCGGGCCTGGACGGGGTGGAGGTGCGGGGGAGCGGCCGCTGAACGCCGCCCCCGTTCCAGCCTCCCGAGCTCCCAGCCTTCCGAACTACTTGCGAGTACCGCATTTGCGAGGAGAAGACGCCGTTCCCGGCTTACATGCGGGCTTATCTGACTGCTACATTCCGCAGGTGCAATTCGCGTGCCGGACGGCCGCGCGGACCCACGACCTGGGTCCGCCCGGCCCGCCCGTACGTGGCGCCGCGCTCTCCCCGCAAGGCCAGTCCGTCCGCTGATCCAGCGAGCAGCCCGCTGCGGCACCGGTCCACGCCGCTCCGGCGCCGTGCCGACCACCATCCGACCAGAGCGGAACCCTTCCCGACGCCGAACGCCGAACCGGAGCCCCCTCCGGTGCCCCGGCGCGCCCGCGTGCGGTTCCGCCTGCCCGCATCCACCTCCGAAACAGGGAGAACTCGATGGACCGCTTCCTCCTGCGGCGCCCCTTCGCCGGAAGGGCCCTGATCCTGGGCGCCCTGCTGGCCCTCGCCGTACCGGGAACCGCCCACGCCAACACCGTCGGTGTGACGGTGAAGACCCCCGGTGCCACCTCCGGCCCCGGCACCGCCTTCTCCGAGATCTCGACCAACGCCCACTGCAGCAGCGGCCTCATCTCGGGCGGCGGCATCAACCAGGCCATCGGCACGGGCACCTCGTCCAACGGCAACAAGATCAACGGCACCTCGCCCAGCCCCGACGGCAGCACCGAGTACACCGGCTCCACCGGGGTCGTCGGCACCGACGTCGCGTACTGGCTCGGCATCGGCGGCAGCGGCGGCGCCGTCAACGCCTCCTTCTCCAGCACCCCGTACGCGATGTGCTTCACCAGCAACCTCATCAACCACACCCAGGTGGTGATGAACAAGGTCGCCGGACCCACCACCGCCTCGACGGTCGGCCTCGTCACCGCGACCTGCCCCTCGGGCACCCGGCTGCTCGGCGGCGGGGCGCGCATCACCCCCGCCTCCGTCGGCAGCCTCAAGCCGATCGCCAGCTTCCCCACCTTCAACGACTCCGCCCACGCCTACGGCCAGAAGGCCGCGGCCGACGGCGAGACCAACCCCGACTCCTGGAGCGCCGTGGGCTGGAACGGCGGCGGCGGCGACAGCGGCAACACCACGTACGCGTACGCCATCTGCAGCGGCAACAACATCGACATCAGCGGTACGACCGTGAAGGTCCGCTTCTCCGAGGTCAGCGGCCCCACCGCCGGCACCAGCGGGGCGACCGTGACCGTGGGCTGCGGCCAGAACGACGGCAAGCTGGTCAGCGGCGGAGCCGCGATCAGCGGAGGCAGCGTCACGACCACGAACTTCACCGGCCCCGGCTCCCCGGGCGACCACCTCAACGGCAGCTACCCCAGCGACTCCGGCGGCAGCCCGGTCTCGGACGGGACCACCACCGCCTCGTACTGGTCGGCCTTCACCCACACCGGCGCCCCCAGCTCCCCCAACACCTACTCCGACGTCTGGGCGCTCTGCGCCAACGACGGCGTCTGAGCCGCCCGTAGCACCGCAGCCGCGGCCGGCCGCACCCGCGGCAGCACCACGACCGTCCGGCCCCCGGCACACGCCGCGACGAGCTCCTGCGCG
>NZ_JBNNPF010000001.1:0-153736 GCF_050275515.1 Streptomyces sp. NPDC004126 | reverse complement strand
GCATCGACAGACCGCTGATTAGGGGCATGACCACCGGCCTTTCCGCAGGTCGGGAGGCTCTTCGGCGGCCGGCCGCGGCCCGCACGCCCCACCCCGCACGTACCGTCGTTTGGAAACCCCTTGAGCATGTACCGATCGAAGATCCTGAAGGCGGCCGGCGCGGCCGGTCTCGTGGCCGCCGCGATGACACCCCTTCCCGCGACGGCCGACCCCGCCACCGCCAACCCCTGCGGCACGGGCGGCGTCTTCACCGCCTCCACCCCCACCTGCACCTACACCGCCGTCGGCACGGACACCTTCACCGTCCCGGCCGGGGTCACCTCCGTGACCGTCGACCTCTTCGGCGCCGAGGGCGGCAGCGCGGCCGGCTTCGTCCTCCCCAGCCCCCCGAACGACGGTGCGCCCGGCGGCTTGGGCGGCGAGACCCGCGCGGACCTGGCCGTCACCCCGGGCCAGACCCTCCAGCTCACCGTCGGCGGGGTCGGCAGCTCGGGCACCTCCCGCAAGGGCGAGTACGCCCGGCCCGGCGGGCGCGGCCACGGCTCCGGAGGCGGCGGCGCCCACGGCGGGGGCGGTTCGGGCGGCGGCGCCAGCGACCTGCGTACGGGCGCCTTCGGCGGGACCGACCGGGTCCTCGTGGCCGGCGGTGGCGGTGGCGCGGGCAACGGCGGACCGCTGCTGCGCGGCGGCGACGGCGGCGGCCTCGAAGCCGATCCCGGCGGCCAGGGCGGCGGCCCGGCGGGGTCCGGCCTCGCGGGCGGCGGCGGCACCCAGTCCGCCCACGGCGCGGGCGGCCCCCGCAACAACACCGTCGGTGCTCCCGGAGGAGCGGGCAGCGACATCGATCAGTACGGCAGCCAGCCCAACCCCGGAAGCGGCGGCTCCGGCGGCAACGGCGGTGCCGGCGGTTCCGGTGCAGGTGGTGGCGGCGGCGGGTACTTCGCCGGTGGCGGCGGATCCGGAGGCGGCCGGTCCGGCCCCGGTGCCGCAGACAACCTCCCCGCGGCCGGCGGGGGCGGCGGCAGCAGTTACGCGGCCCCGACGGCCACCGGAGCCTCCCTCCTCAAGGGCGTCAACCGGGGCAACGGCAAGGCCGTGGTCTCCTTCCGCCACGGCGCATCGGTCACCGTCGCCGCCGACACCACCACCCCGCTGTTCGGGCGGGACGTGACCCTGACCGCCACGGTCGCCCCGGCCAACCCCGAGGCGGGCACCCCGACCGGCGAGGTCACCTTCTTCGACGGGGCCGTCCCGCTGGCCACCGTCCCGCTCCTGGCCGGCCGCGCCACCGCCCGCACCGGCGTCCTCCAGCCCACCACCGGCCACCCCGTCACCGCGCGCTACGGCGGTGACACCGCCTTCACCCCGGGCACGACGGCCGAACCCACTCCGGTCACCGTCGCCTTCACCGAACCCTGCCTGACCGGGCCGCGCACCGGCCCGCTGACCGTGGCCGCCGGCGAGGCCCGGTGCATCGCCGCGGGCGGCAGCCAGACCGGCCCGGTCACCGTCCGGCCCGGCGGGGCGCTGGCCGTCACGGACGCCACCCTCACCGGCCCGGTCTCCGCCGACGGCGCGCTCGCCGTCACCGTCTGCCGGTCCTCCCTCACCGGCCCGTTCACCGTCGGCCGGAGCACCGGCCCGGTGCTCCTCGGCTCCGCCCGCCCCGAGGCGTCCTGCGCCGGCGGCACCTTCCAGGGCCCGGTGGCGCTGGACGCCAACACCGGCGGCGTCGAGGCCTCCGCCAACACGGTCAACGGCCCGCTGCGCTGCGAGGGGAACAGTCCCGAACCCCTCGTGGCCGGCACCGCCGGCACCGGCCCCCGTACCGGACAGTGCCGCCGGTCCTGACCCGACGGCACCCCGAGGGCCGGGAGTTCCCCACGGAACTCCCGGCCCTTCCCTATTCCTGTAACGGGTTCTACTCTGACCGCCGCCACCACAGCGACCGGCAGTGCCGCCAGACCTCCGGAGGGGCCGTGCACCTCGAATACACGCCTGAGCAGCAGCAGTTGCGCGCCGAACTGCGCGCCTACTTCGCCGAGCTCGTGCCCGAGGACGTCTACGCCCGCTACGAGGACCCCGCCGCCCAGAAGCGCTTCTACCGGGAGACCATCCGCCGCCTCGGCGCGGACGGCTGGCTCGGCGTGGGCTGGCCGAAGGAGTACGGCGGCCGCGGCATGTCGGCCATGGACCAGTTCATCTTCTTCGACGAGGCGGCGCAGGCCGTCGTCCCGCTGCCGCTGATGGCACTGAACACGGTCGGCCCGACCATCATGCAGTTCGGCACCGACGAGCAGAAGGCGTACTTCCTCCCCCGGATCCTCTCCGGGGAGATCGACTTCGCCATCGGCTACAGCGAGCCCGACGCCGGCACCGACCTGGCCGCCCTCAAGTGCAAGGCCGTCCGCGAGGGCGACGAGGAGACCGGCACCTACGTGGTCAACGGCCAGAAGATCTGGACCACCAACGGCGACACCGCGGACTGGGTCTGGCTGGCCGTCCGCACCGACCCGCAGGCCCCCGCCCACAAGGGCATCACCATGCTCCTGGTCCCCACCTCCGACCCCGGCTACTCCTGCACCCTGATCAACACCCTGGCCTCGCACGACACCACCGCCAGCTACTACGAGGACATCCGCGTCCCCGCGAGCCGCCGCGTGGGGCAGGAGAACAAGGGCTGGCGCCTGATCACCAACCAGCTCAACCACGAGCGGGTCACCCTCGCCGCCCACGGCACCATGGCCATCCGGGCCCTGCACGACGTGCAGCGCTGGGCCGCCGCGACGAAGCTCGCCGACGGGCGCCGCGTGATCGACCTGTCCTGGGTGCGCGGCCGCCTCGCCCGCACCCACGCCCGCCTCGACGCGATGAAGCTGCTCAACTGGCAGATGGTGAACGCCGTCCAGTCGGGCACCCTCACCCCGCAGGACGCCTCCGCCGTCAAGGTGTACGGCTCGGAGGCGCGCAGGGACGCGTACGCCTGGCTGATGGAGGTGGTCGCCGCGGCCGGCTCCCTCAAGGACGGCTCGGCGGGCGCGGTCCTGCACGGCGAACTGGAGCGCGGCTACCGCAGCGCCGTGATCTTCACCTTCGGCGGCGGCAACAACGAGATCCAGCGCGAGATCATCTCCTGGATCGGCCTGGGCATGCCGAGGGTCCGCCGCTGACGGCCCGGGCCAGGAAGTGGCCGGGGGCGTCCTCGTACTCGGCGAGTTCCCAGCCGGTGGCCCGGAGGGCGGCCTTCAGGTTGGGTTCGGCCAGGAGGTCGCCGGAGTCGAGGGGGCGGCCGTGCCGGGCCGCCCGTTCGGCCCGGCCCGAGGGGTGGAAGAGCAGCAGGGTGGCGCCCGGGGCGCTGACGCGGGCCCATTCCCGCAGGGCGGTCCGCGGGTCCGGCAGGTGGTCGAGGAGTCCCGCGCTGAAGATGCCGTCCAGGCAGCCGTCGGGCAGCGGGAGCCTGGTGCAGTCGGCGGCGAGCAGGCTCCCGTGGCGGGTGCGGCCGTGCCGGGCGGCGGCCCCGAGCATGGCCGGGGTGACGTCGACGCCGAGGACGCTGCCGGTCTCCCCGACGTGCGCGCGCAGTGCGGGCATGGCCCGGCCGGTGCCGCAGCCGAGGTCGACGGCACGGCCGCCCGGCTCCAGCCCCATCCGGGCGACGGCGGACGCGTAGGCCGGGGTCTGGTAGGCGAAGAGCTCCTCCCAGGCGTCCGCCCGGTGGGTGAAGAAGGCGCGGGTCGCGGTGTGCTCGGCGCGGACGGCCGCCAGCGCGGAGAACCTCCCGATCGCCCGCCGCCACCAGGGCGCGAGGCCGGCCCCGGCGCCGTCCGCGCCGTCGCCGAGGCGGAGGTCCACGCCCCAGGCGCTGCCGCCGATGCGGAAGGCGTGTGCGGTGTGCAGGTCGCAGGAGACCAGGGCCACCGCCTCGGAGGGCAGTTCGCGGAAGCCGGCGCCGGGCCCGGGTCCGCAGGCCGGCGGGGCGGCCTCCGTCAGCAGGGGGTCGCCGCCGGCGGCCGGGGTGAGCCCGGTCCGCCCGCGTCCGCCCGGGCCGTCGTGCTCGCTCCGCTCCGCGGAACCGGCCGCTTCGGCCAGCACGCGCGCCCCGGGACCCGCCGCCAGTACGGGCACCCCGGCGGCGAGGGCGTCCCGGAGCAGGGCGGCAGCGGTCCCGCGGGCGCCGGCGCCTCCGAGGACGATCAGGCCCTCGATGCCCGTGAGGTCCGCGGGCGGGGGCTCGTCGGCCCACAGCCGGACCGTGCGCGTGCTCAGCCCGGCCGGGGTGACGGCGCCGTCGATGGCCGATGCCAGGTCGCCCTGGGGTGCGTACTCAAGGACGGCTACGGGCACGGGCAACTCCTCGGAATCGAGCCACATCGGTGAAAACGCATGGCATCCACGCAAGGATGCCCGCTTCCGTGGCGCATATGCGAGGTGCGTACCAATGGGTGAGACCAGCCCGGCGGAACGCGCGGCGCGGTTCGGATCCGCTACCCGAACGGGCCTACTCGGCCCGCGGATGCGATGTGCCTGCGCAAGGGGGTGGACGGTGTGCCTTAGGGTCGGAGAAAGCCCAGGTCACAGCAGGTACACGGGGCCAGAACCAGTCTTCTTGTGAGGCGTTTTCCATGAGCATGAGCATCCGCAACCAGATCCCCGGCACCGTCACGGCCGTCGTCACCGGTGAGGCGATGGCGACGGTGCGGGTCCGCCTGGCGGGCGGTCAGGACATCACCGCCGCGATCACCGCCGACGCCGTGAAGGACCTCGGCCTCGCCGAGGGCTCCGCGGTGAAGGCGCTCGTGAAGGCCACCGAGGTGGCCCTCGCCACCGGCCCGGTGGAGAACATCTCGATCCGCAACCAGCTGGCGGGCACCGTCACGGAGGTCGCGACCGGCGGTGCCATGGGCTCCGTCAAGGTCACCGTGGACGGCGGCGAACTCACCGCCGCCATCACCAAGGACGCCGTCGACGCGCTCGGTCTCGCCGCCGGCAGCCCGGTGGTCGCGCTGATCAAGTCCACCGAGATCTCGCTCGCCGCCGCCTGAGCATCCCGCGTCCGCCGCCGGTGCGCGGCGGCAGCCGGCCCCCGTCAGACCAGCTCGGGCGCCGGCTCGCGGCGCTGGGCCGGCACCGGGGCCGGCCCCGGCTGCCGGTCCCACAGCCTCGTGGTGCGCACGTAGCCGAAGACCACCGAGGCCGTGGCCAGGATGAGCAGGGGCCCGAACACCCACGGGTGGCCGGCCATCTCCACCGACAGGAAGCGGTACGACACCAGGAGCGCGGTGAAGACCGCGGTGCCGTGGACGACGAGCACGGTGGCCCGCCGGTCCCAGCCGCGGGCGAGCGCGCGCAGGGCCGCCTCGATCGTGAGGGTGAACACCACGCCGGAGATGATGTCCGCCCCGTAGTGGTAGCCGAAGCCGAGCGTCGCGCCGAGCGTGGCGACCAGCCAGAACGCGCCGAGGAAGCGCAGGGCCCGGGGCCCCTTGCGGGAGTGGATGAAGATCGCGGTGGCCCAGGCGGTGTGCAGGCTGGGCATGCAGTTGCGCGGGGTGACCTCGTCGAAGAGCATCGGCTGCGGGATGCCGAGGGGCGGCGAGGTGTGCGGCCACAGGTTGGCCACCGCCCACTGCCCGCCGTCGACGCCGTAGGCGAGGATCGGCCCGACCACCGGGAAGACCATGTAGATGCCCGGCCCGAGCAGGCCGACGACCAGGAACGTGCGCACCAGGTGGTGGGCCGGGAAGCGGCGCTCGGACGCCACGCCGCGCAGCTGGTACAGGGCGACGAGGACCGCGCCCACCGCGAGCTGGATGTAGACCCAGTCGAGGACGTGGTGGCCGATCGGCCCGGTGGCCTCCACGATCCGGCCCGCCACCCACGAGGGGTTGCCCAGGGCGTGGTCGGCGGCCGCCACGTACTGGTCGAGCACCATCGGCCGGGTCTTCGAGGTGATCAGCAGCCAGGTGTAGCCGGTCTTGCGGCCGGCGACCAGCAGCAGGGCCAGGCCGACGCCCTTCAGCAGCAGGGCGCGCTCCGCTCCGGTGCGGCGCACGAGGGCGAAGACGGCGCAGCCCAGGGTCACCCACAGGGCGCCGCTGCCGAACATGTTCTCGGCGCCGAGCGCCGACCGGACGAGCCAGAAGACCAGGTCGATGCCGATCGCGGCGCCGAGCGCGACGAAGCGCTGGCGCCAGGTGAGCACGACCATCATCAGCGCCATGCTCGCGTACAGCACCGTGCCCGACCGGGGGGCGTACACGGCCTCCCGCGCCTGGCTGACGATCGGACCCGGCACGCCGTAATGGCGCGCGGCGATCTCCAGGGCGACGAGGAACCCGAGGCCCGTCAGGCCCACCGCGGCCCACAGGAGGGCGCGTGGCCGGCGCAGGTTCCCGGACGCGGTGGCGCTGTTCTCGCGCGGAAGCGCTCGTGGTTCCTCAGATATCAATTTTCAGCCGATGTTCATATTTCAACCGGTCAGTGTTGGTCCGAACATGTTAGCCGAGGTGGCCGCGCCGACCGGAAGAGTGTGCGAACGGGCCGGTCCGGGATCGCCGGGCCGCCGGTTCTGTGCTGAGCTGGAGGGGTCCTCGGGCACACGCGCCCCAGGGAGGCGCACCATGCCGCACCTCCGCCCCGGCGCAGCCGCGCCGGCCCGGCCCGGCGTCCTGCTGCCCCGGCGAGAGCTGACGGTCGGCTGGACGCTGATGGTACTGATCGCCGTACTCGCCTGGGCGGTCACCGTCGCCCAGTCCCGGCGGACGGCGATGGAGCCCGGCACCATGGGCATGGCGCCGCCGCTCTTCCTGGCGCTGTGGGTGGTCATGATGGCGGCGATGATGCTGCCCTCGGTGGCGCCCGTGGCCATCACCTGGGTCCGCTCCATCGGCCGCCACTCGGCCGGTCCCGCCCGGGTGCTGCGCATCACCGGGTTCGTGAGCGGGTACCTGCTGGCCTGGACCGCCTTCGGGCTGCTGGTCTACGCGGTGCTGGCGGTGACCGGGCGGCTGGTCGGGGACGGTCCCGCCGCGGCGCGCTGGATCGGCGCCGGGGCCTTCCTCCTCGCGGGCCTCCAGCAGTTCGGGCCGCTGAAGCGGATCTGCCTGCGGCACTGCCGCAACCCGATGTTCCAGCTCGCCCGGTACGCGCGCTACCGGCGGTGGGCGAAGGACCTGCGGGTCGGCGCGCACCACGGCCTGTACTGCGTCGGCTGCTGCTGGGGCCTGATGATCGTGCTGATCCCGCTCGGGGTGATGAACGTGGCCGCGATGGCGGCCGTGGCCGTGGTGATCTTCCTGGAGAAGCTCTGGCGGCGGGGCCCCTGGCTGGCCCGGGCCGTCGGCGTCGCCTTCCTCGTCCTCGCGGTGCTCGCCCCCTTCCAGGACTGGCTGCTCCCGGGCCTGCAGGACGCGCCGATGGGGGACATGGACATGGGTGTGGGTGTGTACGTGGACCCGGTGGGGGGCGCGGGTCCGGCGGGGTGAGCGCTTTCGCCGGGGCGGCCGGGGGAGGAGAATCGAGCTGATGGCCCGCGCCGCCGAACGCCCCCGGCGATGCCCGCCGGGAAACCGCCGGCCATGTGCGTCCCGCCGCGCGGCGCGGGGTCACGTGGAGGCGATGAGATGTCCGAGACCACAGCCACCACCGTCCCGGCCTGGCACGCGGCCGGGGACTGGTTCGACACGTGCAGGTGCGATGTCCCCTGCCCCTGCTCCTTCGCCCAGCGGCCCACCTACGGCGAGTGCGACGGCGTCCTCGCCTGGCACATCCGCGAGGGCAACTACGGCGAAGTGGTGCTGGACGGCCTGAACGTCCTGATGCTCGGTTCCTTCGTCGGGAACGTGTGGGCGGAGCACAGCGACACCTACGCGGCGGTCTTCCTCGACGAGCGCGCCGACGACGCCCAGCGCCAGGCGCTCGCGATGATCTTCGGGGGCCAGGCGGGCAGCTGGCCGGCCGAGATGGTCGCCATGATGAACGCGGAGATGCGGGGCATGGACTTCGCCCCCGTCCACATCGAGGTCGACGAGGACCTCGGAGGCTGGCGGGCCGCCATCCCCGGCCGGGTCGAGGCCGCCGCGGTGGCCCTCACCGGCCCCACGACCCCGGAGGGCGCACGGGTCCAGTCGACGAACCTGCCCGGCTGCGAGACCGGCCCGGGGCAGGTCGCCACCTGGGGCCGCGCCACGGCCGACCGGGCCGACGCCTTCGGCTTCCACTGGAGCAGGGAAGGCCAGTCCAGCAAGCACATCACCTTCGACTGGACCGGACCCGACGGAGCGGCCTGACCCCTGCTCGGCGCCCGGCACGGACCGCCGCGGGGTGGTCTGTGGCGCTATGCCCGTAATCCGGCCCGCTGCGCAAAGGTGAAACGCACGGTTATGAAGCCGCCCGGAGCCGCTGGAGGCCGAAAAACCACCCCTCCGTGGGACAGGATTCAGGTGCAGGAGCTGATGCCCTCCCCGCCGCAACACCCCGACTGACCAGGGGTTTCGGCGCAATTCCCCCTACCCGCAGCGGGCTTCGCGCTGCCCTGGCGCGGGTGGGGGAGAAGGGGACGGGCGGGCCCGAATCCGACCCTCCAGGAGACCCGACGTGTCCACCGCCGCACCCGAAGCCACCGCACCCGAAGCGACCGCACCCGAAGCCGCCGCACCCGAGGCCTTCCTCGCCGACACCCACACCGGCCTGCCCATCCCGGCCGACCCGGTGTTCGCCTCCGCCGACGACGAGCGCCGCCACCGCAAGCAGCGACTGGCCGCCGCCATGCGGCTGTTCGGCAAGGCCGGCTACGCCGAGGGGATCTCCGGCCACATATCGGTCCGCGACCCCGAGGACCTGGACACCTTCTGGGTCAACCCGTTCGGCGTCTCCTTCAACCGCGTCCGCGTGGCCGACCTGATCCGCGTCGACGCCGCCGGCCGCGTCGTCGACGGCACCGGCAAGGTCAACCCGAGCGCCTTCACCATCCACTCCAAGATCCACGAGCGCCCCGAGGCCAACGCCATCGCGCACGGCCACACCGTCCACGCCCGCGCCCTCGGCGCCCTGGAACGCCTCCTGGAGCCCTACGACCAGGAATCCGCCGCCTTCTACCAGGACCAGGTGCTGTACGGGGACTACGACGGCCCGGCCATCAAGATCGAGCACGGCCAGGACATCGCCGACCGCCTCGGCGCCAAGCGCGCCATGCTGCTGCGCCACCACGGCCTGATCACCGTGGGCGGCTCCCTGGAGGAGGCCGTCCACTGGTTCTTCACCTACGAGAGCTGCGCCCAGGTCCAGCTGCTGGCCCTCTCCGCCGGACGGCCCGTCCCGATGTCCCACGAGCAGGCCCTGCTGGCCCGGGACGGCTTCGGCGACGAACAGCTCGGCCGCTACAGCTTCCAGATCATGTGGGACGAGATCACGGCCGAACAGCCGGACCTGCTCGACGAGTAGGGCCGCCCGCGCCCCCACGCCCCCGGCCGCACCGGATCCCAGGAAGCAATCATGAGCTCAACTGCCTCACCGCGCGCGGAAGCGCGCACCATCCTCATCATCGTCGCGATCGTGCAGTTCGTGATCGGCGGCTGGTTCTCCTGGACGGCGTCCCACGCCGCGCCCCGGGACCTGCCCGTGCTCGTCGTCTCCGCACCCGGCGCCGCACAGAGCGCCGAACAGCTCGCCGACCGGCTGCGCGAGGCGGCCCCCGGCGCGTACGCGGTCGAGACCGCCGCGGGCGTGGACGAGGCCGACGCCGCACTGCGCGACCGCAAGGCGTACGGGGCCCTGCTGCCCACCGCCGGCGGACTCGAACTGCGCCTGGCCTCCGCCGCCTCGCCCACCGTCGCCCAGACGCTGACCGGACAGGCCCAGGAGCTCGCGGGCGGCCCGGTCCTCGTCACCGACGTGGTGCCCGCCGACGGCGACGACCCGCACGGCGCGGGCCTGGCCATGGGCTTCCTGCCCCTGCTGATCACCGCCGTGATCGCCGCCCTGCTCTTCGTCCTCAAGGTGCGCGCCGCCGGAGCCAAGTTCCTCGGCGTCATCGGCTTCGCCGTCGCCTCCGGACTCCTCAGCTCCCTCATGCTGACGCACCTCAGCGGGGTGGCCCCCGGCAACTACTTCGTCAACGCCGGGATCGTGGCCCTGCTGGAGCTGGCCATGGTCTCCGTCATCACCGGCCTCGGCTCGCTGGTCGGCCCGCCCGGCATAGCCGTCGGCGCCGTCCTGATGTTCGTCGTCGGCAACCCGCTCTCCGGACTGGCCTCGGCCCCCGAGATGCTGCCCCAGCCGCTGGGCGCCATCGGCCAGTTCCTCCCCGCCGGAGCCGCCGCGACCCTGCTGCGCACCTCGGGCCCCTTCGACGGCGCCGGCGCGGCCGGCCCGGTCCTGGTCCTCGCCGTCTGGGCGCTGATCGGCCTCGGCCTGCTCTACGCGAGCTCCCGCCGCCGTCCCGCCGCCGCCCCCGCGGCTGCAGCCGCCGCGGCCGAGCCGCAGCCCGCCGCCGCGCACTGACGCCCCGCGGTGCCCCTCCCGCCGACTCCTCTCCACGAAAGGCCGACCATGACCACCGACACGAACGACCGCCCGCCGACGCGCATCGGCCTGGTCGGCGGAGGGGCCGCGGCCGTCTGCCTGCTGGACCGGCTCTCCCGCACCCAGGGCCGCGGCCGGGGCTCGGTCACCGTCTTCGAACCCTCGGGCAGCCTGTGGCGCGGCCGCGCCTACCAGCACGACGCCGACGCCGTCCTCGCCAACATCATCCCGGCCGAGATGAGCGCCCGCACCGGCGCCCCCGACGACTTCCTCGACTGGCTGAGCTCCTCCGGACTCCCCTACGGCCAGGGCGACTACGCCGCCGACGGCTACTTCCCGCCCCGCCACGTGTTCGGCGGCTACCTGGAACGCACCGCCGAGAACGCCGTCGGCGAGCTCTCCCTCGGCGGCTGGCCCGTCGGCATCGTCCGCGACGCCGTCGTCGCCGCCCGCGAGGCGGGGGAGGAGGTGGTGCTCACCACCCGCGACGGCCGTACGCACACCTTCGACTACGTCATCTGCGCGGTCGGCGCCGGCCGCCCCGCCGACCACTACGAACTCAGCGGGAACGCGGGCTACTTCGGCGACCCCTACCCGCTGCGCGACACGGTCGCCCGGATCCCCGCCGACGCCGGCGTCACCGTCCTCGGCACCGGCCTCGCGGCGGTGGACACCGTGGTCACCCTCGCCGCCCGCGGCCACCGCGGCCCGATCACCATGGCCTCCCGCAACGGCGCCCTCCCGGCCGTGCGGCAGCGGCCCGTCTTCCCCGAGATCCGGCACTTCACCCCCGCCGCCCTGCACGCCCGCGCCGCCGCCGGCCACGACGGCCGGCTCGGCCTGGACGACGTACTGGAGCTGCTGGAACGGGAACTGGCCGAACACGGCGCCGACCCCTCCGCCGTGGTCGCCGAACTGACCTCCCTGGGCGGAGAATCCCCCCTGGAGCGGCTGCGCCGCCAGTACGACCGCATCGACGAGCCCGACACCGGCATGCGCGTCATGCAGCACGCCGTCCCCGAGAGCGGCCCCGACGCCTGGACCCTGCTGCGCACCGCCGACCAGGACTTCATCCGGGAGCACCACTACCGGGCCGTGATGAGCCTGTGCTGCCCGATGCCCCCGGCCAACGCCCGCAAGCTGCTGGAGCTGCACGAGAGCGGCCGGCTGCGCGTCCTGCGCGGCCTGTGGAACGTCAAACCGCTGGCCGGCACCGGCTTCCACGTCGCGGCCGACGGCGGCGAGTACGAGAGCGACGTCGTCGTCAACGCCGTCAGCGCACCCTCCCACCGGGTCCCCGCCCAGGCCCGCCCGTTCGTCGACTCCCTCGTCGAGGACGGCATCGGCGAGTACCACCCCTACGGCGGCCTGCACATCGAACCGTCCACCAGCCGGGCCGTGGGCGACGGCGGCCGGGCCCACCGCCGGATGCACGCGATCGGCGACATGGGCGCCGGGACGCTCTTCTTCACCTCCGGCATGCCCTCCGTCCTCGAACGGGCCGACGACATCGTCCGTGCGGTCGTCCAGGACATCACCACCCCTCAGGAGCAGTACGCGTGAACACGATCACCCGCCGGGACATGATGCGGGCCGCGCTGACCACGGCCGTCGTGGTCGGCACCAGCGCCGCCGTCGCCCCGATCGTCCTGGCCGACCCCGCCCGCCCCGACGCCCCCGCCGGGACCGGCACCGCCCCCGCCGGGCAGGGCCCGCTCCCGGGCGGCTTCGACGAGGTCTACCGGGGCCGGCGCATCCAGGGAGGCCCCGTGGCCGTGCGCTACGCCTCCGCCCGGGGCGCCGCCGCCCCGGCCTCCGGGCCCGGCATCGAGATCAGCATCGACGGCCGTCCGCTGCACGTCATGCGCCGCGCCGACGGCAGCTACCTGAGCCTGGTCAACCACTACCAGTCCTTCCCCACGCCGCTGGAGGTGGCACGGGCGGCGGTGGACGAGATCGGCACCGCGCAGCTCTCGACGGCCCGGCTCCACCACCACTGACCTCCCGCAGGGCTCCGACAGATCGAGGAACAAGCACACGTGTACACGCGCAAGAACCAGAAGGACCTGGACGCCGACGAGCGCGCGAGGTTCGTCAAGGCCCTCCTGGAGGTCAAACGACGCGGCGTCTACGACGAGTTCGTCCGGCTGCACGGCCAGTACTTCGTCTCCGACGGCGAGGGAGGGCAGCGGGTGGGCCACATGTCCCCCTCCTTCTTCCCCTGGCACCGCCAGTACCTGCTGGAGTTCGAACGGGCCCTCCAGCAGGTCGACCCGAAGGTGACCCTGCCCTACTGGGACTGGACCACCGACCAGTCGCCGACCGCCGACCCCTGGACCGACGACCTCCTCGGCGGCAACGGCCGCCCCGGCGACCACCGGGTGATGACCGGACCGTTCGCCTTCGACCGGGGCGGCTGGCCGGTCGACGTGGGCGTCACCGAGGAGAAGTACCTCATGCGCGACTTCGGCCGCCCCGCCGACCCGGTCGCCCTCCCCACGCCCGCCGAACTGGCCCGGGCCGTGGACGACCCGGTGTACGACTCCGCCCCCTGGGACTCCACCTCCACCACCGCGGGCTTCCGCAACAAGATGGAGGGCTGGACGGTCGGGGAGAAGGAGGGCTGGCACAACCACAACCGGGTCCACCTGTGGGTCGGCGGCCAGATGACCGGCGGGACCTCGCCCAACGACCCGGTCTTCTGGCTCCACCACACCTTCATCGACCTCGTCTGGGCCCGCTGGCAGGCCCGCCACCCCGGCTCGGTCTACGAGCCGCGCCGGCCCCTGCCCGCCTCCGACCCCCAGCACGGCCGCGTCATCAGCCTCGACGAGCCGATGTCCCCGTGGCAGGTGCGGCCCTCGGAGCTGCTCGACCACACCCGCTTCTACCAGTACGCGCAGTGACGCGCCCCGCGCGCCCGCTGCCCACACCCCGTCACCACCACAGAGAAGGAACCGCCATGCGCCTGCGCACCACCGTCCCGGCCCTCGCCGCCGCCGCCCTCATCGCCCTCGCCGCCGCCCCCTCCGCCCAGGCGGCGGCCCCGGCCCCGGCTCCCGCCCCGGCCGCGACGTCGGTCGCCGCCACCGTCCCCGCCTTCGCCGGACACACGTACGTCCTGACGCTCGACAACGGCGCCGTCCTGCGCAACTCCTACTCCGCCGACGGCACCACCCTCGACTGGACCGCCCTGGAAGGCCCCATGGCCGGCCACAGCGGCCGGGAGAAGCTCTCCGTCCGCGCCGTCGGCGAGGGCCTCTACTTCGTCAACTGGGTCGAGGCCTCCGGCATGACCGTCAGCCACGTCATGGACCTCGGCCGCGGCACCGTCAGCGTCTACTGGACGTACGCCACCCCCGACGGCGGCCGCGCCGGCGAGCTGCACACCGCGACGCTCCAGCGCGTCTCTTCTTGACCCGCACGGTGACGCGGGGCCGGCGCCACGGACGCCGGCCCCGCCCGCCTCTGCCCACGGGGGAACCGCACATGCCCGCTCCACTCACCCAGACACCACGCCAGGCACCACGAACGCCCACGGCGCCCGCCCCGGCCGACGGGGAACTCGCCGGCGCCCTGCGCCCCCGCCACCTGACCATGCTGGCCCTCGGCGGCGTCATCGGAGCCGGGCTGTTCGTCGGCTCCGGCACCGGCCTGCGCATCGCCGGCCCGGCCATCATCCTGTCGTACGCCCTCGCCGCCGCCCTCGCCCTGCTGGTCATGCGGATGCTCGGCGAGATGGCCGCCGCCATGCCCGCCAGCGGCTCGTTCTCCGTCTACGCCGACCGGGCCCTCGGCCGCTGGGCCGGCTTCACCGCGGGCTGGCTGTACTGGGCGGTGACCGTCATCGCGATCGCCATCGAGCTGATCGCCGCCGCGACGATCCTGCACCAGTGGATGCCGGCCGTGCCGCAGTGGGCGATCGCCTTCGTGGCACTGGCCGTCTTCACCCAGTCCAACATGCTCTCGGTCTCCTCGTTCGGGGAGGCCGAGTTCTGGTTCGCGGGCATCAAGGTCGCCGCGATCATCGCCTTCCTCGCCCTCGGCGTCGCCGCCGTCTGCGGGGCCGTGCCCGGGGTCGAGCCGCCCGGGATGGACAACCTGACCGGCCGCGGCGGCTTCCTCCCGCAGGGCTGGGACAGCGTCGTCGCCGGGCTGCTGACGGTGGTCTTCGCCTTCGGCGGCATGGAGGTCGTCACCATGGCCGCCGCGGAGTCCGGCGACCCCGCCCGCTCCGTCACCAAGGCGGTCGGCAGCGCGATCTGGCGGATCAGCCTCTTCTACCTCGGCTCCATGGCGGTCATCGTCACGCTGCTGCCCTGGGACGCGGCCACCCCCGGCCGCAGCCCCTACGTCGCCGTCCTCGACCGGCTCGGGATTCCGGGCGCGGGCCGGCTGATCGAGGTCGTCGTGCTCATCGCCCTGCTGTCCGCGATGAACGCCAACCTGTACGGCGCCTCCCGCATGGCCCACTCGCTCGCCGCGCGCGGCGAGGCCCCGAAGGCCCTGCTGCGCACCTCCGCGCGGGGTGCGCCGCGCCTGGCCGTCGCGGCGTCGGCGGCCTTCGGCTTCGTCGCGATCGCCCTCGACCACCGCTGGCCGGAGCGGATCCTGCCGTTCCTGGCGAAGGCCATGGGCGGTTCCATGCTGTACATGTGGCTGACCGTCGCGGCCGCCCATCTGGTGCTGCGCCGCCGGCTGGAGCGGGAGTCCCCGCACCTGCTGGTGGTGCGGATGCGCGGCTTCCCCTACCTGTCGTGGCTGGCGGCGGCCGGCATCGTGGCCGTGCTGGTGCTGATGGCCCTCGACCCGGAGGCGCGCGGCCAGCTCGGCTGGTCGACCCTGCTGGTCCTGGTGCTGCTGGCGGCGGCCGGCGTACGGGCGCTGCGCACGCGCCGGGACCGGGTCCCCGCGCCCTGAACGGCTAGGCCGTGTCCTTCGGATCAGGCCCGGCCGGGGAGGTTCCCGGCCGGGCGTGCGGTGCTGGAAGGGGCGGTGGTCAGGCCGAGAGCGGGGTGCAGTCCGTCTCGGCGGGCTCGTCCAGGGGCAGCAGCCCGCTGGTGGCGATGAGGTAGCCGAGCTGGGCCCGGCTGCGGCTCTGCAGGAGGGCGGCGATCCGGCTGACGTGGGCGGCGACGGTCCGCCGGCTGGTGCCGAGGCGGCGGGCGATGGCCTCGTCCGTGTACCCGGCCACCAGCAGGCGCATCACGGCCCGCTGGATCTCGTCGGCGATGTCGGGCTCCACCGTGCGCGAGGCACCGGGGTCGATGGTCGAACCCCGTTCCCAGGCCTCCTCGAAGACCTGCACGAGGAAGGAGACGATGGACGGCTGCCTGATCTCCAGGACCGAGGTCCGGGCCTCCCCGGGGCCCGGGACGTAGGCGACGGCACGGTCGATGACGATGAGCCGGTCGAAGACGTGGTCCAGGGTGCGGACCTCGCAGCCGGCCTCGGTGAGCCGCTCGATGTGGCGCAGCGTGGCCGCGTGGGTCCGCGCCGCGTGCGGGTAGAGGGTGCGGTGCCGGGCGGTGCCGCGGACGTGGTCGAGCTCGTCGAGGTCGTAGGAGACGCGCGCGCCGCCGGGCTGCACCGTCATCAGCTCCTCCCGGCACTCGCGGACCGCGTGCGCCAGTGTGGAGTGGACGACCTTCTCCCCGTCGATCGCGGTGGCCCAGCCGGTGTGTTCGCGCTTGGCGGCGGTGTAGATGGCCGCCACCGGCACGAAGCTGCCGGCGATGGCGTGCGCGTCCAGCCGCTGCCGCTCCAGCGACTCCTCGATGGGCCGGACCAGTTCGGCCTTGGCGACCTCCGGTGCCACGGGCACGAGGACGGTCGGGTCGTCCGGCGGGGCGACGAGCAGCCCCATCCGCAGCAGACAGGCGGGTGCGCCCTCCCTGGGCGTACACCCCTTCACCACGGCCTGGCGGTAGACGGTCAGGCCGTCACCGCATACGCCGCCCCCCTTTTCTGCAGAGTCGTCACGTTCACAACATTCCCCCGGGTACTGCCTTGCATGATCCTGCATGACCTAATTATGCACTTGGAAAAGTAGCCGGTATTGGTACGTAGGCTGCCAACATGGTGTCTTAACAAGGTATTGACCATGGAACCGGAGGTAACGGGCGCATGTCGAACGGATACGGGGTACTGGCGGACATCCTGGAGGAGTGGCGGGCCGCCTTCGACGGACGCCGCGTGGACGACGTCGTCGCCCTCTTCGCCGAGGACGCCCTCTTCCAGGGCCTGTCCCCCCGGCTGCTGAACGGCCGCGCGGAGATACGCGCCTACTACGAGAACGTCCCGCCCGGCACCACCGCCGCCGTGCGGGTCCTGCACTCCCGTCCCCTCGCCGCCGAGGCCCTCGCCGGCTTCGCCGACGTCACCTTCCGGACACCCACCGCGGAGGACCCCGCCGGGACCCCGCTGCCCGTCCGCCTCTCGCTCATCGCCCAGCACACCGGAACCGGCTGGCGCATCCGCCAGTACCACGTCTCACGGCTGAGCTGACGCCCGCCGGGGTAGGAACCCCGGCGGGAGGCACCGATGAGCGACGAGGACGCCGACCCCGGGCTCTACGGCCCCGGGTCCGTCACCTGGCAGTGCCACGGCGACCCGGTCATGTGGATCGCCGGGGTCCGCGCGCTCTACCTCCAGGCCCTGCACCCGCGCGCCGTCCGCGCCGTCCTGCAGAACTCCACCGCCTTCGACGGCGAGCGCGGCCGCGGCGACGCCTGGGGCCGCCTGCTGCGCACCGCCGACTTCGTCGGCACCCTCACCTACGGCACGGCCGAGGCCGCCGAACGGGCCGGGGCCCGGGTCCGCGCCGTCCACCGCGCGCTGTCCGCCACCGACCCGGACACCGGGGAGGCCTTCCCCGTCGACGACCCCGCCCTGCTGCTGTGGGTGCACTGCGCCCAGATCGACAGTTTCCTGCACGTACTACGCCGATCGGGCGTCCCCCTCACCCCCGCCCAGGCCGACCGGTACGTGGACGAGAACCGGACCAACGCCCGCCTCGTCGGCCTCGACCCGGAGACCGTGCCCGCCACCGCCGGCGCCCTCGCCGCGTACTTCGACGAGGTCCGCCCCGGTCTCGCGGCCGGGCCCGACGCCCGCACCGTCGACGACTTCCTGCGCTCCCCGCCCGTCCCCCCGTACCTGCTCCCTGGCCGAAACCTGCTGTGGAGACCCCTCGTTGGGCTCGCCTACGCAACCCTGCCGGGCTGGGCGCACCAGCTGTACGGACGCCCCGCACCGCCCCCGCGCGCGGTCACCCGCCGCCTGCGTCTCACGGGTCGCGTGCTGCGCACCATTCCCGCAGGTCTACGCTGGCAGCTGCCTCCAGGTCACATCTTGAAAGCGATGCGCCGACTGGGCCCCGGCAGCCGCCCCTCCGCGTACACACTGCGAACATCAGCGGCCATACTGGACCGGCCGGGGAGGGCGCGGCACGACGACGGGGGCGGCTTTAAGACATGGCGGAGTCCAGACTGATCCAGGGCCGGTACCGGTCACTCGATCTGATCGGGCGCGGCGGCATGGGCGAGGTGTGGCGCGCCCGCGACGAGTCGCTGGGCCGGCAGGTCGCGGTGAAGTGCCTCAAGCCGGTCGGCGCCGAACAGGACGCCCACTTCACCCAGGTCCTGCGCGAGCGCTTCCGGCGCGAGGCGCGGGTCGCCGCCTCGCTCCAGCACCGGGGCGTCACCGTCGTGCACGACTTCGGCGACGACAGCGCCTCCGGCGGCCCCCTCTACCTCGTCATGGAACTCCTGGAGGGCCGCAACCTCAGCCAGCTCATGGAGGAGAACGAGGCGCGCCCGCTGCCCGTCGACGTTGTCCTCGACATCGCCGAACAGATGGCCGCCGCCCTCGGCTACACCCACGACCAGGGCGTCGTCCACCGGGACCTCAAGCCCGCCAACATCATGCGGCTCACCGACGGCACGGTGAAGATCTGCGACTTCGGCATCGCCCGCCTGGCCCACGACATCGGCTTCACCGCCAAGCTGACCGGCGGCGGCATGGCCATGGGCACCCCGCACTACATGTCGCCCGAGCAGATCGCAGGCGGCGAGGTCGACCACCGCAGCGACCTCTACTCCCTCGGCTGCGTCCTCTACGAGATCGCCACCGGTGCCCCGCCCTTCGACCTCGGCGACTCCTGGTCCGTGCTGGTCGGCCACCGCGACACCGCGCCCGTGCCGCTGCGCGAGCACCGGCCCGAGCTTCCCGGCTACTTCGAGCAGCTCGTGCTGGACCTGCTGGCCAAGCGCCCCGAGGACCGCCCCGGCGACGCCCGCCACCTGCACCGCCGGCTGGTCGAGGCCCGCTTCGGCCCCGGCGGGCGGCCCGCCGCGCAGCCGCCGCTGCCCGCCTGGGCCGAGGGGATGACCGCCGGGCGCAAGGCCGGCGTGGACGCCCGCCCCGCCAGCGGGGAGTGGGCGCTGCTCACCGGCTCCTGGACCGCGGCCCGCCCGGCCCCGGCCGGCGGTTCCGTCCCCGCCTCCGGCGAACACCGCATCACCCGGCCGGCCCCCGCCGAGGACCCCCGGCTCACCGCCGCCTACGGGCTCGCGCCGCGCACCCCGGCCGTGGGGGAGCCCGACGCGCTCGCCGCCGGGCACACCCGCGCGTTCGCCCTCAGCCGCGCCGGCCGGCCCGAGGAGGCCCTCGCCGTGTACGTGGCCGTCGCCCAGGGCCGGGCCCGGGTGCTCGGCCCCGACCACGCCGAGACCCTCGCCGCCCGCCAGGAGGAGGCGTACGAACTGGGCCGCCTCGGCCGGCACGGGGAGGCGTACGAGATGTACCGCGCCGTCCTCGCCGCCCGGGTCCGCACCACCGGCCCGCTCCACCCCGACACGCTGCGCTGCCGCCACAGCCTCGCCTGCGCCCTGAGCTCGCTCGGCCGGCACGCCGAGGCCCACGCCACCGCCGCCGAGGTGGCCGCCGACCGCGCCGCCGTCCTCGGGGCCGAGCACGCCGACACCCTGCACAGCCGCTACGAGGCCGCGTACTCCCTGGGCCGGCTCGGCCGCTGGCAGGAGGCGCTGGCCGGCTTCCGCCGGGTCGCCGCCGCACGGGACCGGGTACTCGGCCGCGACCACCCCGACGCCCTCGCCGCCCGCTACGAGACCGGCATCGCCCTCGGCCGCACCGGCCGCGCCGCCGAGGCCCTCGACCTGTTCCGGTCCCTGGTCCGCGACCGCACCCGGGCCTACGGCGCCTGCGACCCGGAGACCCTGCGCGCCCGGCACGTCGTCGGCGTCAACCTGGGCCGCCTCGAACGCTGGGAGGAGGCCGTCGCCGAGGCCCGCGAGGTCGGCCGGCTCCGCGCCAAGGCCCTGGGCGCCGAACACCCCGACACGCTGGTCAGCCGCCGGGAACTCGCCGTCGGCCTCGGCCGGCTCGGCCGCTGGGACGATGCGCTGCCCATATACCGGGACCTGTCAGGCATCCGCGAACGCTCCCTCGGCGACGAGCACCCGGACACGGTCCTCGCCCACGCCGACGAGGCGCACTGTCTGGAGCGGCTCGGCCAGGTGTGCTACCAAGAGCCATGACCGCCAACTCAGGCTCCCGGGGCTTCGCGCAGGACGTGTACGACGCGGTGATCGTGGGAGGCGGCCACAACGGCCTCGTCGCCGCCGCCTACCTGGCCAGAGCGGGCTGCTCGGTACTGGTCCTCGAACGGCTCGGCCACACCGGCGGCGCCGCCGTCTCCACCCGGCCCTTCGCGGGCGTCGACGCCCGCCTCTCGCGCTACTCCTACCTCGTCTCGCTGCTCCCCTCGAAGATCGTCCGCGACCTGGGGCTGCGGTTCGAGGTGCGCCGGCGCACGGTCTCCTCGTACACCCCCTACGAGCGCGAGGGCCGCCCCGGCGGGCTCCTCGTCGGCGGTGGCGAGGACCGCACCCGGCGGTCCTTCGCGGAACTGACCGGCTCCGACCGGGAGTACGAGGCCTGGCGGGCCTTCTACGGGACCACCGGCCGGCTCGCCCGCAAGGTCTTCCCCACCCTCACCGAACCGCTGCCCACCCGTGCGGAACTACGGGCCCGGATCGACGACGAGGCCGCCTGGCGGATGCTGTTCGAGGAGCCGCTCGGCCGGGCGGTGGAGGAGCGCTTCGCCGACGACCTGGTCCGGGGCGTGGTCCTCACCGACGGACTGATCGGCACCTTCGCCGACGCCGACGACCCCTCGCTCCTCCAGAACCGCTGCTTCCTCTACCACGTCATCGGCGGCGGCACCGGCGACTGGGACGTGCCCGTCGGCGGCATGGGAGCCCTGACCGACGCCCTCGCCGACGCCGCCCGGGCGGCCGGCGCGGAGATCGCCACCGGCCACGAGGCCCTGCGCATCCACACCGACGGCACCGCCCCCGCCGAGGTCACCTTCCGGACGGCGACGGGCGAGGGCGCCGTCGCCGGGCGCGACGTCCTGGTCAACGCCTCCCCGCGGGCCCTGGCCGAACTCCTCGGCGAGGACCCGGGCGAGGGCGGCCCCGCCCCGGAGGGCGCCCAGTTCAAGGTCAACATGCTGCTGAGCCGGCTGCCCCGGCTGCGCGACACCTCCGTCGACCCCCGGGAGGCCTTCGGCGGCACCTTCCACATCGCCGAGGGGTACGAGCAGCTCAGGCGCGCCCACGGCGAGGCGGCCGCCGGGGAACTGCCGTCCGTCCCGCCCTCGGAGATCTACTGCCACTCCCTGGCCGACCCCTCGATCCTCGGGCCCGAACTCGCCGGCCAGGGCTACCAGACGCTCACCCTCTTCGGGCTGCACACCCCGGCCCGGCTGTTCGAGAAGGACAACCGGCAGGCCCGCGAGGTGCTGCTGACCGCCACCCTGGCACAGCTGGACGCCCACCTGGCCGAGCCGCTCACCGACTGCCTGGCCTTCGACGGGGACGGCCGCCCCTGCATCGAGGCCAAGACCCCGCCGGACCTGGAGCGCGAACTGCGGCTGCCCGGCGGGCACATCTTCCACCGCGACCTGTCCTGGCCCTACGCGGACGGGCAGGAGGCGGGGCGCTGGGGCGTGGAGACCGCCCACCGCAACGTCCTGCTGTGCGGTGCGGGGGCGGTCCGCGGCGGCGGGGTCAGCGGCATCCCGGGGCACAACGCGGCGATGGCGGTCCTGGAACGGCGCTGAGCCGTTCCGCGGCGCTGAGCCGTTCCGCGGCGCCGGGCCGCGCCCCGGTGCCGGGCCGCGGACCCGTCAGGCGGGCTCGATGACGACGACCGGGATCTCGCGGTCGGTCTTGGCCTGGTACTCGTCGTACGCCGGCCAGTGCCCCACCATCACCGGCCAGTACGCCTCCCGCTCCTCGGCGGTCGCGGTGCGGGCGGTGCCCTGGATGATCTCCGGGCCGACCTGGATGCGGACGTCGGGGCGCGCGCTCAGGTTCCGGTACCAGAGCGGGTGCTCGGCGTCGCCGCCCTTGGAGGCGACGACGAGGTAGCGGCCCTCGGCCTCGCCGTAGATCAGGGGCGTGCGCACCGGGTTGCCGGAGACCCGGCCCACCGTGGTCAGCAGCAGGGTCTGGGTGCCGCGCCAGAACCGGCCCTCGGCGCCCCCTGACTCCACGTACAGCCTGACGTGGTCCCGCTGCCAGGTCCCCGGCTTCGGGTCGGCGGGGTTCTCCCAGTCGATGTCGGTCGTCATCTCGGCCTGCCTTCGTGGGTAGCGGTCAACCACCTCGATGATCCGGCTCAACGCCCCGGGCCGCGGGACGCATTCCCGGCCGGCTCGCCCGGAAGGGTGAATCCGTCGAAGAGGTCGTCGAGCGCGCGCCGCGTGGCGCTCGCGGGGGTGGCCCGGAAGGCGAGGTCGCGGGCGGCCACGGCCAGGGGGTGGGTGAGGGCGGCCACCCGGCCCATCCGGCGGGCCCGGATCCGGATGGCGTCGGTCCGGGCGAGCCTGGCCCGGGTGTAGGCGGCGAGGGCGGCCGGTACGTCCGCGCCGCGGAGCAGGTGCGCCAGCACGACGGCGTCCTCGACGGCCTGGCAGCCGCCCTGGCCGAGGTTGGGCGTCATGGCGTGCGCGGCGTCCCCGATCCACGCGGTGCGGCCGTCGTGCAGCCGGGGGAGCGGCGCGGCCAGGTCGTACAGGTCGTGCTGGAGCACGGCCCCCGGGTCGATCCGGTCCAGCAGGGCGGGGACCGGCTCGTGCCAGGTGCCGAACCGCCGCAGCAGCTCGGCGCGGACGTCCGCGGGCCGGTACCCCTCGGGGACGACGGCGGTGGCGTACAGGTAGACCCGCCCGTCGGCGAGCGGGACCGTCCCGAAGCGCTCGCCCCGGCCCCAGGTCTCGGCCGCTTCGGTGGCCGGGCCCGACGGGAGCACGGTCCGCCAGGCGGTCTCCCCGCTGTAGTGCAGGCCCGGGTGGTCCGGGAAGCGGCGGCGGCGCAGCGGGCTGTGGATGCCGTCTGCGGCCACGACGGCGTCGGCGTCGAGGTCCCCGGCGGCGGTACGGGCCACCGCGCGCCCGCCGTCCTCCTCGACGGCGGTGACCTCGGCCCCGTACAGCAGGGCGCCCTCGGGCAGCGCCGCCGCCAGTGCGGCGGTGAGGTCGGCGCGGTGGACGGCGAGCGGGGGCCGGCCGTAGCGGGCGGCGAGCGCGGCGGTGTCGGCGCGGGCCAGCCGGGTGCCGCCGGGGCGGCGCACGCCCATCGACGCGGGGACGGCGCGGCCCGCCGCGCGGGTGGCGTCGAAGCCGATCGCGTCGAACGCGCGCAGGGCGTTGGGGGCGAGGACGATGCCCGCGCCGACGGCGGTCGGGGCGGCCGCCCGCTCGCACACGGTGACCCGCCACCCCTGGCGGTGCAGGGCCAGGGCGGCGGTCAGACCGCCGATCCCGGCACCGGCGACGACGGCGTGGCGCTGGGTTTCGGGCATGGCACGGCCTCCTGCCGTTTCAAGGGTCCTCTACAGCTGTAGAGGACCGTTCGCTCTGCACTCTACAGCTGTAGAGTGGGGGCATGTCCACCCCGGAAACCCCGCCCCCCGCCGCCGACCGCCGCACGCTCATCGCGGACACGGCCATCGCCCTCGTCGCCGCCGGCGGCCTGCGGGGCCTCACCCACCGGGCCGTCGACGCCGCCGCCGCGCTCCCGGCCGGCAGCACCTCGTACTACTTCCGCACCCGGACCGCACTCATCGGCGCCTGCTACCGGCGGCTGGCCGAGCTCGACCTCGCCGACCTCGACGGCGACGGGTCCGCCGCCCCGCCGCCGGCGCCGGCGGACCGGGACGCCGCCGCGCGGATGCTCGGGGCGCTGCTGCACGAGTGGCTGACGCGGGGGCGCGAACGGCAGCTGGCCCGCTTCGAACTCAGCCTGGAGGCCGCCCGCAACCCGGAACTGGAGTCGGCGCTCCGGCAGGCCGGCCTCGCCGCCCGCGCCCGCGCGGCCGCCGTCCTCGCAGCCCTCGGCGCACCCCGGCCCGCCGAGTCCGCCGAACTCCTGGCCGCCTGGACCGACGGCCTGCTCTACGACCGCCTGGCGGGCGCCCTCGCCCACTCCCGCCCCGCCCCGGACCCGGCCGAACTGGCCTCCGCCGCCCGCCGGATGCTCGACGCCGCACTCGCCCCCGCCTAGGATCCCGGCATGATCGCCGAACTGCAGTGCACGGTCCTCGACTGCCCCGAACCGCTCAAGCTCGCCGAGTTCTACGGGCAGTTGCTCGGCGGCGAGGTCAACCGGCCCGACCGGCGCTGGACCCTGGACGCCCACTGGGCCACGCTCCACACCCCCTCCGGGGCCGTCCTCTGCTTCCAGCAGGTCACCGACCACCGCCCGCCGAAGTGGCCCGACCCCGCCCACCCCCAGCAGGCCCACCTGGACCTCGCCGTCGCCGACCTCGGCCGCGCCCAGGAACAGGTGCTCGCACTCGGCGCCGCCCTGCTCGACGACACCCGCGACGCCGAGGGCTGGCGCGTCTACGCCGACCCGGCGGGCCACCCGTTCTGCCTGATCCGGGAGGGGCAGTGAGCGGAGCGCCCCGACTCGACCCGCTGATACGGCAGTTCGACTTCGCGGCCGCCCGGCTGTCCGGCCGGCTGGCGGGTCCCGTGATGGACAGCGGCGACGGCACGGACACCCGGGTGGTGCCCCTGACCGACGAGGAGTACCTCTGGGAGCCGGTGGCGGACTGCTGGTCGGTCCGGCTCCGCACCCGAGGCCCGGGGGCCCGCGCGACGCTCCTGGCCGGGGCCCGCGACGGCGCGTGGGGCCGCGACGCCGCCTCCTACCCGCACCCCTGGCCGCCGCCCTTCACCACCCTCGCCTGGCGCCTGAGCCACCTCACCGAAATGCTGAACCTGCGTGCCGACCACACGGCCGGCACCCGCAGCCTCACCCGCGACGACCACCCCGTCACCGGCGACGCCGACGGAGCCGTGGCGGCCTTCGCGAAGGCCGCCGACGCCTGGAGGGGCGCGCTGCTGGGCGTCGACGAGGCCGCACTCGACACCGTGGGGTACTGCACCTACCCGCACGGCAGCGACGCGGAGGAGCCGTTCGTCGAGATCGCCTGGTGGGTCAACCAGGAGGTCCTCCACCACGGCGCCGAGATCGCCCTGCTCCGCGACCTCTACCGGGACCGGGACCTCTACCGGGACCGGGACCTCTACCGGGACCGCCGCGCCGGGGCGTAGGCACCGGGTCGTCCGAAAACGGGTCGTCCCGGGCCGCGTCAGGACCTAACGTCGGTCCGCATGAGCATCCTGCAGACCATCCACGACGTACCCGTTCTGATGTGCGACCCCGACGGCGAACCGATCGGGGGCGAACGGGACGTCCTGGACCTGGTGGGCAACGCCGCCTGGCAGGGCGCCCAGTGGGTGGTCGTGCCGGCCGGACGCTTCACCGAGGACTTCTTCCGGCTGCGCACCCGGATCGCCGGGGACATCGTCCAGAAGTTCGTCACCTACCGCGTGGGCCTCGTCGTCCTCGGCGACATCTCCCGCCACACCGACGGCAGCGAGGCCCTGCGGGACTTCGTCCGCGAGTGCAACCGCGGCCGCCAGACCTGGTTCCTCACCGGCCCGGACGAGCTGCGGGACCGGCTGGAGGGGCGCGCCGCCTGACCCCGGGGCCGGTCAGTCAGCCGAGCGGGTCCAGCCCGCCGCCTCGATCCGGGACGCGTCCGCCGGACGGTCCTCCGAGAACAGCAGCCGGGCCGGCTCGGCGACCCGCAGCACGTCCACGTACACCCCGCGCCCCACGTAGCGGCCGGTCGAGGCGTGGCGGAAGCGGAGCCGGACCTCGCGCCCCTGCGACCAGGCGGGCAACGGGGCTTCGAGCAGGTGCCACGTGCGGCCCGACCAGCCGCCGGCCGAGCCCGCCGGCCACTCCTCCGGGGCGCCGCCGGTGCTGCGCACCGTGCTGAACGGGACGGGCTCCCAGGCGGTCCCGTCCGCGGAGGCCTCCAGGTGGAAGGCCCCCGCGCCGGGCACCGTGTCCCACCACACCGCGCAGCGCAGCCGGGCGCGGGCCGTCGCGGGGGTCAGCGGGGGCAGGGCGAGGGTGCCCGAACCGCCGGTCTCCATGCCGGAGAACCAGGCCGCGCCGCCGTGCTTCGTGCGCACCGGCACGGCCCGGGCGAAGCGGTTGCCGGTCGCGACCCGGGGCGCGCTGCCGGCCCGCCAGGTCCGCACGGGGTGGACGGAGTTGCCGAGCAGGACCAGGAACGAGTCGGTGGAGGGGTCCAGCACCAGGGAGGTGCCGGTGAAGCCGGTGTGCCCGGCGGAGTGCGGGGTGGCCATGGCGCCCATGTACCAGTGCTGGTAGAGCTCGAAGCCGAGGCCGTGGTCGTCGCCGGGGAAGGCGGTGTTGTAGTCGGTGAAGAGCAGCTCGACGGAGGCGGGGCGCAGGATGCGCCGGCCCGCGTAGGCCCCGCCGTCGAGCAGGGCGCGGGAGAGGACCGCGAGGTCCCAGGCGGTGCCGAACACGCCCGCGTGGCCCGCGACCCCGCCGAGGGCGTACGCGTTCTCGTCGTGGACCGCGCCCCACACCAGCCCCCGGTCCAGGCCCGACCAGGGCGGGCGCTGCACCTCGGTGGCGGCGGTGATCCGGCGCCAGGAGAGCGGGGGGTTGTAGCGGGTGCGGTGCATCCCGAGCGGAGCGGTGATCTCGTCGCGGAGCAGGACGTCCAGAGTGCGGCCGGTGATCCGTTCCAGGAGCAGCTGGAGCGCGATCAGGTTCAGGTCCGAGTAGCGGTACACCGTCCCGGGCGTGTCCTGCGGTCGCACCGACCACAGCAGCCGCAGCTGCCCCTCCCGGGTGGACTCCTGGTAGAACGGCGCCCACGAGCGCAGCCCCGAGGTGTGCGTGAGCAGCTGGCGGACCGTCACGTGTTCCTTGCCGCCCCCGGTGAACTCCGGCAGGTACCGGTCCACCGGCGCCTCCAGCTCCAGCCGGCCCCGCTCCATCTGCTGCACCGCCAGGATGGACGTGAACAGCTTGCTGAGGGAGGCCAGGTCGAAGACGGTGTCCTCGGCCATCGCGATCCGCTCGGCCGCCGGGAACTCCGCCGGACGGTCGGCGCGGCCGTCGTAGTCCGCGTACCGCACCGCGTCCCCCATCGCCCGGTGCAGGGCGACGGTCCGGCCGCGCCCCGCCAGCACCACGGCCCCGGCGTAGTAAGGGTGTTCGGGGGAGGGCCCGAGGAAGCGCCGGGCCTCCTCCGCGACCCCCTCCAGGTGCCGTTCCAGCAGCCCGGCCTGGCGCGCCGACCCGTACCGCAGCCGCAGTCCCTGCAGCGCCCGCCGCTCGGCCGCCCCGGCGCCCGGCCCCGGCAGCGCCGCGTGCAGCACGAGCACCCCGCCCAACGCCAGCAGCCGCGCCCCGACCCGCCGCCGACTGGGCCCCCCGCCCCCGGCCCGGTCCGCGTCACCGGCCAGGCCCCCTGTCCGCGGCCCGTGCCCGTCCGCCCCTGTCTCCGCCCCCGTCGCTCCCACCATGACCGGCCCTCCTGTCCGACCCGAACGCTACTGGGTATCTGCCCGCCCGCCGGGGACCCTCCGCACCGGCCCGCCCGCAAGAATCTGACACTGCATCAGAAAATCTCTTCCCTCGGCCGCCGCCCTGCGGCATCCTCACGCCCATGGAGACGGAGCTGAGCAAGAAACTGGGAGTCGAGCACGCCATCTTCGGCTTCACGCCCTTCCCGGCGGTCGCCGCGGCCATCACCCGCGCGGGCGGATTCGGCGTGCTCGGCGCCGTCCGCTACACCGCTCCCGACGACCTCCGGCGCGACCTCGACTGGATCCAGGAGCACACCGGCGGCAAGCCCTACGGCCTCGACGTCGTCATGCCCGCCAAGAAGGCCGTCGACGGCGTCAGCGAGGCCGACATCGAGGCGATGATCCCCGCCGCACACCGGGACTTCGTCCGCGACACCCTCGCCAAGCACCACGTACCCGAACTCCCGGAGGGCGAGGCCTCCGGCTGGCGGATCACCGGCTGGATGGAGCAGGTCGCCCGCGACCAGCTCGACGTCGCCTTCGACTACCCCGTCAAACTCCTGGCGAACGCCCTCGGTTCCCCGCCCGCCGACGTCATCGCCCGCGCCCACGACCACGGGGTCCTCGTCGCCGCCCTCGCAGGCAGCGCCAAACACGCCCGCCGCCACGCCGAAGCCGGCATCGACGTCGTCGTCGCCCAGGGCTACGAGGCCGGCGGCCACACCGGCGACATCGCCACCATGGTCCTGGTCCCCGAGATCGCCGAGGCCGTCGCCCCGCTCCCCGTCCTCGCCGCCGGAGGCATCGGCAGCGGCGAGCAGATCGCCGCCGGACTCGCCCTCGGCGCCCAGGGCGTCTGGCTCGGCTCCCTCTGGCTCACCACCACCGAGGCCGACCTGCACTCCCGCGCCCTCACCGAGAAGCTCCTCGCCGCCGGCTCCGGCGACACCGTCCGCTCCCGCGCCCTCACCGGCAAACCCGCCCGCCAGCTGCGCACCGAGTGGACCGACGCCTGGGACGACCCGGAGGGGCCCGGCGCCCTCCCCATGCCGCTCCAGGGCCTGCTCGTCGCCGAGGCCGTCTCCCGGATCCAGAAGTACGAGGTCCAGCCGCTGCTCGGCACCCCCGTGGGCCAGATCGTCGGCCGGATGAACACCGAGCGCAGCGTCCAGGCCGTGTTCGACGAGCTCACCGCCGGCTTCGAGCGCGCCATCGACCGCATCACCCGTATCGCCGGCCGGTCCCGAGAGGTGTGACCCGCATGAGTGACCAGCTCCCCAACGGCTTTTGGGCCCAGGCCGCCGCCGACCCCGCCCGCACCGTCCTCGTCACCCCCGAGGGCGAGGAGTGGTCCGCCGGCCGGCTGCACGCCGACGTCAACCGCCTCGTCCACGGCCTGCGCGCCGCCGGACTGGAGGAGGGGGACGCCTTCGCCGTCGTCCTGCCCAACGGCGTCGAGTTCTTCACCGCCTACCTCGCCGCCTCCCAGGCCGGCTTCTACCTGGTCCCCGTCAACCACCACCTCGTCGGCCCCGAGATCGCCTGGATCGTCTCCGACTCCGGCGCCAAGGTCCTCATCGCCCACGAGCGCTTCGCCGACGCCGCCACCGCCGCCGCCGAGGAGGCCGGGCTCGACCCCGGCCGCCGCTACGCCGTCGGAGCGGTCCCCGGCTTCCGCCCGTACGCCGAACTCCTCGCCGGGCAGAGCGGCGAACCGCCCGCCGGCCGCACCCTCGGCTGGGTCATGAACTACACCTCCGGCACCACCGGACGCCCCCGCGGCATCCGCCGCCCGCTGCCCGGCAAGCTCCCGGAGGAGACGTACCTCGGCGGCTTCCTCGGCATCTTCGGCATCCGCCCCGCCGACGGCAACGTCCACCTCGTCTGCTCGCCGCTCTACCACACGGCCGTGCTCCAGTTCGCCGGCGCGTCCCTGCACATCGGGCACCCGCTGGTGCTGATGGACAAGTGGGGCCCGGAGGAGATGCTGCGCCTGATCGACCGCCACGCCTGCACCCACACGCACATGGTCCCCACCCAGTTCCACCGCCTCCTCGCGCTCCCGCAGGAGACGAAGGACGCCTACGACGTCTCCTCGATGCGGCACGCCATCCACGGCGCCGCCCCCTGCCCCGACCACGTCAAACGGGCGATGATCGACTGGTGGGGCCGGTGCGTGGAGGAGTACTACGCGGCCAGCGAGGGCGGCGGGGCCTTCGCCACCGCCGAGGACTGGCTGAAGAAGCCCGGCACGGTCGGCAGGGCCTGGCCCATCAGCGAGCTCGCGGTCTTCGACGACGACGGCAACCGGCTGGCCGCCGGGGAACTGGGCACCGTCTACATCAAGATGAACACCGGCGGCTTCAGCTACCACAAGGACGAGGGCAAGACCCGGGGGAACCGCATCGGGGACTTCTTCACCGTCGGCGACCTCGGCCTGCTCGACGAGGAGGGGTACCTCTTCCTCCGCGACCGCAAGATCGACATGATCATCTCGGGCGGGGTGAACATCTACCCGGCCGAGATCGAGTCCGCCCTGCTCACCCACCCGGCCGTCGCCGACGCCGCCGCCTTCGGCATCCCCCACGACTCCTGGGGCGAGGAGGTCAAGGCCGTCATCGAACCCGCCGACGGCTTCGAGGCGGGCGACGCGCTGGCCGCCGAGATCCTGCACCACTGCGAACGGCGGCTCGCCGGCTACAAGCGGCCCAAGTCCGTCGACTTCATCGAGACCATGCCCCGCGACCCCAACGGCAAGCTCTACAAGCGCAGGCTGCGCGACCCCTACTGGGAGGGCCGCGAGCGCGCCGTGTGACGGCCCGGTCCGGCCCCGGCGGCCCGCCGCCACCGGGGCCGGACGGCCGGCCGCCGCCGCGCCCTCCTCGTCCGCAACACGCCCATATTTCGTGAGAAGTACCACTCCACGGCTCCGGATGGGCGCCTCACGGCGCACCCCGGCGCCGGTTCTGGCAACTTGGCTGGCATGAGTACGGCAACGCGCAGATCCCCCCTGACCGACTGGACCCTCCTGGTCCCCGTGGCGGCGCTCGTCGCGCTCGTGTTCAGCTGGGGGCGAGACCTGCCCGGCCTCGCCGTGGGCCTGGTCGCCCTCTGCCTCGCGGGGGCGGTCCTCGCGGCCGTGCACCACGCCGAGGTCGTCGCCCACCGGGTCGGCGAACCCTTCGGCTCGCTGGTCCTCGCCGTCGCCGTCACCGTCATCGAAGTGGCCCTGATCGTCACCCTGATGGCCGATGGCGGCGACAAGACCTCCTCCCTCGCCCGGGACACCGTCTTCGCCGCCGTGATGATCACCTGCAACGGCATCGTCGGCCTGTCCCTGCTCGTGGGCGCCCTGCGCAACCGGGTGGCCGTCTTCAACGCCGAGGGCTCCGGAGCCGCCCTGGCGACCGTCGCGACCCTCGCCGTGCTGAGCCTGGTGCTGCCGACCTTCACCACCAGCAAGCCCGGCCCCGAGTTCTCCTCCCCCCAGCTGACCTTCGCCGCCGTCGCCTCCCTCGCCCTCTACGGGCTGTTCATCGCCGTCCAGACGGTCCGCCACCGCGACTACTTCCTGCCCGTGGACACCGGGAGCACCGGCCCCGGCTCCGGCAACGGCGACGACGACCACGCCGAGCCGCCCACCGCCCGAGCCGCCCTCATCAGCCTCGGCCTGCTCTTCGTCGCCCTCGTCGCGGTCGTCGGCAACGCCAAGGCCGTCTCCCCGACCATCGAGAAGGCCGTCTCCGACGCCGGACTGCCCCAGGCCGTCGTCGGCGTGATCATCGCCCTGCTCGTGCTGCTCCCCGAGACCCTCGCCGCCGTCCGGGCCGCCCGCCGCAACCGCGTCCAGACCAGCCTCAACCTGGCCTACGGCTCCGCCATCGCCAGCATCGGCCTGACCATCCCCGCCATCGCCCTCGCCTCCGTCTGGCTGACCGGGCCGCTGGTGCTGGGCCTCGCGCCGCTCCACATGGTGCTGCTCGCCCTGACCGTGGTGGTCGGCGCCCTGACGATCGTCCCGGGCCGCGCCACCCTGCTGCAGGGCGGCGTCCACCTCGTCCTGCTCGCCGCCTACCTCTTCCTCGCCGTCAGCCCGTAGCGGGTGCGGTGATATTGACCGCGGAGCGCGGCGGGGCGAGGATCGCGCTCATGACGGCAGTGCGGCACCAGACGGTCGACGGGCTCGTACGGGACAGCGCCCGGCGCGTCCCCGACCGGGTCGCCATCCGCTACCGGGAGCGGAGCTGGACGTACGCGGAACTCGACGCGGCCGTCTCCACCGGCGCGGCCGTGCTGAGGCAGCGGTACGGGCTGGCCGCGGGGGACCGGGTCGCGGCCTTCGCCCACAACTCCGACGCCTACCTGATCGCGTTCCTCGCCTGCGCCCGGGCCGGTCTCACCCACGTGCCCGTCAACCAGAACCTCACCGGCGAGGACCTCGCGCACATCCTCGGCGACTGCGCGAGCGCCCTGGTCCTCGCCGACCCGGACCTGACGGCGCGGGTCCCCGCCGGGCACCCCGTACGGGCGCTGCGCGACGCGCCGGGGTCCTTCCTGTCCGAGCTGTCCGCGCCGGCCGGGCCGCCTGCGTACGAGAGCGCCGGCGGACCGGACGCCGTCGTGCAGCTCCTCTACACCTCGGGCACCACGGCCCTGCCCAAGGGCGCGATGATGACCCACCGGGCGCTGGCCCACGAGTACGAGAGCGCGATCGAGGCCCTGGACCTGGGGGAGGCCGACCGGCCCGTCCACTCGCTGCCGCTGTACCACTCGGCGCAGATGCACGTCTTCCTGCTGCCCTACCTGGCGGTCGGCGCGCGGAACACGATCCTGGACGCGCCGGTCGCCGAGGAGGTCTTCGACCTGGTGGAGGCCGGCCGGGCGGACAGCCTCTTCGCGCCGCCGACGGTGTGGATCGCGCTGGCCAACCACCCGCAGTTCGGGCAGCGGGAGCTCGGCGCCCTGCGCAAGGCCTACTACGGGGCCTCGGTCATGCCGGTCCCGGTCCTGGAACGGCTCCGGGCCCGGCTGCCCGGGCTGGGCTTCTACAACTGCTTCGGGCTGGGGGCACCTCCCGGACGGAGTCTGGGGGAGAGATAGGGCCGCTGGCCACCGTCCTGGGGCCCGGGGAGCACGAGGGGCGGATGGAGTCGTGCGGGCGCCCCGTGCGGCACGTGGAGGCCCGGGTCGTGGACGAGGAGGGCGCGGACGTCCCCGACGGCACGGCGGGGGAGGTCGTCTACCGGTCCCCGCAGCTCTGCCTGGGCTACTGGAACGACCCCGGGGCCACCCGGAAGGCCTTCCGCGACGGCTGGTTCCGCTCCGGCGACCTGGCGGTACGGGACGCCGACGGGTACTTCACCGTCGTCGACCGGGTGAAGGACGTCATCAACTCGGGCGGGGTGCTGGTGGCGTCCCGGCAGGTGGAGGACGTGCTCTACACCCACCCCGGGGTGGCCGAGGCGGCGGTGGTCGGGCTGCCCGACGAGAGGTGGATCGAGGCCGTCACGGCGGTGGTCGTGCCCCGGGGGGAGGTCACCGAGGCGGAGCTGGTGGCCTACGCCCGGGAGCGGCTGGCGCACTTCAAGGCGCCCAAGCGGGTGCTGTTCGTGGACGCCCTCCCGCGCAACGCCAGCGGGAAGATCCTCAAGCGCGAACTCCGCGACCGCTTCGGCACCGGCTGAGGCACTCCCGCCCGGTCAGTCGTGTCCAGGACCGTGCCCGTGCCCGTCCGGGGGCGGCAGGACCCCGTCGGCGCGCAGCCGGCGCAGGGTCAGGTGCTCGTGCACGAGGCGGCCGACCATGGCCCCGCCGTAGACCACGAAGCCGACGCCGACGAGCCAGGACTGCACCACCAGCAGCGTCCCGAACGGGCCGTAGGTGACGGCGTTCGAGGCGATCAGCGGGGAGAACACCAGCTGGGAGAAGACGCGCAGGCCCAGCAGTCCGAGGCTCGTCGCCACCGCGCCGGGCAGCAGCGCCCGCCAGCGGACCCGGCCGCCCAGCAGGAGCCGCCCGGAGCTCCAGAAGAACAGGCAGGTCCCGACGGTGTCGCTGAAGGTCCCCACCACGGTGCCCGCCACGCTGTCGGACGGGGCGGGGATCCCCACCAGCAGCCCGAGGTAGCAGACCAGCAGCGCCAGCCACACGACGTGCCGCCACATGGTGTGCCAGCGGGCGGTGGGCAGGTCCCACACCTTCTCGTAGCCGGTCTGCACGGCGGAGCCGAAGGTCAGACCGAACACCGCGAGGGCCGCCAGGCCGAAGGCGGTGGTCCGCTCCAGCGCCAGGTCCGCCGCCCCGAACAGCATCTCGACCCGGGCCCGCGAGGACGCCGACACCCCGAGGGCCTGGCCCAGCCAGCGGCCGAAGTTGGAACCGCTGCCCGGCGCGGCCGCCGCCACGACCACCAGCAACGGCACCAGGGTGAGGAAGCCCAGGGCGGCGAAGCCCATCGCCCGGTGCATCAGCTCGATCTCCCGGCCGCGGCTCCAGGCCAGGCCGGCCGGGGAGCCCAGGAGCCGGGCGCGGAGGCGCCGGAGGGTCGAGGTCACACCTGATCCCCTACCCGGACGGGCCCGGACGCTCCCGGAAGCGGCCCCTGAATGGGCCCGAACGGGGGGTTTGGACCGCCCGCCGGTGTGGACCGGCCGGCTCAGGAGGAGTGCGGCTCCCGGAGGTCCCGAACCCGCTTGATCTTGCCGACCGAGCGCTCCAGGCTCTCCGGCTCCACCACCTCGACGGCGACGGACACCCCCACGGACTCCTTGACCGCCCGCACCAGCTCCGCTGCCGCCGCCCGCCGCCTCTCGCCGCCGGCCTCCCGGCGCGCCTCCACCCGCACGGTGAGCGCGTCGAGGCGGCCCTCCCGGGTCAGCCGCAGCTGGAAGTGCGGGGCGAGGCCCTCGATGCGCAGGAGTATCTCCTCGATCTGGGTCGGGTAGAGGTTCACCCCGCGCAGGATGATCATGTCGTCGCTGCGGCCGGTCACCTTCTCCATCCGGCGGAAGGCCGGCCGGGCCGTCCCCGGCAGCAGCCGCGTCAGGTCCCGGGTGCGGTAGCGGATCACCGGCATGGCCTCCTTGGTGAGGGAGGTGAACACCAGCTCCCCGGGCTCCCCGTCCGGCAGCACCGCCCCGGTCAGCGGATCGACGACCTCCGGGTAGAAGTGGTCCTCCCAGATGTGCAGGCCGTCCTTGTGGGAGGCGAACTCCTGCGCCACGCCCGGTCCGATCACCTCGGACAGGCCGTATATGTCCACGGCGTCGATGCCCAGCCGGTCCTCGATCTCGCGGCGCATCTCCTCGGTCCAGGGCTCGGCGCCGAAGATCCCGGTGCGCAGCGAGGTCCGGCGCGGGGCGATGCCCTGGCGCTCCATCTCGTCCAGCAGGGTGAGCATGTAGGAGGGGGTCACCATGATGACCTCGGGGCGGAAGTCCTGGATCAGCCGCACCTGCCGGTCCGTCATCCCGCCCGAGGCGGGGACCACCGTGCACCCCAGCCGCTCCGCCCCGTAGTGGGCGCCCAGGCCCCCGGTGAACAGGCCGTACCCGTACGCGACGTGCACGATCTGCCCCGGCCGGGCGCCGGCCGCGCGCAGCGACCGGGCCACGACGTCGGCCCAGGTGGCCAGGTCCCCGTCGGTGTAGCCCACCACCGTGGGGCGGCCCGTGGTGCCGCTGGAGGCGTGGATGCGGCGCACGTCCGCGCGCGGCACGGCGAACATCCCGAAGGGGTACTGGTCCCGCAGGTCCGCCTTGGTGGTGAGCGGGAAGAGGGACAGGTCGGCCAGGGAACGGCAGTCGTCGGGATGGACCCCCGCCTTGTCGAACGCCTGCCGGTAGAAGGCCACGCGGTCGTAGGCCCGGTGCAGGGTCGCCCGCAGCCGCTTCAGCTGGAGCGCCGCCAGCTCGTCGGGGCTGAGCCGCTCGCCTTCGTCCTGGAGATCGTCGAGGTCGTCGAGACCTGTACGCGCCGTCATTGCCGTCACCTCATCGCCATCGTCGTCATCGCCGTCGTCATCGCCGTCGAGAGTCGTACCGCCACAGGCCAACCGAACGTTCATTCGGTAGATTGCCGGACCCTGCCGGGTAAATCAATGACTCGAACGAGTGATCGTCTGATCTGATGGCCCGCATGCCTGTATTCACCACCTATGACGGAACCGAACTCGCCTACCACGTACAGGGCGAGGGCGAACCGCTCGTCTGCCTCCCCGGCGGCGCCATGCGGGCCTCCCGCTACCTGGGAGACCTCGGCGGGCTCTCCGCCGGCCGCCGGCTCATCCTCCTCGACCTGCGCGGCACCGGCGACTCCGCGGCACCGGCCGACGAGTCCACGTACCGCGTCGACCACCAGGTCGCCGACGTCGAGGCGCTCCGCCTGCACCTGGGCCTGGAACGCATGGACGTCCTGGCCCACTCCGCCGCCGGCAACCTCGCCCTGCTGTACGCCGCCGCGCACCCCGAGCGGGTCCGCCGCCTGGTCCTCGTGACCCCGACCGCCTGGGCCGTGGACCTCGGGCCGACCCCCGAGCAGAGCCTGGAAGTGGTCCGGTCCCGGGCCGGCCGGGAGCCCTACGACGCGGCCATCGCCGCCTACGAACGGCTGTGGGCGGCCGGCGCCGACCCCTCCCCGGAGGACCGGCGCCGGGCGATGGTCCTCGCCTACGGCCGCTGGGACGACCGGGCGCGCGCCCACGTCGCCGCGGGCGACCGGGAGCGCAACCAGGCCGCCGCCCTCGCCTTCGCCGGCCCCGGGGCGTTCGACCCGCCCGCCACGCGCGCGGCGCTCCGCCGCTTCGACGGCGGGGCGCTGGTCCTGGCGGGGGAACTGGACGGCTACCCCACCGTCGCCGTCGCCGCCGCACTCGCCGGCCTCCTGCCGCGCGGAACCTCCGACGTCCAGCGCGGCGCCGCGCACTTCCCCTGGCTGGACGACGCCGACTGGTTCGCGGCCCGCGTGGAACGCTTCCTGGCCACCGGGGCCTGACGACGCGCCGCGGACCGGGGGCCCGCCCGATCCCCGTGCGGCCGCGGACGCGTGGGTCGTACAGTGACCCGCGGGGCCCGAGGTGCGGGCCGCGCGGGACGTGGGCGGGGGCCGTATGACGAGCGAGCCGGTAGGGAAGCGCAAGGAAGCCCGCACGGCCTGGTGGGAGTCGCTGCCGGCCGGGATCCGCGATCAGGTCGACGGCTACGTCCTCCAGGACTCCCTGCTCGGGGCGGTCCGTGTCCTCGTGGACGTCGGCTTCGTCCGCGACGGTGTCGGGGTGGGCACGGCCCAGCTCATCGTCGGCGACCGGTACGCCCACTACGGCGACAGGGTCGCCCGCGAGCCGGACAGCCCCCTCGATCCGGAGTCGCTGGCCCTCCGTGCCGAGGGCATCGGCGGCCGCGTCGTGGCGATCGAGGCGGTCTGGGACGGGGACACCGTCCACGACTGGTTCGTCGTCCTGCTGGCCATCACCGAGGACCCCGACTCCGAGCGTTCGCTGGCCACCATCCCCTGGGGTGCGGCCGAACGGTTCCTGGGGGAAGGGACGGACCCGGGTCCGAGGCACCCGTCGGCGGTGGCCGCCGAACGCGCCGGAGGGGCCCTGGCGGCCCGCCTCGGCGTACCGTTCCACTTCGCGAGTCCCGACACTCCGGACGACGAGGCTCCGCGCTGGAGGGCGGCCTGAGTCCGCGGCCCCGGTACCGGTCCGCGGACCCAGGGGGCGGTCACGCCCCCGCGTCGGCCTCCGTCGCCACCGCCTTCGCCCAGCGGTAGTCCGCCTTCCCGCTCGGGGAGCGCTGCACCGCCGGTGTGACCACCAGCTGGCGCGGGATCTTGTAGCCGGCCAGCCGGGTCCGGCAGTGGCGCTGGATCTCCTCCAGCGTCGGCTCCGGCGCGCCCTCCCGCAGCTGCACCACCGCGGCCACGTGGTTGCCCCACGTCGCGTCCGGGACGCCGGCCACCAGGGCGTCGTACACGTCCGGGTGCGACTTCAGCGCCTGCTCGACCTCCTCCGGGTAGACCTTCTCCCCGCCGGTGTTGATGCACTGCGAGCCGCGCCCCAGCACGGTGACGATGCCCTCCTCGTCGACCGTCGCCATGTCGCCGAGCAGCACCCAGCGCTCGGCGCCCTTCCGGAAGAAGGTCTCCGCGGTCTTCGCGGGGTCGTTGTAGTAGCCGAGCGGCACGTGCCCGCGCTGCGCCAGACGGCCCGGGACGCCGACCGCCACCGGCTCGTGCGTGACCGGGTCCACCACCTGCGTACGGTCGTTGACCTGGAGCCGGAAGCCCTTCTCCGGGCCCGAGTCGTCCGTCGCCCGCCCGTTGGAACCGGACTCGGACGAGCCGAAGTTGTTCAGCAGCACGACGTTCGGCACCAGGCGCTGGAACTCGGCGCGGACGGTCTCCGACATGATCGCCCCCGAGGAGGAGACGCTGAACAGCGAGGACAGGTCCGTCCCCTTGAGCGGTCCGTTCAGGGCGTCGATCAGCGGACGCAGCATCGCGTCGCCGACGAGCGAGACGCTCGACACCTTCTCCTTCTCTATGGTGCGCAGCACCTCCTCGGGCGCGTACTTGCGGTGGATGACCACCCGCTGGCCGTAGTTGAAGGCGATGAACGAGGTGAGCGTCGACGTGCCGTGCATCAGCGGGGGAGCGGGGAAGAAGGTGAGCCCGGCGCCGCGCGCCGCGACCCGCTCGGCCAGCTCCTCCGGCCGCTTCACCGGCTCGCCCGAGGGCTCCCCGCCGAACAGCCCGGCGAAGAACAGGTCCTCGGCCCGCCACATGACGCCCTTGGGCATCCCGGTCGTGCCGCCGGTGTAGATGATGAACAGGTCGTCGGGGCTGCGCTCCGGGAAGCCGCGCTCCGGGGACCCGGCCGCCTCGGCGTCCTCGTACGCGACCGGCGCCACCGCCGGCTCCGGCGCGCCGGCGGGCGCCCGCCCGACCCGGACGAGGTGGCGCAGCTTCGTCGTCTGGGGCAGCGCGGCGGCCACCCGCTCCGTGAACTCGCCCTCGAAGACGAGCGCCGCGAGGTCGGCGTCGTTGTAGAGGTAGACCAGCTCCTCCTCCACGTACCGGTAGTTGACGTTCACCGGCACCAGGCGGGCCTTGAGGCAGGCCAGTACGGTCTGCAGGTACTCGATCCCGTTGTAGAGGTGCAGCCCCACGTGCTCGCCGGGCCGCAGCCCGCTGTCCAGCAGGTGGTGCCCGACGCGGTTCGCCGCCGCGTCCAGTTCCGCGTACGTCAGGCGGCGCTCGGCGCCGGTCCCGGGGTGGTCGACGTACACCAGCGCCTCGCGGTCCGGGACCACGTCCACGACCGATTCGAACAGGTCGGCAAGGTTGTACTCCACCGTTCCTCCTGACCCGAAAGTGCTCACGGCTGGGCTGCTCGGCGGTCATCAGAGCACCGCCCGGTCCAAGTGGGAAGGGTGCACGCCAAGAAATCTGACTGGGTGTCAGAAAACTATTGAACTGCACCCGGCCCTCCTGCAACCTGTTCTAGGTCTTGAGACGGGAGGACGGCAATGGGTGGGACGGAACACCTGACCGTGGAGCGCCGGGGCGCGACGCTGGTGCTCACCATGAACAGGCCGGAGGCGAAGAACGCGCTCTCGCTTCCCCTGCTGGTGGGCCTGTACGACGGCTGGCTGGAGGCGGACGCGGACGACACCGTCCGCTCGGTGGTCCTGACGGGCGCGGGCGGCGACTTCTGCGCCGGCATGGACCTCAAGGCGCTGGCCGGCCGGGGCATGGCGGGCGACCAGTACCGGGACCGCCTCAAGGCCGACCCCGACCTGCACTGGAAGGCGATGCTCCGTCACCACCGGCCGCGCAAGCCGGTGATCGCGGCGGTCGAGGGCTACTGCGTGGCGGGCGGCACCGAGATCCTCCAGGGCACGGACATCCGGGTCGCGGGGGCGGGGGCCACGTTCGGGCTGTTCGAGGTCAGGCGGGGGCTGTTCCCGATCGGCGGCTCCACGGTCCGCCTGCCCCGGCAGGTCCCGCGCACGCACGCGCTGGAGATGCTGCTGACGGGGCGTCCGTACTCGGCGGAGGAGGCGGCGCGGATCGGGCTCGTCGGGAGGGTGGTGCCGGACGGGACGGCGCTGGAGGCCGCGCTGGAGACGGCGGAGCTGATCAACGCGTGCGGGCCGCTGGCGGTCGAGGCGGTGAAGGCCTCGGTGTACGAGGCCGCCGAGCTGACGGAGACGGAGGGGCTGGCGGCCGAACTGGTCCGCGGCTGGCCGGTCTTCGACACGGCCGACGCGAAGGAGGGGGCTCGGGCCTTCGCGGAGAAGCGGCCGCCGGTCTACCGCCGAGCCTAGGCGCCGGCCGCGCATGCACCGAACCCCCTCGGGCCACCCCCGAGCCCCCACCGGCCCTGCGCGGGGGCGGGCCGTCGGCGGCAGAGGTTTCGTACTGCGTCCACACCCCTTCCGAGAATCGGAGAGACAGCCATGACAGCCGCGTCCCCGCCCGAGGTGCTGCGTGCGCCCCTCGTCGTCGAGTTCCCCTTCACCCGGTCCCTCGGGCCCGTGCAGAGCGCCTTCCTGACCGGGCTCCGGGAGGGCGTCGTCCTCGGCGTCAGGACCTCCGACGGGCGGGTCATGGTGCCGCCCGCCGAGTACGACCCGGTCACCGCCGAGGAGATCCGGGAGCTCGTCGAGGTCGCCCCCACCGGGACCGTCACCACCTGGGCCTGGAACGGCGAACCCCGCCCCCAGCAGCCCCTCGGCACCCCCTTCGCCTGGGTGCTCGTACGGCTCGACGGCGCCGACACCGCGATCCTGCACGCCCTCGACGCCCCCGGCCCGGAGGCCGTGTCCACCGGGATGCGGGTACGCGTCCGCTGGGCCGCCGAGCGCACCGGGGCCATCACCGACATCGCCTGCTTCGAGCCCCACGAGGGGGAGCCGAACGGCGCAGCCGCCCCGCACGACGGGGTGTTCGCCGAGCCCGTCACCGGCATCATCGCCGAGGCCCGCCTCGACTACACCTACAGCCCCGGCCGCGCCCAGACCGCCTACATCAACGCCCTCTCCGAACGGCGCACCGTCGGCGAACGCTGCCCCTCCTGCCAGAAGGTGTACGTCCCCCCGCGCGGCGCCTGCCCCACCTGCGGGGTGGCCACCACCGACCGCGTCGAGGTCGGCCCGGCCGGGACCGTCACCACCTACTGCATCGTCAACATCAAGGCCAGGAACCTGGACATCGAAGTCCCCTACGTCTACGCCCACATCGCCCTCGACGGCGCCGGCCTCGCCCTCCACGGCCGGATCGGCGGCATCCCCTACGACCAGGTCCGCATGGGCCTGCGCGTCGAACCGGTGTGGACCGACGGCGGCCGCTACCCCGACCACTACCGCCCCACCGGCGAGCCGGACGCGGACTACGACGCGTACAAGGAGCTGCTGTGACGACCCGATACGCCCGCGAGGTGGCCGTCGTCGCCTTCGCGCAGAGCGACCACCTGCGCCGCACCGACGAACTCAGCGAAGTCGAGATGGTGATGCCCGTCCTGCACCAGGTGCTGGCCGCCACCGGCCTCAAGGCGGGCGAGATCGGCTTCACCTGCTCCGGCTCCAGCGACTACCTCGCCGGCCGGGCCTTCTCCTTCACCATGACCCTCGACGGGGTCGGCGCCTGGCCGCCGATCTCCGAGTCGCACGTCGAGATGGACGGCGCCTGGGCGCTCTACGAGGCCTGGGTCAAGATCCAGACCGGCGAGGCCGACACCGCGCTCGTCTACTCGTACGGCAAGTCCTCGCCCGGGTCGGTGCGCGACGTCCTCACCCGGCAGCTCGACCCCTACTACCTCGCCCCCCTGTGGCCCGACTCGGTGGCCCTGGCCGCCCTCCAGGCGCAGGCGCTGATCGACGCGGGGGAGACCGACGAGCAGGCGCTCGCCGCCATCGGCGCCCGCAGCCGGGCCTCCGCCGCGGCCAACCCGCACGCCCAGCTCCGCGGCCCCGTCCCACACGGCGGCTACCAGGTCCGGCCGCTGCGCACGGGAGACTGCCCGCCCATCGGCGACGGCGCGGCCGCCGTCGTCCTGGCCGCCGGCGACACCGCGCGGCGGCTGTGCGAACGGCCCGCCTGGATCACCGGCATCGACCACCGCATCGAGGCGCACGGCCTGGGCCTGCGCGACCTCACCGACTCCCCGTCCACCCGGACCGCCGCCGAGCACGCCGGACTCTTCGACGCCCCCGTCGACACGGCGGAGCTGCACGCGCCGTTCACCTCCCAGGAGGTCGTGCTCCGCAAGGCCCTCGGACTCGGCGACGCGGTGGCCGTCAACCCCTCGGGCGGGGCGCTCGCCGCCAACCCGATGATGGCCGCCGGCCTGATCCGGATCGGCGAGGCGGCCGCCCGCATCCACCGCGGCGAGTCCCGCAGGGCCGTCGCGCACGCCACCTCCGGCCCCTGCCTCCAGCAGAACCTGGTCGCCGTCCTGGAAGGGGACCCCTCATGAGCACCACCGGCACACCGGGGACGCCGGGCAAGGAGCCCGTGGCCGTCGTCGGGATCGGCCAGACCAAGCACGTCGCCGCCCGCCACGACGTCTCCCTCGCCGGCCTGGTCCGCGAGGCCGCCGCCCGCGCCCTCGCCGACGCGGAGCTGACCTGGGCCGACATCGACGCGGTCGTCATCGGCAAGGCCCCCGACTTCTTCGAGGGCGTGATGATGCCGGAGCTCTACCTGGCCGACGCCCTCGGCGCGGTCGGCAAACCGATGCTCCGCGTCCACACGGCCGGGTCCGTCGGCGGGTCCACCGCCCTGGTCGCCGCCAACCTGGTCGCGGCCCGGGTCCACCGCACCGTCCTGACCCTGGCCTTCGAGAAGCAGTCCGAGTCCAACGCCATGTGGGGCCTGTCGCTGCCCGTCCCCTTCCAGCAGCCGCTGCTCGCGGGCGCGGGCGGCTTCTTCGCCCCGCACGTGCGCGCGTACATGCGGCGCACCGGAGCCCCCGACACGGTGGGCTCGCTCGTCGCGTACAAGGACCGGCGCAACGCCCTGAAGAACCCGTACGCGCACCTGCACGAGCACGACATCACCCTGGAGAAGGTCCAGGCCTCGCCCATGCTCTGGGACCCGATCCGCTACTCCGAGACCTGCCCGTCCTCGGACGGCGCCTGCGCGATGGTCCTCACCGACCGTGCGGGCGCGGCCCGTTCGCCGAAGCCGCCCGCCTGGGTGCACGGAGGGGCGATGCGCAGCGAACCGACGCTCTTCGCGGGCAAGGACTTCGTCTCCCCGCAGGCCGGCAAGGACTGCGCGGCCGACGTCTACCAGCAGGCCGGGATCACCGACCCGCGCCGGGAGATCGACGCGGTGGAGATGTACGTGCCGTTCTCCTGGTACGAGCCGATGTGGCTGGAGAACCTGGGCTTCGCGCAGGAGGGCGAGGGCTGGAAGCTCACCGAGGCGGGGGTGACCGAACTGGACGGAGACCTCCCGGTGAACCCCTCCGGCGGGGTGCTGTCCACCAACCCGATCGGCGCCTCCGGCATGATCCGGTTCGCGGAGGCGGCCCTCCAGGTCCGCGGCCAGGCCGGGGAGCACCAGGTCCCGGGGGCCCGCCGCGCGCTGGGACACGCGTACGGCGGCGGCGCGCAGTTCTTCGCCATGTGGCTGGTGGGCGCCGAGCCGCCGAGCTCCTGACCGGGGCAGGTGCGCCGGACCGGCCGCGGGTGACGCCCGCGGCCTGTGCGGCGCCCGCCCCGGTCGCTACCCTGGGCCCCCGGACGACGACGTACCGTACCGGGAGGAGCACGCACGTGGCGGAGAGCACGGTTTCCCAGCCCGTCGCCGGCTGGGGCAGGCCCGAACTCGATCTCAGCGGGGCCGACTGGCAGTCCGGCAGCCGGGGGGTGGGCGGCGTCCAGATCGCCTTCGTGGAGGGGTTCATCGCGATGCGCAACGGAGAGCGCCCCGACGGCCCCTCGCTGGTCTTCGCGCCGCGCGAGTGGCGCAGGTTCGTCCTGGGCACGCGGGGCGGACGCTTCGGCCCGGCCTGAGGCCGTCCCGACCGTGCGGGTCGCAGCCGTTCGCCGACGGCTGCGACCCGCACGGCCGCGTCACAACGGACCCCGGACCTACCGGGTCCTGAAGCGGCGGAAGAGGTCCCTGGCCACGTACACCCCCGGGCCGCCGAAGCCGACGATGTCGAGGCGCCCTTCACCCGTGATGTCGGCGAGGAAGCGGGGGTGACGGCCGACCCGCCAGGCGCCGGCGTCATCGCCGTAGCCGAACCCGCCGCACACCAGCCGGGCCTGCTCGAACCGGCCGTCGCCGCGGCTGTGCGACACCCAGACCCCCTCGTCGCCGAAGCCGACGATGTCCGGGTTGCCGTCGCCGGTGACGTCCGCGAGGAACCGGAGGTGCCTCTTGCCCGTCCACCCCTGGGCGAGCCCGAAGTCGTTCAGGACGAGCTCCGAGGGCTCGAACGTGCCGTCGCCCCGCCCGCGCGAGACGACGACGCCCTGCGGGCCGAACCCGACGACGTCCAGTGCCTTGTCACCGGTGGTGCTGACCAGGAACCGGGGGTGCTCCTCGACCGAGGTCCAGCCCTGGTCGACCCCGAAGTCGTCCAGGAGGTAGAGGGGTTCGGCGAACTTCCCGTCCTCGCCCTGGACCGAGACCCAGACGCCGTCGTCGTGGCAGCCGACGATGTCGGCGCGTCCGTCACCGGTGGTGTCGACGAGGAAGCGCGGATGCCGGTCGGCGAGCCAGCCGCCCGCCTTCTCGCCGTGGCCGAACGCCCGGAGGACCGGTTCGTCGGTGATCGGCGCGAACGCTCCCTTCTCGTCCTGGACCGAGACCCGGACGCCGTCGTCGTGGCAGCCGACGATGTCGGCACGTCCGTCACCGGTGGTGTCGACGAGGAAGCGCGGATGCCGGTCGGCGAGCCACCCTCCGGCCTGCCTGCCGTGCCCGAACGCCTTGAGGACCAGCTCGCCCCCCGCGGGCGCGAACGTCCCGCCCGCGTCCTGCGTGGACACCCGGACACCGTCGGCGGCGAGCACGACGAGGCCGGGCCGGCCGTCGCCCTTCACGTCCACGACGGTCCACAGGTCCGCGGGACTCGGGGAGGGCGGGCCCTGGTGCAGGACGCGCTCCACGTCGCCGAACGTACCGTCGCCCCGGCCGGACGCCGCCACAGCCCCCTTCGCGGGCTTGATCGCCACGATGTCCGCCCGTCCCGTTCCCGTGAGGTCGGCGGGGAACCGCGCACCGGCCCCGGCCCATCCCCCCGGTAGCCCGTTGGGAGAGGGGTCGGCCACGTCGCTCTTCCACCCGCCCGCGTCCTGGTCGCTCCCGAACGACCTGAGGACCAGCAGCAGGTCGCTGAAGGAGGGCGTCGCGTCGGGAGCCGGCCGCAGCGCGGCCGAGCGGGCGAGCCGCCAGGACCGGCGGCCGTTCCAGTGGCTCAGCGGTGCCCAGCGCAGCACCGGGTCGCTGATGCGTTCGGGCCCGGCCGGGACGAACCGCCACCGCTGGCTCCGCGCGTTCTCGTCGTACGCGCGCAGGACGACCCGGGTGCCGTCCGGACCGGGGTCGGCGAGGTCGAGAACGGTGCTGCCGGTCGCGCCCTCGATGAAGTAGAGGCCCGCTTCGCCCTCGACGGGGACGACGTGCCACTGCTGGCCCTTCTTGCCGGCGGCGGCACCCCACTGGCGGACGCCGCCGTCCGCGGCGGCGGGGTCGTCGAGCACCTTGCCGCCGGCCGAGTCTCGGATCACATAAGCCCGTTCGCCCTGTGCGGCCGGCACGGGCGCGAGCTGCCACTGCTGCGGGCTCGGGCCGCCGTCGGGGAACTCGCGGACGACGAGTGCCCCGTCCGCCCCCGGCACGGCCTTGACTCCGAGGGTCTTCCCCGTTGCGGCGTTGACTATCTCCAGCTTCAGTTCTTCCATGGGCACGGCCATCGTGGTGCCTCTTCCAGGAGGTGCGGGCGTCGGCTCGGGACAGGTGCGGCGCGGCGGTGGCCGCGGATCACGTGAAGACGTGGTGGTACGGGACGTCCCACTCGTTGGGCAGCCGCGGATAGAAGGTGTTGATGACCGTCCCGGTGAAGTCCCCGCCCCAGTTGTAGGTGAGGCGGACCTCGCTGTCGGCCGCCACCGTGTGGTCCTTGAACCCGAGGATGGCGTCGGGGTGGGTGATCGGCACGAACGTGATCCCGCCCCACGGCGTCACCGTGACGACCCAGAGCTGGGTGTCCTCGGGTGCGCCGTTCTTCCCGCGCCACTTCTCGCCGACCTTGTCGGGGAGGCCGACCTGGACGGTGTCGGCCGTGGCCTTGGGAGCGTCCTGGTGGACGCTGATGCGCCTGCGCTGCGGCTTCGGCGAGCCGTCGTCGCCGCGGCCGGCGTCGGCCTGGCCCGCAGCGGCGGGCTTGGGCGTCACCTGGCCGGCGGCGCTCTCGATGAAGTACAGCGGCCGCTGCCCGAAGAAGCCGGCGGGGGTGATGTACCAGAGGTGGCCCTGTGCCTCCTTGGTGGCCGGGTCGAGCGCGGTGGCCAGCTTGACCCCCTTGTCGTGGACGTCCTCCTTCAGCTCGGCCGGCCGCAGGTAGCCGCCGTTGAAGGCGTGGACGAGCATGACCGGCCGGTTCTCGACCAGTGCGGCCACGATCGCGTTGTCGTAGCTGTTCACCGCCACCGGGCCGCCGACCACCAGATTCGCCATCGCCGTGCGCTCTTGCGTGTACATCGCGGAATCCTCACCTGTTCTGGAAGTGGAGAACGAAGAACGGGATGCTGCGTTACTTGGAACCGGACGGGTTGTCGGCGGCCGGCTTGGAGGCCTTGGGGGCTTCCGCCTTGGGGGCTTCCGCCTTGGGAGCCTCCGCCTTGGGGGTCTCCGGGGCCTTGGGGGCCGTGGTGTAGTCGCTCTTCCTCGGCCTGTCGGCCAGGTCCGCGTCCTTCTGGAGGCCGTCGTGGCCCTTCACCGTCGTGCTCGACTCCTTCATGCCGGCGGCCGCCGCCCCGGACACCGAGCCGGGGTCGTTCGCGTACCGGGCCTGCGCGCCGGCCGAGGCCTGCGTGGTCTGGATGAAGGATCCGAGGAAGCCGAGGATCGCCCGTGCTTCGGGCGACGTCTCCTGCACGACCTTTGCACGGGAGGAGGCTCCGTGGATCGCGCTGTCGAACAGGCTCGTGCTCGTGTCGTCGTACGTGTCGTCGTCGGAGTCCTCGAAGTCGACTCCCGCGCCCGGCTGCGGTTTGGCGCTGCCGGTGGTCACGGAGAACAGCCCCGCGCCCTGGCCCGCGAAGTCGAAGATGTTGTCGAACACCATGGTCGTCACCCCTGGTCGTCGTCGTGGCGGCGCCGCCCGCCCCGGTCAGGGCTGCTTGTGCAGCGCCCGCTGGCTGTCGGTCAGGCTCTCGCCGTCGAACATCGTGTGGTGGACCTCCAGGGCGGAGACGACCTCGGCCAGTCCCTTCATGCGGAAGCCGCCGCCCGCCAGGTCGATGTCGCCGATGTCACGGGCGACCAACCGGTCGAGGCCGGGGTAGTCCCCGCGCTGCGGGGGAGACAGGACGGCCACGGGGACGTCGTACTTCACCGCGATCAGCCCGGAGAAGCTCACCGGTATCTCGTAGGAGTACTGCTTGCGGGTACGCCGCTGCGTGGCGATGGTCTCCACGCGCGAGCTCGGCGGGACGCTGCCGGAGATCTGCGACCTCGAGGCCCAGCTGGTGGTCAGGGAGCCGCCGACGGAGGCCGTGATGCCCAGCATCAGCTGGGCGTTGAGCTGTGCGGTGCCGGTGGCGCTGCCCTGGGTCGTGAACGCCACCGAGTTCAGCACCGAGTTCGACGCGGAGCCCGTCGCCGAGTTCGTCGCCGCGTTCCTCGCGGCCGCCTCGGTGGTGTTGGCGTTGTCCACCCCGATGTTGTCCTTGCTGTTCTTGTTGGTGACCGCGTTCGCGTTCCTGTTCGACATCTCGTTCTGGAGCTGCGTCTGCAACTGTGTCTGGAGCTGCGTCTGGAGGTCCAGACGCAGCTGGTTCTGCAGCTGCAACTGGAGCGCCGCGCTGACGCTGCCGCCGAAGGTGAGCTGGGCCGAGCCCTGGAGCTGCCACGTGACCCCGTTCGACACGGTGAAGTCGACCGAGTCGGTGAAGGTCATCGTGGACGTCTGGCTGCGGTTGACGTAGCTGCGTGAGGAGAACGTGTCGGGCGGGGGCCGGCCGATGCTGCGCCGCTCCTCGATCAGCGGCTCCCCGAGGTTCATGTAGGCGAGCCAGCCCAGTTGGGACGCGGTTCCGGGGAAGGCGCCGAAGCTGGACTTGTTCACGGAGAACCCGACGGGCTTGTGCCGCACACCGTAGTCGTCGACGTAGACCAGGTTGGGGTGGTCCAGGATGGACTGCCAGGTCTGCTCGATGTCGAGTTCCCGCAGGTTCTTCTTCGTCAGCGGCCGGCGCTTGGCCCGCTCCAGGTTGTACGCGTTGGAAGGCATTCGTCCTCGACTGATCCGGTCGGACCGCGCCCGGCGAGATGACAACAGGCATCCGCGCGCGTTCCGACGATCGAAGTTGTCACGGGCTCCATGGCCCGGGCAGACGTCCCAGCGGCCCCTCGTGCGTCACACGGGGAGCAGCTGCCACTGCCGGTCCCGGTGGTCGCCCTCCGCGCCGTGCTGCTTGATGACCGTGCGGGCGTTGGAATCGACCCGCAGGAGCAGACCGCTGTTCCGGTTCGCGATCTCGTACACCCGCGGGGTGCTGCCCGCCGGGCCCACCGGGATCAGCCTCCACTGCTGGTGGTGGGCGTCACCGCCCTCGTAGGCGCGCTGCGCGACCACCGCCCCGGCCCTCTCCTGCGCTCCGAGGACCTCCAGGACCTTGCCGCTGCGCACGTTCTCGATCCGGTACAGGACCTCGCCGTTGTCCTGGCCCGCAGGGACCAGCCGCCACCGCTGGTGGTCCCTGGGGGCGGCGAGCAGCTGGTGTACCTCGGCCCCGTCCCTGGTGGACTCGCTCGCCACCGCCATCCGCAACCTGCTCCGGACGTTGGCCCAGGAGACCACCGCGCCCGAATCGGGCATCCCCGCCAACCTCGCCGAAGTGATCTTCCGGACCCGGTTGTTGGCGTAGTCGGCGATGTAGAGGGTGTCGGCGCAGTCCACGGCGAGCCCCAACGGGTTCTTCAGCTGGGCCGAGGCGGCCGGGCCGCCGTCCCCGCCGAACCCCGCGGTGCCGGTGCCGGCCACCGTGCTGATCTGCCCGTCGGCGGTGATCTTCCGGATCCGGTGGTTGTTGTGGTCGGAGACGTAGAGGGTGCCGGTGCTGTCCACCACCATCCCCAGCGCGAGGTTGAGCCGGGCGGCGGTGGCGGGGCCGTTGTCCCCGGCGAATCCCGCGGTGCCGGTGCCGGCGACGGTGCTGATCTTCCCGTCGGTGGCGATCCTGCGGACCCGGTGGTTGTTGGAGTCGGAGAAGTAGACGGCGCCCGCGCCGTCCACGGTCATCTCGCGCGGGTAGTTCAGCTGGGCGGCGGTGGCGGGGCCGTTGTCCCCGGCGAATCCCGCGGCCCCGGTGCCGGCGACGGTGCTGATCGTCCCGTCGGTGGCGATCCTGCGGATCCGGTGGTTGTTGTAGTCGGAGACGTGGAGGGTGCCGGCTCCGTCCACCGCCACCCCCAGGGGGAAGTTGAGCCGGGCGGCGGTGGCGGGGCCGTTGTCCCCGGCGAATCCCGCGGTGCCGGTGCCGGCGACGGTGCTGATCGTCCCGTCGGTGGCGATCCTGCGGACCCGGTGGTTGTTGGAGTCGGAGAAGTAGACGGCGCCCGCGCCGTCCACCGCCACCTCGCGCGGGTAGTTCAGCTGGGCCGAGGCGGCCGGGCCGCCGTCCCCGCCGAACCCCGCGGCCCCGGTGCCGGCGACGGTGCTGATCGTCCCGTCGGTGGCGATCCTGCGGATCCGGTGGTTGTTGTGGTCGGCGAAGTAGAGGGTGCCGGTCGTGCCGTCCACCGCCATCCCGTACGGACAGTTCAGCTGGGCCGCGACGGCGGGCTCGTCGTCCCCTTTGAATCCCGCCGCCCCGGTCCCCGCGACCGTGCTGATCGGAGGGGTGGAGCGCTCGTCACCTGAGGTTGCCGCGGGGGCAGTGCTCATTGCCGTCCCTTCGCCATTCACCGACCGCCCATTACGAACGGTATCCGTGCGACTCCAGAAAGCCATGGGCGGATGAGATATGACAAGGTCACCTTCGAGTCATTCGTGCGCCGGCGATCGAGACAGCCCACCGGGCCGGGACCCGGCGGCGGCGCTCCGGAGCAGCACCCGGAGCGGCACCCGGAACAGAAGATCGGATTCTTTCCCGATAGTGGGATCCATCGGCTCGTGCGCGGGCGTACGCTGATCCCCCGAGCCGGCCTGGGGGGTACGAGCCATGACGGAACGCCGGACCCGCACACGGCGCACGCTCTTCGAACGCGAAGCCGAACTCCTCGCCGTGGACGAGGCGCTGGACCGGCTCACCGGATCCGGCCCCGACACCGGCGGCGGCCTGCTCGCCCTGTCGGGCCCGGCCGGGCTCGGCAAGACCACCCTGCTCGCCGAAGTGCGCCGCCGCGCCCTCTCCCGCTCCTGCACCCTCCTCGCCGCACGCGGCGGCGAACAGGAGCAGACCCAGCCCTTCCACGTCGCCCGCCAGCTCATCCAGCCCCAGCTGGCCGGCCGGCCCGAGGCCGAACTCCGCGCCGCGCTCGGCAGCTGGTACGCCATCGTCGGCCCCGCCCTCGGCCTGTGCGCCCCCGCCCAGGGCGCCCCGCCCGACCCGCAGGGCCTGCGCGACGGACTCGACTGGGTCCTGACCCACCTCACCGTCCGGCGGCCCCCCGTCGTCCTCGTCCTGGACGACGCCCACTGGGCCGACCCCGAGTCCCTCGGCTGGCTCGCCGGCTTCGCCCCGCGCGCCGAACACCTCCCGCTGCTCCTCGTCACCGCCTACCGCCCCGACGAACTCCCCGCCCACGCCGAGGCCTTCCGCACACTGCCCGGCCGCGCCGGACGACGCCCCCTCGTCCTCAACCCGCTCAGCGCCGACGCCGTCTCCACGCTGGTCCGCGAGACCGTCGGCGCGCACGCCGAGGACGCCTTCTGCCGCGAGGCCTGGGCCGTGACCACCGGGAACCCCTTCGAGGCCGTCGAACTCACCGCCAGGGTCCGCGCCAAGGGACTCGACCCCGTCGAGGCCAGCGCCCCGCTGCTGGCCGACCTCGCCGCCGCCCAGCGCGGCAGCGGGCTCGTCGCCCGCCTGCACAGCCTCGGCCCCTCCACCGTCCGCTTCGCCTGGGCCTGCGCCGTCCTCGGCACCGCCATCCCGCGGCGCATCGCCGCCCGCGTCGCCGTACTCGGCGCGGAGGAGGCCGCCGACGCCACCGTGCGGCTCCGCGTCGCCCGCATCCTGTCCGCCCCGCCGGCCGAGGCCGCACCCGGCGAAGAGGACGGCGCCGGGCTGGAGTTCGTCCACCCGCTCATCGCCACCGCCATATACCGCGCCATCCCCGACGCCCTGCGCGTCGCCCTGCACGGCAAGGCCGCCGCGGCCGTCGTCGACGCCGGGCTCGGCTCCTCCGCGGCCGCCCGCCACCTGCTGGAGACCCAGCCCGAGAACGACCCCTGGGTGGTGCGCACCCTGCGCGAGGCCGCCGCCGAGAACCTCCGCGCCGGCGCCCCCGAAGCCGCCCGCCGCCAGCTCGCCCGCGCCCTGGAGGAACCCCCGGACTTCGACGAACGCGCCGCCGTCCTCTACGAACTGGGCTGCGCCTCCCTCCTCACCGAACCCGCCAACACCGTCAACCACCTGCGGGCCGCCCTCGCCGAACCCTTCGACGACCCCGCGCTGCGCCAGGGCATCGTCATCCGGCTCGCCCAGGTCCTCGCCCACAGCGACCACCTCGCCGCCGCCTCCGAGCTCCTCGGCCGCGAGATCCCGCGCACCCACGACGCCCGCGCCCGGCTGCGCCTGCAGTCCGAGCAGTTCATGTGGGACGCCTTCAACGCCGCCGAACCCGACTCCCCGGCCCGCTCCCGCCGCCTGGCCCGGCTCGCCGACCGCCTCCCCGGCCGCGACCTCACCGAGCGGTACGTCATCGGACTGCGCGCCTGGGACGCCTGCCTGCGCGGCGAACCCCTCGACGTGGTCCTCCACCACGCCGACCGGGTCCTCGCCGAGCCCTTCAGCTGGGCCCACGAGGACCGCGGCTTCGAGGTCCCCGTGCTCGCCGCCATGGTCCACATGTACGCCGACCGGCCCGGTCGCGCCGAGGAGCTCTTCGAGGAGGGCACCGCCGAGTTCGAACGCCAGGGCTGGCACGGCGCCCACCTGTCCTTCGCGTACAGCCTCCGCGCCTACATCCGCTACCGCCGCGGCCGGCTCGTCGAGGCCGAGGAACTGGCCCGCGCCGGACTGCGCCTCGCCGAGCGCGTGGGCCGCCGTACGCCCGTGCACTGGTACGCCATCGCCATCCTCCTCACCACCCTCGTCGCCCGGGGCCGGGTCGACGAGGCCTGGGGCCTGGCCCGGGAGCACGAGTACGGGGAGCCCTTCCCCGCCGCCGTGGTCTTCCCCGACTCGCAGACCGTGTACGCCGAACTCCTGCTGGCCGGCGGCGACCGCAAGGCCGCCGCCGCCGAACTGGAGGCCGTCGGGCGGCGCCTGACCCCGCGCGGCATCCAGAACCCGGCCTGGTGCCCGTGGCGGCTGCTCCTGGCCCGCGCCATAGCCCCCGAGGACCCCGCCAGGGCCCGCGCCCTGACGGCCGAGGCAGTCCGCCGCGCCCGTGCCTTCGGCGCACCCTCCGCCATCGGCCAGGCCCTGCGCGTCGCGGCCGAGGTCGCCGCCCCGCAGGACCGCGCCGACCTGCTCCGCGAGGCCGTCGCCCTGCTGGAGGACTCCCCGGCCGCCTACGAGCTGGCCCGGACGCTGGCAGCGCTGGGCACCGAGCTCCAGGACCCCGGGCTGCTCGCCCGCGCCCACCTCACCAGCCGCGAATGCGGCGCCGGCGCCCTGGAGGCGAGCACGGCCCAGGCCCTGGCGTCGTTCGCCCAGCGCGCAAGCTGAGTCCCCGGGGACACCAGGGGGCAGGGTCGACCCCATGGACCCCATGGAACCCACGGACCACCTCGCCAGGCTCGACATCTTCAGCAGCGAGGCGGCGGCCTTCGACAAGGCCGTCCGCCGGGCGGCCGGAAGCGGGCGGGAGGCCCCCCTCGTGCCCTCCTGCCCCGGCTGGTCGGTCGCGGACCTCGCCGGACACCTCGGCAGCGTCCAGCGCTACCTCACCCACATCCTCCGGGAGCGGCTCACCGAGCCCTGCGACCCCACCGCCCCGGAGCTCTACGCGCTCCCCGCCGACCCGGCCGTACGGGCGGCCTGGCCGGTGCCGGACCGGACCCCGCACCGCGGGCCCGTGCCCGAGGAGCTGTTCGACTGGTCGGCGGCGGCCGCCCGGGACCTGGTGGCGGTCCTGCGCGAACTCGGCCCGGACGTACCGGTGTGGACCTGGTCGCCCGACGGGGACCGCACCAGCGGCTTCTGGATCCGCGTGCAGACCATCGAACAGGCCGTCCACCGCTGGGACGCCCAGGCCGTCACCGGGCACCCGGACGCCTTCGCGCCCGCCCTCGCGGTGGACGCCGTCACCCAGACCGTCGAGGTGATGGCCCCCGCCCGGCGCGGCTGGAAGCAGGCCCCGCCCGGCACGGGCGAGCGCTACCGCTTCCGCCGCACCGACGCCCCCGGAACCTGGACGGTGGAGTTCGACGGCGACGAGGTCCGGTTCGACCGCCGCGACACCGCTCCCGTCCACGTCGAGGCGGCGGGCACCGCCTCCGACCTGATGCTGTTCCTGTGGGGGCGGCTCCCCGCCGAGCAGCTGCACGTCACCGGCGACGGCGCACTCATGGAGCACTGGTTCACCCTCGTACCGCCCGCCTGAACACCGGCCCCGGCTACCCCCGCAGCGCCGCGACCGCCGCCAGCTCCGCCGGCCCCAGCGGCGGCCCGGCCAGCTGCGCCCGGCGCGGTCCCAGCAGGGCCGCCAGCAGCACCGGCGGGGTGAACAGCCGGGACGCGGGCCGCTCCAGGGTCATCACGTCGGTCACCGCCCGGGCCACCCGCCCGTTGCCGGTGCTGGTGCGCATCAGCCGCCGTACGTAGGCCGCCGCGGCCCGCTCGGCGGCCGTCGGGCCGCTCTCCGTCGCACCGGGGTAGAAGACGTCGTTCCCCGTGGACAGCGCCCAGGCGGCGGCCACCGGCCCGGCGAGGGCCTTCTGCGCCCGGGCGGCGAGCCGCGGGTCGGACAGCCCGTACCGGGCGACGGCGTCCCGCAGGGCGAGGGCGCTCTGCGCGGCCACCGACATCCCGTGCCCGTACACCGGGTTGTAGGCGGCGACGGCGTCCCCGAGCACCAGGAGCCCCGCGGGGAGCGCGGACTTCTCGTAGTGGTGCCTGCGGTTGACGGTCGTACGGGTGAGCACCACGTCCGTCAGCGGCTCCGCCCCGGCGATCAGCTCGCTCACGATCGGGTGCCGCAGCCCCCGGGCGAACTCCCCGAAGGACTCCGGGTCCCTGCCGGGTTCGCCGCCGCGGGTCCCCGACAGGGTGACGAGCCAGCGGTCGCCCTCGATCGGGACGAGCGTCGCGGACCGGCCGGGACCGTTCAGGCGGGGATCGGCCGCCTGGACGTTCACGACGACCGGGAAGGTGTTCCCGAGGTCCTTCGGGGCCCGGAAGATCCGGCTGGCGTAGACGAGTCCGGGGTCGACGGTCCGCACGGCGGCCCGCGGCACGCCGAACTCCTCCAGCCACAGCGGCGTGCGCGAGGCCCGCCCGGAGGCGTCCACCACCAGGTCCGCGTCCAGGACCCGTGCCACGCCGTCCGCCCCGCGCACCCGGACCCCGGTGGCGCGCCGGGCGCCGCCCGTCAGGCCCAGCACCTCGGTGCGGTCGGCGACGGTGACGTTCGGGAGCGCCGCCACGGCCCGGCGGACGTGCCAGTCGAGCAGGTCGCGGCTGGCGACGAGCACGTAGTGGGACTCCCGTGCCCAGCGGCGGAACCAGCCCTCGGGGGAGAGGCCGACCATGTTCGTGGGCAGCGAGATCCGGTGGGCCCCGTCCTGCAGCAGCGCCCCGATGGTGCCGGGCAGCAGGGCGTCCACGGCCGTCGCCCCGCCGGACCACAGCAGGTGCGCGTGATGGGCCTGCGGGAGCCCCTTGCGGGGGAACGGCCCGCCGGGCAGCGCGTCCCGCTCGACGACGACGACCTCCCCGGAGCCGGAGCCGGAGCCGGAGCCGGACCCGGACCCCGCCCCGGCGAGCGCGGCGGCCGTGAGCATGCCGGCCAGGCCGCCCCCGATGACGACGGAGGTGTGCCGGCCGGGCGACCGCGGGGAACTGCTCATGGCCTCACGCTCTCTGGGTGGTCAGCCGGCCCGGACCGGGCGCGGAAGGTGGAGACTGCGGGGGACCGGCGCAGGGCCTTGGCCACCGCCACCAGGTCCGGACCCGCCGCCGGACCCGCCGCCGGCCCCGCCGCGGGGCCCGCCGCCGGTACCGGGACGTCCGCCGCCCCGGCCTCGGCGCCGCCGCGCAGGGCCGCGACCGCCGCGACCACGGCCACCGCCTCGGCGGTCGCCGCCGCCCGCTTCGGCGTCTCGCCGCGCGCCCGGGCCTCGGCGAGCGCCCGTTCGCGGACCCCGGGATCCATGTACGGCTGGAGCCTCAGCAGGCCGTCGCTGATCTGGGTCCTGCGGTGGACCAGCCGGCGGCTGACGGGCGAGCGCCGGGGCAGCCGCATCGACGCGGTGTCCACGCCCGCCAGCTCCCGCGTGAACGGGGCCAGGCAGCGGTAGTGGTAGTAGTCGGTGAAGAGCCCCTGGAGCGCCTGGCCCAGGTGCGGCAGGATGAACCCCACGGCGATGAACAGCGCGCACACGGAGGCGATGGGCGGGGCCACGTACGTGCTGAGCCAGTCCAGGTCGCGGCCGTTCCAGCGGGCGAACACCGCCGTGAGCTTCACGGTGTCGTAGCAGAGGTTCAGGATGAACCCGATGACCAGCAGCACCAGGCCCGCGCGCAGCCAGCCCGTCACCTCCCGCAGCCAGGACCAGGTGACGACGGCGGTGATGGCGCAGGCGGTGGTGTGGGCCCCCAGGTAGAGCATGATGTGCTCGCGCATCCAGGGGGTGTTGGCGTAGTACGTGTCGAGGTCCCGCAGCCGTTCGACCGGTACTTCGGCGAAGGCGAAGGTGGTCCACAGGCCGGCGACCACGGCCGCGTAGAAGACGCCGATGGTCCAGGTGGCCCGGCGCACCCGACGGGGATCGCCGCCCCGCCAGTGGATGATCATGACCAGGCAGGAGGCGCAGAACATCATGAGCAGCGTGTAGACGAGCGGCGCCGCGAAGTTGCTGACGCCCGTCGCGCTGTTCAGCAGTACGAGGGTCTTGGGCCGCCCGAGGTAGAAGACGGCCGAGGCCAGCAGGAGCAGGCCGCCGACGGACCGCACGTTGGGGTCGATCCGCCAGAACCTCATCATGACCGGGAGGCGGATCGCGAAGGCCAGGGTGAGGATCACCGCCGGTATGAGGTACGGGATGTAGTACTTGTCCGAGGTCACCGTCAACCGATCGGTCCGCGGTAGCCCAGGGCGTTGCCTATCCGCCCGGCCACGTCGCTGCGGCGGGCGGCACCGGCCGCGTCGCCGCCGGTGAGCCACGGCCGGCACCGGTCACCGAGCATCAGCCCGAAGGTCTCGGCCTCGATCTCCTGCGCGTCCTCGTAGTGGGACCGCGCGGCGACGCTCGCGTACGTGAGGTCCGAGGCGTCGGGCAGGGAGCGAGCGGCGTCGTCCGCCGCCCCGCCGCCGTGGCCGGTGCAGTGGCCCGCCTTCATGTGCCACAGCTCGTGCCCCAGGATGACCAGTTGGTGGTCGGGCGTCGTGTACCTCTCCACCACGACGATGTCGTAGTCGTCCATGTTCAACCACAGGCCCGAGGTGGTCAGCCCGGACGGGAAGCGCTCGAAGCGCAGCACGATCGGGCGGCCGCCGCGGGTGCGGCTCATCGCGTCGCACAGGGCGCGGAAGAGGGTCTGCGGCTCGACCGGCGCCTCCAGGTCGAGCGAGGAGGTCAGGACAGTGCACAGCTTGCGCATCGAACGGGACAGGTTCACCGCGCCACCTCGGAGGAGAGGATCCCGGTGATCATGCCCAGCAGCAGGGTCTCCTGCGTGCGGGTGAGGGCTCTTCCCCGGGTGGAGATGGAGACCAGCCCGTACTGGTTCGTGAGGTCGGCCATCAAGTCGCCCGATCGGTAGTTGAGGGATTCGACCGCGGGCCACAGGGCCCTGTTCACGGCCTGGGCCGGCGTGTCCGTCAGGAAGGTGAGGTCACGGCCGAAGAAGGCCGCGAACTCCGCGCAGTGCCGCAGGTGCGCGGGCTTCCCGCCCGACACCAGCTCACCGACCCACCGGGGGTCGCCGCCGATCGCCGCCGCGATCTCCGCGACCGCGTACGGCTGCCCCTGGGGGTCGCGCGAGACGGCGTACAGGAAGGCCGCGCGACGGCGGACCGTCTCCTCGGTCTCCTCGGGCGTGGGGTCGGCGAACTCCTCGCCGCGCAGCAGTGCCGCCGTCACCTCCACGGGGACGCCGGTCCGCTCGGAGAGGGACACCGCGTCGAGGATCTCGTCCACGTCCAGTCGTCTCTCCGCGGCGAGCGCCCGCAGCCGGGCGAGCGTCGTGGTGAGGGCAAGCGGCGGACCGCCAACGGGGACAGTCATCTGTCTGTGCTCCCATACGTCCGAAGGGCAGATCCGTCTGCGCACCGGGGACGACGGTAGGCCCCCCCGGGCCACAAGATCCCCGGCACCGGGACGATCGTTGTCGAATCGAAAACGATCGATGAACGTACACGGGGACGCACAGCAAGATACAGCCAGTGCGGCGGCCCGTGGCGGGAAAGGACGCATGCCCGCAGCTCACCGCACCTGCCCGCGCCACAGGTAAGGAGTACGCGGCGCACCCGCCCCATACCCGCAGGTCCGACGGCCCGGCCCGGCCCCCGCACCGGCCTCCCGGCACCCCCCCGCACCCCGGCGCCCGCCCCTCCCGGCAGCCCTCCGGCGCCCCCGCCCGCCGCCCCCGCGCCCCGCTGCGCCGGGCGGGAGCCGTCGGCGGAGCCCCCGGCGCCGGAAAACCCGCGCGGCCACGTACCATGGCGGCATGTCCTTCCTCCGCCGCCACCGCGCCGCCACACCCGCGGGCCCGGACTTCGACGTCCTGGCCATGGACCCGGGGGACTGGCCGGGCAACCTCGGGGCCGGGCTGCTGCCCGCGCCCGACGGCAGCTGCCAGGGCGTCTTCCTCCGCTACGACCTGTTCGGCGGCCGCGGCCCCGCGATGATCATCGGCAACCTTCCCGAGGGGTCCCCGGCGCGCGAGCTCGCCGACGGCCAGGTCCCCTTCGAGGTGGCGCAGCTCCTCGACGCCCTGGAGAACGACGAGGACGTCGAGGTCACCGGGACCGAGGACTGCCCCGTCATGCAGGGCGACAACCTCCTCATCGTCCGCAAGATCAAGCTCTCCGAGGGCCGGATCTCCTGCGTGCAGTTCGACCGCAGCGACAACGTCCTCGTGACGATCGCCAGCTGGGACCGCCCGATCACCGACGACCTCTACGCGCTGCTGAAGCCGCTCCCCGCAGAGCTCTTCCAGCAGGGCTAGCCCCCGTCCCCGTCTACGGGGTGCTGTCCGCGATGTCGTTCGCCGCGACGTAGCCGAACGTCATCGCGGGCCCGATCGTCGATCCGGCCCCCGCGTAGCTGTGGCCCATCACCGCCGCGCTCGCGTTGCCCGCCGCCCACAGGCCCCGGATCACCGATCCGTCCGCCCGCAGCGCCCGGGCCCGGGCGTCCGTGACGATGCCGCCCTTGGTGCCCAGGTCGCCCGGGACGATCCGGAAGGCGTAGAACGGCGGTGCCCAGACCGGCGCCAGGCACGAGTTCGGCACCACGTTCGGGTCCGTGTAGTAGTGGTCGTACGCGGTGTCCCCCCGGTGGAAGTCCGCGTCGTTCCCGCTCCACGCCTGTGCGTTGAAGCGGTTCAGCGTCGCCCGCAGCGCGGCCGCCGGCACCCCGATCTGCCCGGCGAGGGCGTCCCAGGTCCACGCCTTCCTCGCCGCCCCCGACTCGAACCACGCGTCCGGGAAGGGCAGCGTCGGCAGGATGTCCTTGAACAGGTACTTGTTGCGGTAGTTCTGGTCCACGATCAGCCACGCCGGGATGTGCGAGCCCGTCGCGCCCCGGTCCTTCTCGTACATCACGTGCACCACGTCGCTGTACGGGGCGGCCTCGTTCACGAACCGGGTCCCCGCCCGGTTCACGATCAGACCGCCCGGCAGGGTCCGCTCCGCCAGGCAGAAGTACGGCTCCCCGGGCAGCGGGATCGACGGCCCCCACCAGGCGTCCTCCATCAACGCCAGCGCGGCGCCCGCCCGTTGCCCGGCCCTGATGCCGTCCCCGGTGTTCTCCTTCGCGCCCACCGACCACTGCGTGCCGATCGGCTGCTGCTGGTACTGGGCCCGCATCTGGGCGTTGTGCTCGAAGCCGCCCGAGCCGATCACCACCCCCCGGCGGGCCCGTACGACACCCCGTACGCCCTCCTTCTCCACCACGACCCCGGTGACCGCCCCGCCCTCCTGGACCAGGTCGACCAGCGGGCTGTTCAGCCACACCGGCACCCCCGCCCGCAGCAGCCCGGCCCGCAGCCCCGCGGCCAGCGACTGGCCCATCGTCAGCGGCTTCTCCCCGCACAGCGCGGCCTTGGCGCCGCGCGCCAGGCACTCCGTGGAGACCGCCAGCCCCTTCGCGCTGACCGCCGCGAGGTTCAGCCACCTGTAGTCCTGGCTGAACACCACCATCCCGGCGGGCACCGGCATGTACGCCGGGTTCAGGTGCGCCAGTTCGGTGCCCAGGAGGTTGCCGTCGAACTGGTCGGGCTCGATGGAGCGGCCGTTCGGCAGCCCGCCCGGCAGGTTCGGGTAGTAGTCGCTGTAGCCGTCCATGAAGCGGAACCGCAGCGGGCTGTGCGCCATCACGAAGTCCAGCATCCGGGGCCCGTTGTCCAGGAACGCCCGCTGCCGGTCGGCCGGCACCTCCGGCCCCACCACCGCCGACAGGTACACCGCCGCCTTCTCCGGGGTGTCCGGTACCCCGGCGGCCAGGATCACCGAGTTGTTCGGCAGCCAGATACCGGCCCCGGAGCGCGCCGCCGACCCGCCGAACGTCGGGGCCTTCTCCACCACCAGCACGCTCAGCCCCCGCCCTGCGGCGGTGAGGGCGGCCGTCATCCCCGCCGCCCCCGAGCCGACCACGACGACGTCGTACTCGCCGAGCGGGCTCTCGGCGGCCCGGGCGGCCGCACCCGGCAGCACGGCGGCGGCGAGCACCCCGGCCCCCGTACCGGCGAGGACCGCCCGGCGGGAAGGGGCGCCGGCGGGACGCGGCCGGCCGGGGCTCCCGGTCACGGGGTCGGTCGGGGGCTCGGTCGCGGTCAGGGGCGCGGTCACGGGCATGGCCTCGGTCATGGACGGGCTCCAGCGGGGTGGGAGGACGGGACGGCGGCTCGGCTCCGGCTTTCCTGATGCCGAGTCAGAGAAACTGTTCGCGGGATCATGTGAAGTCAAGTCCCGCGCGCCCACAACCGCTCCCACCCCGGACAGGCCGAATCCCGTGCCCCGCACACTGGGTGTGCGGCACACGGGATCCGTACGGGCCGGACGGACGGGCGGTCAGCGGGTGCCGACCGCCGCCCGGACCGCTCTACGGGCCATCCCGGCGTCGTCGTGCAGCCGGCGCAGCAGAAGGCGCTGCTCCTCCCCGGAGGAAAGCGCGCCCGCGGGCAGCGGCCGGTCCGGGGCCGACGCCAGCATGGAGCGCTGCACCGCCGTCTCGCACATCCGGATCTCCCGCGTCAGCACCAGCATCAGGTTGACCAGGAACGCGTCCCGCGCCGCCGGGCCGGCCGACTGCGCCAGCCTGCTGATCTGGCCGCGCGCCGCCGGGGCGTCGCCCAGCACCGTCCACAGCGTGGCCAGGTCGTAGCCGGGCAGGTACCAGCCGGCGTGCTCCCAGTCGAGGAGCACCGGACCCGCCGGGGACAGCAGCAGGTTCGACAGCAGCGCGTCGCCGTGGTTGAACTGCCACTGCACGCCCGCCGGCCGCAGCCCGTGCAGCAGCTTCTGCAGGTCGCCGAAGTCCCGGTCGGTCAGCAGGCCCAGCTCGTGGTCACGCGCGATGCGCCGCACGTAGTCCACCGGGTGCCCGAACAGGTCGGCCGGCGGCCGCCACTGGTTGACCCGGCACACCGCCCCCAGCGCCGCCCGTACGTCGGTCCGCGGCGGCGCCTCCACCGGGTGCCGCTGGAGCGCGGCGACCCGGCCCGCCATCCGCTCCACCACCAGTACGCAGTTCTCCGGGTCCGCGGCGATCAGCCGGGGCACGCGGACCGGCGGGCGGTGCCGGACGAAGGTCCGGTACGCCCCTATTTCGTGCCGGTACCGCTCGCGCCACTCGGGCGAGTGGTCCAGTAAAACCTTCGCGACCGCGGTCATCCGCCCGGTCGTCCCCACCAGGAGGACCGACCGGCCGCTGCGCCGCAGGACCTGGACCGGCGCGAACTCCGGACAGATGCGCTGCACCGACGCGAGAGCGGTGCGCAGCTGCGCCCCCTGCGGCCCGGAGAGGTCGATCCTTCCGCTGAGCGGCTGCGATCCGACGCCCGGCATCCGCCGTGCCCGTACGGCGCCCTGCGCCGGTACCGGCTGGCGGCCGGGTTCGAGGTAGGAGCCGCCCCCCGCCTGGAGGGTGCGGTGCGGGCGGACCGGGGCGGACACGGAGGACGTTGCTGCGTACATGGCGTTTACGGTTCCCTTCGTGCGCCGACGAGTGCGTACGCCGCCCCGCCGGATCCCGTACTTCACCCTGGGGAGTTCCGCCGGTGAACCGGGTCGGGGAGGCGCATTCCTACCTGACACCCGCCCGCAGGTGGCGAACCACGGGGCGGCGGGTGGCGAACCCTGGCGAATAGTCCACCGGGATCTGACAGGGGGTTACTGTCAACTCAGCCGAGAACCTGGGGGCTTGACGTGAGCAAAGGTCCAAACACCCGTCTGAACGACCTGTTCGGCCTGGCCGGCTGGTCGAAGGGCGAACTCGCGAGGATGGTGAACCGGCAGGCGGCCGCGATGGGCCACCACCAGCTGGCCACCGACACCTCGCGGGTGCGGCGCTGGATCGACATGGGGGAGACCCCGCGCGAACCGGTGCCCACGGTACTGGCAGCACTGTTCACCGAGCGGCTCGGTCGTGTCGTGACCATCGAGGACCTCGGGTTCGTACGGCAGCGGCGCACCACCAAACGGCAGCCGGACGGGGTTCAGGAGAACCCCGACGGAGTGCCCTGGGCGCCCGAACGCACAGCCGCGGTCCTCACCGAATTCACGGGAATGGACCTCATGCTCAACCGTCGCGGCCTGATGGGCGCGGGAGCCGCGCTCACCGCCGGCTCAGCCCTCAGCAACGCCATGTACGACTGGCTGCACACCGAGCCCGCCGGCGCGAAGAACGCGAAGACCTTCGGTGACCCCTACCAGGCCGATCCGGCGGGCTACGACCGATACGAGGCCGCGCCCATCGGCTCCCAGGAGATCGAGGCCCTGGAACGCTCCGTCGAGGTCTTCCGGGCCTGGGACGCCTCCAGAGGCGGCGGACTCCAGCGCAAGGCCGTCGTGGGCCAGTTGAACGAGGTCGGCGGCATGCTGGCCTACCACCACCCGGACCACCTCCAGCGCAGGCTGTGGGGGGTGGCGGCCAACCTGGCGGTCCTGGCGGGCTGGATGTCGCACGACGTGGGTCTCGAACCGACCGCGCAGAAGTACTTCGTCATCGCCGCGCACGCGGCCCGCGAGGGCGGCGACCGGCCCCGGGCCGGCGAGGCCCTCTCCCGCGCCGCCCGCCAGATGGTCCACCTCGGCAAGCCGAACGAGGCCCTGGACCTGATGAAGCTGGCGCAGTCCGGCTCCGGCGAGCAGACCCTGCCGCGCACCCGCGCCATGCTGCACACCATCGAGGCCTGGGCCCAGGCCGCCATGGGCAAGGGCCAGGCCATGCGCCGCACCCTGGGCGAGGCCGAGGACCTCTTCGTCTCCGACAAGGGCGACGTTCCCCCGCCCTCCTGGATGCAGCACTTCGACGAGGCCGACCTGCACGGCATGCAGGCCCTCGCGTACCGCACCCTCGCCGACCACGACGCCTCGGCCGCGCCCATCGCGGCCCGGCACGCCCGGGAGGCGCTGCGGCTGCGCGGCGACGGCCACCAGCGCTCGCAGATCTTCGACTACATCTCCATGGCCTCGGCCTGCTTCATCGCGGACGACCCGGAGCAGGCGGACCGCTACGCCCGGCTCGCCCTCGTCTCGATGAACGAGACCTCCTCGCACCGGACTTGGGACCGGCTCCGCGAGATGTACCGGCTGACCGGGCAGTACGCCGGGTACGCGGGCATCGAGGACCTGCGCGAGGAGATCAAGCTGGCCCTCCCCAACAGCCCCGCCCCCGTCGCCCGCGGAGCGGAGGTCTAGGGACCAGGTGCCGGGTGCCAGGTGTCGCAGAGGGCCGGAGGGGCGGGCAGGGCCGGAAACGACGGAGTGCGAAAGGAGGGGCCGCGCCTCACCGGCGCGGCCCCCTGGGTTCCACGGGTTCCTGGGTTTCACGGGTTCCTGGGTTTCACGGGTGGCGGCCCCTGCCGCAGTCAGCCGCCGATGCGGGCGACCAGGACGCAGGCGTCGTCCTCGCGCTCGCTCTCGCCGAACTCCTCCGTGACCATCCGTACGCAGTCCCGCGCCGACCTGGCCTCGGAGAACCTCGGCGCGAGCGCCAGCAGCCGCTCGGTCCCGTCCGCCCGGCTGAACTCGATGCTCCGCGGGGTCAGTCCGTCGGTGTGCAGCACGAGGACGTCGCCCAGTTCGAGCCGTTCCTCGGCCTGCCCGTACACGGCCCCGGAGGTGGCCCCGAGCAGCACCCCCGCCGGGGGCTGCAGGGCCCGGCCCTGGCCGCGCCGGAAGAGCAGGGGCGCGGGGTGCCCGGCCTGGGCCCAGGACAGCACCCGGCGGGCGGGGTCGTAGCGGCAGCAGACGGCCGAACCGAGGGCCGGCTGCACGGAGGTCTCCAGCAGCTGGTTGAGCCAGCCCATCAGCGGGCCGGGCTCGATCCCGGCCATGGCCATCCCGCGCAGGGCGCCGAGCATCATCGCCATCCCGGAGGTGGCGCTCACCCCGTGCCCGGTCAGGTCGCCGACCGTCAGCAGGGAGCGCCCGTCGGGCAGTTCGAGGGCGTCGTACCAGTCGCCGCCGATCAGCGCGCTGGTCGCGGAGGGCAGGTAGTGCGCGGCCACGTCCATCGTGCCCGCGTTCTCGTGCGGGAACCGCAGGGAGCCGCGCCACGGGGGGAGCACGGCTTCCTGCAGCTCGACCGCCAGCCGGTGTTCGGTCTGCGCGATCTCCCGCTGGCGCTGCAGCGAGTCCCGTGACTCGCGCACCGCCCGCTGGCTCCGGCGCAGTTCACTCACGTCCCGGAGCACGGCCCACATGGAGGCCGTGCAGCCGTCGGAGTCGAGCACCGGCTCGCCCCTCATGTGCAGCGTCCGGACCCGGCCGTCGGCGCGGACGATGCGGAACTCGCCGTCTATCGGCTTGCCGTCGACCAGGCAGTCCGTGACCATCGCGGTCATCAGGGGCTGGTCCTCGGAGAACAGGGTGGAACCCAGCTCGTCGAGCGGCAGCGGGCCCGCCTCGGGCGGCCGGCCGAAGATCTGGAAGAGCTCCTCGGACCAGGTGACCTCGTCCGTCAGCAGGTTCCACTCGGCGCTGCCGACGCGGGTCTGCCGGTCCTCCGGTGCGGCCTCCGGGGCCGCCGCGGGGAGTTCGGCGGGCTCGGGAGCGGGCGGCAGCCCCTCCTTGAGCTGGCCGAGGTGCTGGCCGAGGTCGTCGAGGTGGTGCACGGCGAGGTCGCACAGCGCGCGCTGCCAGCGGCCCTGGGCGTCGTCGTCGTCCACGACGGTGTCGCGGCGCACCGCGTCCACCTCGCCGCGCAGCCGGCGGGTCTGCGAGATCAGTGCGTCCACCGATCCCGGCTCGGGCGGCTGCGCGGGACGGTCCGCGTACAGGTGGGACGGCATGATGACTCCGATGCAGGCGCGGCGATACAGACGGCTCGGCCAGGTCCCGAGGACGACCGGTGACGGCTGTGGACCGACTACGACTGTGGCACAGCCGCAGAGTGCCTGTAAGGCGTTTGGCAACATCCGTAACGGTCTTGCTCGGGGCATATGCCGAAGGCCTCCCGGTTGGCCCCCGTCCGTACGAACATTTCCGGTCAGCCGTGGTCTTCGTTTGCGTGCCGTTCCTGCCCGCTCCGGGCCCTGTTCACGCCGCGCCCGGCCGGAGCCGCCGCTGCGTCACACCATCAGCGGCACCGGGTGGATCTCGTCGGCGGGGTGTCCCGCGCGCTCGTGGATCCGGCGGACGGCGTCCGCCGAGGGGGCCTCGGACAGGCAGTAGACCTCGCCGGAGGCGGGGTCCGCCCAGGCGCGCTCGAACTGCACCTTCTCGTCCGCCTGGATCGCCAGGTCCGCCCGGTGGGCGGCCATCAGGTCCTCCGCCGTGATGCCCTTCATCCCGTGGTGGACATCCATGTACTTGGCCACCGCGAACACCTCCTCACGTGTCGCGACGTGTACGGGTCTGCTTCCATCGTGCGCCCGCGGCCGGAAAAGGGCCCTCCGGCGGCCGGCGGTCGCTCGTACGGTCGACGTGTACGAGCCGCGCGCACCCCGGATCCCCTCCGTCGCCGGGGTCCCCCGCCCGTCCGGGGCACCACTCGAACGAAGGACCCCGTTCCGCACCGCGCTTCCCACCTCTCCGGGTGATCGCTACCCTACGTGTCGGTAATGAGCCGGGGGAGGTCCGCTTCCGCGGACCCTGGGGAGCGGTGGGGACACGACCAGATGACCGAACAGAGCAGCGCGCCGGCGGGGCGCAGCCGCCGCTCCTTCCTGACCTACCTGGTCGCGGCGCCCACGCTGGCCCTGGTCACCCGGGCCGGGGCCGACCTGCTCGCCCCCCAGGCCGCGCACGCCGTCATACCGACCCTGCCCGCCATCGCCGACATCGTGGACCTGGGCGACCTGTTCATCCTGGCCGGCGCCCCCACCTCCGCCCTGCTGGCGCTGGCCGTGGAGGCGGACGGCACCGTCCGCTTCCGGCTGCCGCGCGAGGAGGTCGGCCAGGGCCTCACCACCGCCGTGGCCATGCTGGTCGCGGAGGAGCTGGACGCGCCGCTGGACACGGTCCGGGTGGAGCTGGACGACGCCCGCCCCGAGCTGCTGTTCAACCAGCTCACCGGCTCCTCCAACTCGATCCGCTCGCTGTACGGGCCGGTCCGCCAGTGCGCCGCCACCGCGCGGGCCCGCCTGGTCGCCGCGGCCGCCGCCCGGTGGGGCCTCTCCGCCGCCCGGCTGACCACCGCGAACGGCTCCGTACGGGCCCCCGACGGCCGCACCGCGAGCTACGGGAGCCTCTCGGCGGCCGCGGCCTCGCCCGGCCTGCTCGTCCTCGGCGCCTCCCCGAAGCCGGCGGCCGAGCACACCCTCGTCGGCACCCCGACCCGGCGGATCGACGCCCGCGCCATGGTCACCGGCGCCCAGAAGTACACCCTCGACCTCGACGTACCGGGCGCGAAGCCCTGCGTGGTGCGCCGCCCGCCCTCCGTCGGCGGCACCGTCCGCGCCGTCACCAACCTCGCGGCGGTCAAGGCCATGCCGGGCGTCCTGGACGTGGTCACCGTCAAGACCGGTGTCGCCGTCGTCGCGGAAACGTTCGGGCAGGCCCTCACCGCCAAGGCCGCCCTCACCGTCGACTGGGGCCCGGGCCCGGCCGACCAGCTCTCGGACGCGCAGATCCGTACGAAGCTGCGCGCCGCCACCCCGCCGCTGCTGGTGCCGCCGCTGCTCACCCCGTACGTGGACGCCGAGTTCGACTTCGCCTTCGTCAGCCACGCCCCGATGGAGACCAACTCCGCCGTCGCCGACGTCCGCGACGACCGTGCCGAGATCTGGTCCGGGCTCAAGTCCCCCATCGTCGCGCGGGAGACCATCGCCGCCGAACTCGGACTGCCGCTGGACAAGGTGAAGGTGCACGTGGTCCAGGCCGGCGGCTCCTTCGGCCGGCGGCTGTTCTTCGACGCCGCCCTGGAGGCGGCCCGGATCTCCAAGGCCTGCCGCCGGCCGGTGAAGCTCATGTGGACCCGGGTGGACGACACCCGGCACGGCCGGATGCGCCCCGCCACCCACCACCGGATCCGGGCCACCCACCTGCTCGGCGAGGTCCTCAGCTTCGAGCACCGGGTGGCCGCCGCCGAGACGGACTTCCGGCACGGACTCGGGGAGATCATCACCGCCACCGCCGCGAGCCTGCCCTCCGGCATCGGCAACGCCACCCTCGCCCAGACCCTGTTCCTCACCACGATCAAGTCCCCGTACCACTTCGGGCTCACCACCCAGGCCCTGACCGAGGTGCCGACGGGCATCCCCACCGGGTCCTGGCGCTCGGTGTACTCGGCCAACACCCGGGGCGCCGAGGAGATCGTCGTCGACGAACTCGCCGCGGCCACCGGCAAGGACCCCTACCGCTTCCGCCGCACCTTCCTCAAGACCGACGCCCAGCGCGCCGTGCTCGACAAGGCGGCCGCCGAGGGGGAGTGGGGGCGCGCCATGCCGGCCGGCTGCGCCCAGGGCATCGCCTTCCACGAGGAGTACAAGTCCCGTACGGCCTGCCTGGTGGAGATCGACGCCCGCGACCCGGAGCGCGTCCGCGTCACCAAGGCCGTCATCGCCGTCGACGTGGGCCTGCCCGTCAACCCGCGCGGGCTGGAGGCCCAGATGATCGGCGGTCTCACCGACGCGATCTCCACCACCCTGCGGGCCGGGCTGCACCTGGACAAGGGGCTTCCCCTGGAGGGCAGTTACAGCCAGTTCCACTGGGCGCAGCAGCGCGACACCCCGCGTGACGTACGGGTCTTCGTGCTCCCGGCCACCGGCACGGAGCCGGGCGGCGCGGGCGAGCTCGGAGTGCCCGCCGCCGTGGGCGCCATCGCCAACGCCTGGGCCCGGGCCACCGGTTCCAAGCCCCGCAGCTTCCCCCTCGACTTCGACGTCGACTTCACCCCCTACCCGCGCTGACCGCTGGAGTACGCCGCCGTGCCTCTGCACACCTTCATCGTCAACGGCCGGAGCGTCACCGTGGACGCCCCCGACGACCTGCCCCTGCTGTGGGTGCTCCGCGACATGCTGGGCGTCACCGGCCCCAAGTACGGCTGCGGGGTGGACGTCTGCAAGGCCTGCACCAGCCACCTCGACGGGGTCGACGTCCGCCCGTGCGTGGTGCCCGTGTCCGCCTGTGCGGGCAAGCGGGTCACCACCATCGAAGGGCTGGCCGACGGGGACCGCCTGCACCCGGTCCAGGAGGCCTGGCTCGACCAGGACGTCGCCCAGTGCGGCTTCTGCCAGCCCGGCCAGATCATGGCCGCGGTGGCGCTGCTGAAGCGGACCGCCGAGCCGACCGACGAGGACATCGACGCCATCGCCAACATCTGCCGCTGCGGCACCTACTTCCGCATCCGCGAAGCCATCCGCGCCGCGGCCGCCAGGATGTGACGGCCGCGGCGCGGATGGCTTCGCGGATGCGTGGTCAGGTCAGGAGCTTCTGCTTCGCCTTCTGGAACTCCTCCTCGCTCAGCTCTCCCTTGGCCTTGAGCTCGGAGAGCCGGACCAGGTCGTCGGCCGTCGCCTTGGCGGGAGTGGCCGAGCCGGCGGTCTCCCTGATGTAGGTGTTGAAGGCCTCCTGCTGCTCCTGCGCGTGTTTGATCTCCCGCCTGCCCATGTCCTTGCCGCGGGCGATGACGTACACGAGCACGCCCAGGAACGGGATCAGGAACATGAAGAGCAGCCAGGCGGCCTTGGCCCAGCCGCTCATCTCGTGGTCGCGGAAGACGTCCACCACGACCCGGAAGAGCAGGATCAGCCACATGACCCACAGGAAGATCCACATCACGGTCCAGAACGCGCCCAGTACCGGGTAGTCGTAGGCCAGGTCGACAGCTGCGTACACGGCCGTCTCCTTCCGTAGGGGCGGCCACGGGGTCCGGAGAGGACCGTACGGCGGCCGACCTGATCACCATCGCAGTGCACCCGCAAGATCGCCACTGGGCCGTACGGCGTAACGCGCCGCCCCGGGACACAGCCCGGAAGCACCCGGTATCCGGTTGAAATGGATGATTATGCCGGAATGAGGCGAATCAATGCGAAACGCGTGCTGGTCGGTGAACCCCTCGACACCGCGCGCCTGGGCGAGACCCTGCTGCCCAAACGGCTCGCGCTGCCGATCTTCTGCAGCGACCCGCTCTCCTCCGTGGCCTACGCCACCGAGGAGATCCTGCTGATCCTCGCCCTCGGCGGAGTCGCCCTGCTCCACCTCACCTGGTACGCGGCCGCCGCCATCGTCTTCCTGCTGGTCGTCGTCATCGCCTCCTACCGGCAGACCTGCCACGCCTACCCCGGCGGCGGGGGCGCCTACGTCGTCAGCTCCGAGAACCTGGGACAGACCGCCGCCCTCACCGCCGCCAGCGCCCTGCTCGTCGACTACGTGATGACCGTCGCCGTCTCCGTCGTCTCCGGGGTCGACGCCATCACCTCGGCCGTCCCCGCCCTCAGCGACCACGAAGTCGCCCTGTCCGTGGGCTTCGTGGTGCTCCTCACCCTGATGAACCTGCGCGGCGTGCGGGAGTCGGGCCGCGTCTTCGCCATCCCCACCTACGGGTTCGTCCTCGTCATCTACCTGATGTTCGCCGTCGCCGCCGTCCGGCTCGCCACCGGAGACACCATCAGGGCCGAGTCCGCCCACCTCCCGATCACCGCCGCCGGCACCTACACCGGCTTCGCCGTGGTGCTCCTCGCCATGCGCGCCTTCGCCTCCGGCTGCACGGCCCTCACCGGCGTCGAGGCCATCAGCAACGGCGTACCCGCCTTCCAGAAGCCCAAGGCGAAGAACGCCGCCACCACCCTGGCCGCCATGGGCGCGCTCTCCGTGACCATGTTCTCCGGCATCACCGTCCTGGCCATGGCCTACCAGGTGCACGCGGCCGCCGACCCCACCGAACTGGGCCTGCCCCCGGGCACCCCGATGTCCACCGCGCTCGCCCAGATCGGCCGCGCCACCTTCGGGAGCTGGCACTTCCTCTTCTACCTGCTCCAGGCCGTCACCGCCGGCGTCCTGATCCTCGCCGCGAACACCGCCTTCAACGGCTTCCCGATGCTGGCCTCGATCCTCGCCAAGGACCGGTACGCGCCCCGCCAGCTCTTCAACCGCGGCGACCGGCTCGTCTACTCCAACGGCGTCGTCCTGCTCGCGCTCACCGCCATCGCCCTGATCGTCGCCTTCGACGCCCAGCTCACCCGGCTCATCCAGCTCTACATCATCGGCGTCTTCGTCTCCTTCACCCTCTCCCAGTCCGGGATGGTCCGGCACTGGCGGCGCGAACTCGCCTCACCCGCCACGCCCCGGTCCGAACGCGTCCACATCCACCGCCGCCTCGCCATCAACGCCGTCGGCGCCGTCATGACCGCCCTGGTCCTCGTCATCGTCCTGATCACCAAGTTCACGCACGGGGCCTGGCTGGTCGTCATCGCGATGCCGGCCCTCTTCCTCGGCATGAAGGGGGTGCGCCGCCACTACGACCGGGTCGGCCGCCAGGTGGCCGTGGCCCCCGGGGTCAGACCCCGCATGCCCTCCCGCCACCACGTCGTCGTCCTCGTCTCCAACGTGCACGCCCCGACCCTCAAGGCCCTCGGCTACGCCCGGGGGCTGCGGCCCGACACCCTCACCGCGCTGTCCGTCGCCGCCGACGAGGAGGACGCCCGGGAGCTGCGCGACGCCTGGGCCGAACACGACCCGGGCATCCCGCTCAAGGTGCTGCACTCCCCCTACCGGGAGGTCGTCGGGCCGGTCCTGGAGTACGTCGAGGAGGCCGCGGCCGCCGAGGGGACGGACGCGCTCTCGGTGGTCATTCCGGAGTACGTGGTCGGGCACTGGTGGGAGCAGCCCCTGCACAACCAGAACGCGCTGCGGCTCAAGGCGCGGCTGCTGTTCACCCCGGGGGTCGCGGTGATCGACGTGCCGTACCTCCTGGAGTCGGCCCGCCACGGGGAGCCGCAGGCGCCGTAGCCCCGGCGGGGGAGGGGGTCTGGGCCGCCGCCGCGTGCGCCAGGGCCAGTTCGACGACGTGGGCCGGGTCCGAGAGGGCCCGGCCGGTGAGCCGCTCCAGGCGGCGCAGCCGGTTCGAGACGGTGTTGCGGTGGCAGTACAGCCGCTGGGCGGCGTGCGTGGTCGAGCCCTGGCAGTCCAGCCAGGTGCCCAGCGTGGTCAGCAGCAGCCGGGCGTCCTCCGCGGGCAGCTCCAGCACCGGCCCCAGCACCACCCGCCGCAGCCGGGCGGCGAGTTCGGGATCGGCCGCCACCAGCGCGGCCGGGAGCCGCTCGTCCAGCAGGGCGGCGCCGGGCGCGGCGGACGGCGGGGCGGTGCGCAGGGCCAGGACCGCCAGCCGGCGGGCCCCGGCCAGCTCCGCCGGGGCCCCGACCACCGGGCTGATCCCGGCGCGCACGGCGAGCGGGGCCAGCAGCGCCCGCAGGGACTCCAGCGGCTGGTGGCCCAGGTCGGCGAGGCCCGTCTCCCCGTCGGCGCGCACCCGCCAGAGCAGCCGCGGGGAGCCTCCCGCACCGGGACCCGCCCCGGCCCCCGCCCCGCCGTCCGGCAGGCCCGGACCGTTCGGCCGGTTCGGCCCGCCCGGCCCGAGCGCGACCACCGCGAAGCGCCCCCGCTCCGGCAGCCCCAGCTGCGCCGCCGCCTCCGCCACCGGGCCCGAGCCGTCGAACAGCGCGTCCAGCAGGGCGGCCCGGCGCTCGCGTTCGCGCCCGCCCCGCTCGGCCTCGGCCGCCCGGTACGCCTCCGAGGCGGCCTCCGTCATCTGGTCCAGCACGTCCCACAGCGCCCCCGCCCCCGGCAGCAGCCGCGGCAGCGCGGCCCGGTCGTGCGCGGCCACCGCCTCGGTCAGGCTCTGCCACAGCAGCCGCCCCCCGTACCGGTAGGTCCGCCGCAGCGAGTCGAGCGGCAGCCCCTGTCCGGCGCGCAGGGCGCCGGTGGCCCGGGCGCCAGCCAGCTCCACGGGCAGCCCCCGGGAGCTGCGGACCAGACCCTCGACGGCCTGGTGGAGGGTGTGGTGGATCCGCTCGCGCAGCTCGGCCCGCCCGGTCAGGGCGGCGTAGGCGGGATCCTCGGTCAGTGTCCGGTCGGTGAGCCGGTCCGCCGCGACGGCGAGCCGGCGGCTCAGGTCCTCGCGTATCTCCTCGATGATCCGGTCCATGACCGGCAGGGTGACACGGGAGACGGCGCCGTGGGGAGGCTTCGGAGCCCTGTGGTCCGGTCCGCCCGCGGACGCAGAGTACTGTGGGTGCAGTGCTTACGGGCACGCCCCCCGCCGCCGCAATCCCCCCGGGAGCGCACATGCGCCAGAATCCGCAGCGCCGAGCCGCGCTCCTCGACGCCGCCATCGAGGTACTGGCCCGCGAGGGCTCCCGCGGCCTGACCCTGCGCGCCGTGGACGCGGAGGCCGGGGTGCCGACGGGCACCGCCTCCAACTACTTCGCCAACCGGGGGCAGCTGCTGGTGCAGATACTGCACCGCACCCGCGAACGCCTCACCCCCGAACCCGGGGAACTGGCCGGCCCCCTCGACACCAAGGTGCTGCTCGGCCGCCTCCTCGGGCGGATCCGCCGCGAGCGCAGCGTCCACACCGCCGTGCTGGAGCTGCGCCTGGAGGCCACCCGCAGGCCCGAGCTCCAGGCGGAGCTGTCCGCGTTCCTCGCCAAGGAGCTGGAGGAGAACATCGCCTGGCACCTGGACGCGGGCCTGCCCGGGGACCGGATGGGCGTGGCGCTGGTCTACTTCGCGATGCAGGGGCTGATCGTGGACGACCTCACCATCCCCGCCCTGCTCGAAACCCAACCCATTCAACCCGTGGACGACCTCCTCGGGGTGATGGTGGACCGTCTGCTCCCGGAGCGGCCGGCCGGCTGACCGCCCGGGCCGGATCCGGTGGGACGGGTGTTCGGCGGGGGTCGGGCGGGTGCCGGATTTACATGCTTGATCAAAAGCGAACGGGTTCCGGCCAAGGTGTCGCGCGGTACCGCGCATGTTCCAGCGGAAAATGCCAGAACCCCCGTCCACAGTGTGGAACTTGAGTAAGTTCCCTCCTGTCACGCCGTACGACCGTGCGACCAGCACGTCCGGCCGGGAGGGGAGCCCGCGTGCCTGGGATCGACGAATGCCTGCTCGAAGCGATGGCCCTGCCCGGTGCGCGGGGCGCCGCGCTGGTCGACTGGAGCAGTGGACTCGCCCTGGGCACCGCCGGGGACTCGCCCGTCGGAGACCATGAGACCACGGCCGCCGAGACCGCGGAACTGGCCCGGGCGGCAGCCGAGTACGAGTCCTTCGCTCCCGGCCCGGACGACCTGGGCGCCCCCGGCCCGCCCGTGGAGGACCTGATCGTCACCACGCGCACCGGCTACCACGTGCTCCGCTTCGTCGAGACCAGCTTCGACAGCAGCGTCTTCCTGCACCTGTGGCTCGACCGCACGGACGGCAACCTCGCCCTCGCCCGGCACCGACTCCGCGCCCTCGCCGAAGGACTGGTCCTGAGATGACCGCCGCCACCGCCGCCACCGCGGTCTCCCCGCTGCTCACCCGGCTCGCCGCCGAACGCGCCACCGGCGCCCTGCTGCGCGACCGGGGCACCCTCTTCCTGGAGGACGGCCGCGTCGTGCACGCCGAGAGCCCCTCCACCCCGGGCCTCGACGTCCTGCTCACCACCGGCGGGGGCCTCGCCCCCGAACGCTGGACCGAGGCCGTGAACGAGGCCGGCGCCCGCCGCCAGGTCGGCCGCTTCCTCGTGGACAACGGCCGGCTGGCCGGCGGCGAACTGGAGATCTGCCACCTCGCGGCGATCTTCGACGCGGCCTTCTTCGCGCTCTCGCCGGGCAGCGGCCCCTCACGGTTCCGCCGCGGCGCCACCCACTGGATCGGGTCCCTCCGCTCCGTTCCGGCGGCCGCGGTGGAGCGGGAGACCTGCCGCCGCCGCGAACTGCTGGACTCGGTGTGGCCCTACCCGCTGCTCGACATCTGCCCGGTGGTGCCGCGCCCGCCCGCGCCCGGCCAGACCGTCACCGCCCGCCAGCGGATCCTGCTCGAACAGGCGGACGGAGTGCGGACACCGGCCGACCTCGCCTGGGTGCTGGGCCGGCCCGCCTTCCACACCCTGCTCGAAGTGCGAAGACTCGCCGCGGCAGGCCTCGTCGAGACCCCGCAGCCGGCCGCGCCCGTCCCCGCGCCGCCCCCCGAACCCCTCCCCGACTGGATGACCCAGTCCCAACCCCCGGACGTGGCACTGCTCCGCCGGTTACGCGACGCACTGGAGGCAAGCCTGTGAGGCTCCCGCTCCGACCGGTCCTGCGAGCCGACCGCTCCGAGCGGAGGCAGCCCGAGGAGAGGCGGCCCGAGGAGAGGCGGCCCGAGGATATGCGGCCCGAAGAGAGGAAGGCCGACATGAGCCCGCCGATGGTGCCCGCCGAGGCAGAAGCCGAGATACTCGCCGAACTCCGGCGGCTGCGGGCCCGCGTCCCCCAGCTCACCGGGGTCCTCGCCGCGAGCGCCGACGGTCTGGTGCTCGCCCAGGAGAGCGCCGCCGGCGAGGCCGAGTCCCTCGCGGCCCTGACCGCGGCCGCCCTCGGCGTGGCCCAGCGGCTCAGCGACTGCACCGGGCAGGGCGGCTTCCGCGAGCTGCTCGTACGCGGCGAGCACGGATACGTCGCCACCTACGCCGCGGGGGACGCGGCCGTCCTCACCCTGATCGCCGAACCGCGCGTCAACGTCGGCCGCCTCCACCTGGAGGCCCGGCGCTCCACCCTGCGCATCACCGAGCTCATAGACCACAGCCTCGGCCGCCGCGGCCCCGCTGTCCCGCCCCCGGGCGCCGCGCCCCCGGGCCGCGAGCCGGACCGCCCCTGACGTTCCCCAACAGCACACAGGTATTACGCGAAAGCAAATCATCCGGCCCGTGTCGGTACGGGCCACTGCGGAAAGAGGAAGAATTTCATGATCAACGTGGAGACCGCTCTCAAGGAAGCCGCCGGCATCGAGGGCACCCTCGGCGCGGCCCTGGTCGACTACGGCAGCGGCATGCCCCTCGGCACCGTCGGGGGGAACAAGGACCTGGACCTCTCGGTGGCCGCCGCCGGGAACACGGACGTGGTCCGGGCCAAGGTCCGTACGATGGAGATGCTCGGCCTGAAGGACGAGATCGAGGACATCCTGATCACGCTCGGCAACCAGTACCACCTGATCAGGCTGCTGAAGGGGCGCAGCGGGGAGGGGTTCTTCCTCTACCTCGCGCTCGACCGCGGCCGGGCGAACCTCGCGATGGCCCGGCTCCAGCTGAAGAAGATCGAAGCCGATCTGGACATCTGACCGCGGCCCCGAGGTCGTGACGGTGCGGTGGCGGGCGGCGGAATTCTTTGCCGTCCGCCCCGGCGGACCTAGGCATATGTCCGGGATGGGCGGACTTTATCATCCTGTTACAGAGTAAGATGCTGTAATCAGCTGATCTTCAAACCCGTCGATAAAGCCAAAAACGCTGGAGAACCCGTCACCCATGCCCCCGCGCCTGAGCATCGTCGTACCGGTCTACAACGTTGAGCTCTACCTCGACGAGTGCCTGGAATCCATAGCAGCCCAGACGTTCGCCGACTTCGAGGTCGTGATCGTCGACGACGGGTCCACCGACAGCAGTGCGGTGATCGCCAAGGCCTTCGCTGAGCGTGACAAGCGGTTCCGCGTGGTCCTCCAGGAGAACGCCGGCCTCGGTGCCGCGCGCAACGTCGGCTTCCGCCACGCGACGGCGGGCAGCGAGTACATCGCCTTCGTCGACAGCGACGACACCATGCCGACGTACGCCTACCAGCGGATGATCGACTCCCTCGACGAGACCGGCTCCGACTTCGCCGCGGGCAACGTCACCCGTTTCCGGTCCGTCGGCATGCAGCAGTCGTGGGGCCACCGGGTCGCGTTCGCGAACGACCGGCCCAAGACCCACATCTCGAAGTTCCCGGCGCTGGTCACCGACCGCACCGCGTGGAACAAGGTCTACCGCCGCGGCTTCTGGGAGGAGCACGGCTTCCAGTACCCGGAGGGCATCCTCTACGAGGACGCCCCCGTCAGCATCCCCGCGCACTACTTCGCCGAGAGCGTCGACGTCATCAGCGACGTCGTCTACCACTGGCGGGTCCGCGAGACCGGCGAGCGCTCCATCACCCAGCGCTCCACCGACCCGGTCTCCGTCATCGACCGCGTGACCTCGGTCCGCCTGGTCCGCGAGGCCCTGCTCGCCAAGTCCGGCGAGAAGTACGCCCGCTACCTGCGCGACTACGACCACAACGTGCTCAGCGAGGAACTGCCCCTCATCTACAAGTACGTCGGCGAGGGCGGCCCCGACTTCCGCGCCGCCTTCGTCAAGGAGGTCGGCGGCCTCGTCCGGGAGATCGGCACCGAGCCGTGGTCCGAGCTGACGGTCGCCGACCGGCTCAAGGCCTACCTGGCCCGCGAGGGCCGCGTCGAGGAGTTCATCGCCCTCACGCGCCACCAGCGCGACTTCAGCTACAGCGTCCCGGTCAAGGGACTGGCCCGCCCGCAGGCCGACTACCCCTTCCTCAAGGCGCCGGTGCCGCCCAAGCTGCTGACCCTCGGCACGCGCGAGCGCCGCGTCGTCAGCCGCCTGGAGCAGGCGGTCTGGAACGACGGCAAGCTCTACCTGCGCGGCTACGCCCTGCCCGGGCACATGGGCGCGGAGAGCCGCCTCGGCTCGCGCAAGATGCTGGTCTTCCGCGAGCAGGGCAAGCGCCGCCGCACCGTCGTCAGCACCCGCACCGTCGCCTCCCCGATGGCCACGGTGAACACCCCGCACCTCGCCCTGCGGCACGCCGACTGGGCCGGCTTCACCGCCATCGTCGACCCCACCGTCTTCCAGTCGGGCGGCAAGTGGCACGACGGCACCTGGACCACCTCCATCGCCGTCACCGGTGCCGGCGGACTGCACCGCGCCCGCCTCAAGGGCGGCGAGCACGACAGCGGCATGGCCCCGCCGGCCTACTGGGCCACCCCCGACGTCCGCATCCTGCCGACCGTCGCGGGCTCCCTCACCGTCCACGTCGAGGTCGTCCGGGCCCGGGTCCTGGACGTCCGCCGCGGTGACGGCACCCTGGAACTCGTCGGCGAGCTGGCCGCCGAGGTCGGCGCCGGCGCCACCCTGCACGCCCACCACACCCGTACCGGCACCGCCGTCAGCGTCCCGCTGGCCACCGGCGGCGCCGCGGCCGCCGGCCGGACCGCCTTCACCGCGGTCGTCCCGCTCGCCGAGCTGGCCGCCGTCCCGGCCGCCGAGACGAAGCCCGGCGTCTGGACGCCCGAGCCGTGGGAGCTCTCGGTGGTCCGCGCCGACGGCACCCGCCACCCCCTGGCCCACGACGAGCGCGGCGGCTTCGCCGCCCTCGTCGCACCGCTGCCCGGCACCGCGGGCGAGCGCGCCGTCTTCGCCAAGCGCGGCGCCACCGGACACCTCGTCCTCTCCGTCCAGCCCACCCCGCCGCTGGTCGACACCGTCACCGCGCACGACGGCACCCTGACCCTGGCCGGCGTCTTCCACGCCCCGGACGCCCACGCCGACGAGGCGTACGAACTGGTCTTCCACGACCACCACGGCACGGAGTACAGCTACCCCGTCACCCGCGACGGCGAGCGCTTCGAAACCTCCTTCGAGCCCGCGCTGCCCGAGCCGTACGCCGGCCGCACCACCATCCCGGCCGGCCGCTGGTGGCCCACCCTGCGCCCCGTCTCCCAGGGCGGCACCACCGCGGGCCTCCTCGGCGTCGACCGGGGCGCCCCCGTCCAGCTGATCGCGCCCGCCGTGAACTCCGGCCCGTACGCCGTCACGGTCCTGGGCCGCCGGATGCGCGTCGAGGCGCGCCTGCGCGACCGCATGGTCCTGGTCAGCGACCCGCTGATCAGCCCGCACGACCGCTCCCGCCACGCGCAGCGCATCGCCCGCGACGAGACCTACCCGGCCCAGCGCCGGCTGCCGGTCAAGGACATGGTCGTCTACGACACCTTCCAGGGCCACGGCGCCGGCGACTCCCCGCGCGCCATCCACGAGGAGCTCGTGCGCCGGGGCGAGAAGCTGGACCACGTGTGGCTGGTCCGCGACGGCCGCGCCGAGGTCCCGGCGACCGCGCGCGCCGTCCAGTACGACAGCCTGGAGGCCTGGGAGGTCCTGGCCCGCGCCCGCTACTACGTCGTCAACGACAGCGTGCCGTCGCACTTCCTGCGCCGCCCGGGCCAGACCGTCGTACAGACCTGGCACGGGACGCCGATCAAGCAGATCGGCTACGACTACACGCACGACTACTACACCAGCCCCGAGGTGCTGGAGGGCCTGGAGCACGACAGCGCCCAGTGGACGCTGCTCGCCTCGCCGAGCTCGTACGCCACGCCGGTCCTCAAGCGCGCCCTCGGCTACCAGGGCGAGGTCATCGAGGTCGGCAGCCCGCGCACCGACGCCCTCGTGCGCCCGGACGCCGAGCGGGTCGCGGAGGTCCGGCGGAGGCTCGGCCTGCCGGAGGGCAAGAAGGTCGTCCTCTACCTGCCCACCTGGCGCGAGAACCGCGAAGGGTTCTCCGGCGGCTACAAGCTCGACCTGCGCATCGACCTGGACGCGGCCCGCCGCGAGCTGGGCGAGGACCACGTCCTGCTGGTCCGCGGCCACTACCGGGTCAACGAGCAGCTCCGCGACGGCGTGCGCGACGGCTTCGTCGTCGACGTCTCGCGCTGGCCCGACACCACCGATCTGCTGCTCGTCGCCGACGTCCTGGTCTCGGACTACTCCTCCGCGCTCTTCGACTTCGCGCTGACCGACCGGCCGATCCTGCTGTTCGCGTACGACCTGGAGCACTACCGCGACACCCTGCGCGGCTTCACCTTCGACCTGGAGGAGAAGGCCCCCGGCCCGCTGCTGGCGGACTCGGCGAGCCTGATCGCGGCCGTGCGCGACGCGGACGCCCTGGGCTCCGAGTACGCGCAGGCGCGGGCCGCGTTCCGCGCGGAGTTCTGCGACCTCGACAACGGCCGGGCCGCCGAGCAGGTCGTCGACCGGATGCTCGGGATGTAGCCCGCACGGGTGAACGTACGGACCGGTCCCGCGCCCCCCGATGAGTTTCGGGCGCGGGACCGGTCTGTATGTGGGGGACGGCGCTCCTGCCGCCCCAGCCAACCGCCCGGAGGCAGTCATGACCACCCAGGGTTTCACCACGTGCCTGTGGTTCGACGGCGAAGCGGAAGCCGCCGCCGACTACTACCTGTCCGTCTTCAAGGACGGCCGGATCCTGCGGACCGGCCGGTACACCGAGGCGGGCCCGGGACCGGCCGGGTCGGTGCTGGTCGTGGAGTTCGAGATCAACGGCCAGAAGTTCGTGGCGCTGAACGGCGGCCCCGAGTTCCACTTCACCGAGGCCGTCTCCTTCCAGATCCACTGCTCCGACGAGCAGGAGGCGGACTACTACTACGACACGCTGACCGGCGACGGCGGCCAGGAGTCCGCCTGCGGCTGGGTCAAGGACAGGTTCGGGCTCTCCTGGCAGGTCATCCCGCCCGGCGCCATCGACCTGATCAGCGACGAGGACCCGGGCCGCGCCGCCCGCGCCACGGCCGCCATGCTCCGCATGAAGAAGCTGGACGTGGCCGAGATGCGCCGGGCGGCGGACGCGGCTTAGGCCGTGTCCTTCGGATCAGGCGGGTCAGCGCACGCGCGGGACGTGCTGGGTCACGCAGTGGACGCCCCCGCCGCCCCAGGCCAGGTTGCGGGCCGGCGCGCCGACCACCTGGCGGCCCGGGAAGAGCGCGGCGAACTGGGCGAGGGCCTGGGCGTCGGCCGGTTCGCCCGCCGTCGGCACGACGACGTTGCCGCTGGTCTCGTAGTAGTTGGTGTAGCTGAACGTCCGTACCATCAGCCCGTTGTGCCGGAACTGCGGCTGGTGGTGCATCTCCACGATCTGGAAGGGCCGCCCGCAGGCGTCGGTGGCGGCGTCCAGCACCGCCTTGTTGGCGGCCATCCGGTCGTGGTTGGGGTTCGCGGGGTCGGGCTGGGTGTGCAGGAGCAGCCTGGCCGGGCCCAGGTAGGCGGCGACGAGGTCGACGTGCCCGTTGGTGATGTCGTCGCCGGCCAGGCCGTACGGCAGCCAGACCACCTTCCTCGCGCCGTACGAGGCCAGCAGCGCGGCCTCGATCTGCGCGCGGGTCATGCCCGGGTTGCGGTTGGGGTTGAGGAGGCACTCCTCGGTGGTGATGAGGGTGCCCTGCCCGTCGGTGATGACGGATCCGCCTTCCAGGACCATGTCCACGGGCTGCCGGGGGACGCCCAGGTACGTACAGACGCCGACGGGCAGGAAGTCGTCCTTGTCGTACGGGTACTTCCCGCCCCAGCCGTTGAATCCGAAGTCCAGGCCGGCCGAGCGGCTGCGCCTGTCGTTCACGGTGAGGACGGGGCCGGTGTCGCGGGCCCAGCAGTCGTTGACGGGGTACTCGGTGACGCTGACCGTGCTGCCGCAGCGGGCCCGGGCCTGGGCCGCCCGGCCCGGTTCGGCGAACATCACGACCGTTTCGAAGCGGGCGACGGCCCGGGCGATGCCGGCCACCTCGCCCTGGACGTCGTCGAGCAGTGCGCCCCAGCCGGCGTTCCTGTCCCACGGCCAGGCCATGACGCAGGCGGAGTGCGGCTCCCACTCGGCGGGTGCGTGGTAGTGCTCGCCGCCGCCCGCCTGCGCGTCCTCGGCGAACGCGGGGGCCGGGCCGCCGAGGACGGGGTACGCGGCGGCCGCGAGGGCGGCGGCGCCGAAACCGCGCCGGCTCATGCGTGGCAGGTGCATGACATTTCTCCTTCTGTGGTGGGGAGGGGCGGGAACGGCGGGTGTCCGGCGGCTGCCCGCCGGACACCCGGCGGGATCAGGGGGCTTCGGTGACGGGGGCGCCGGCGGGAGCCGCCACGACCCGCTCCTCGCGGGCCGCCGCCGCGCGCAGCGTGTCCTGCGGCTTCTTGGCGGCGAGGTAGAGCAGGCCGGCGGTGATCACCGCACCGGTGCCCAGCAGGCCGGCCCAGATCTGGTACCAGGGGGCTCCCGCCGGGGCCAGGACGGCGCGCGGCCAGCAGACGTTGGCCACCTCGAAGGCGGTCCAGAGCACGGCCAGCACGTTGAGGAAGGTGCCCTTGCGGCCGAGCCGGATGTGCCCGGAGGGGACCCAGGTCCCGCGCAGCCGGGCGATCAGGGCGGCCAGGGTCACCAGGAAGAACGGGAGGAAGGTGGCCGCGGTGCCGAAGGCGATCAGGCTGCCGATCGCGGTGGCGTTCAGCCCGAGCAGCAGGCCGGTACAGCTGACGAGGGTGGAGGCGACCAGGCCGCCGATGGGGGCCTGGCGCCGGTTGACCCGGCGGACCTGGCGGGAGAAGGGGAACACCCCGTCCCGGGCCAGCGAGTACACCCCGCGGGCGGCGCCGCCCTGGGAGGCCATGGCGCAGGCGAGGAAGCCGATCAGGACCACCGCGACGAAGGGCTTGTCGGACCAGGAGCCGAAGGCCGTGACCACGGCGGTGGTCACCGGGTCGAGGTCCTCGCCGGCGACCACGGCCCGCGGGTCCGGGTGGGCCAGGGCCACCGCCATCGCGTTGAGGATGACGACCAGTCCGACGCTGAGCAGGGCCCACCACATGGCGCGCGGCACCTGGCGCCCGGCGTCCCTGGTCTCCTCGGCGGTCGAGACGCAGGCGTCGAACCCGATGAAGCCCCAGCCGGCGACGGCGAGGACGGCCAGGAAGGCCGTCGCGGCCGACCCGCCGGACAGTTCCTCGGCGCCGAGGGTCTGCGTGAACATCGAGAAGCCGTGCTCGCGGAAGAACAGCAGCAGGGTGAAGCCGACCAGCACGGAGGCGACGGCCTCGGCGGCGATGCCCAGCGAGACGAACCAGCTCAGGATCCGGATGCCGTACGCGTTGACCAGCATGCAGGCGACCAGGATCCCGGCGGCGACCGCGACCAGGGCGCCCGGCGAGGGGACCACCCCGATGAGGGCGAAGACCCAGGGGGACGCCAGGTACGCCACGGTGGTGTTGCCGAACATCACCGCGAACTGCCAGACCCAGCCGCTCATCCAGCCGAACGACGGGCCCAGCAGCCGTCTTCCCCACTGGTAGGGGCCGCCGGCCAGCGGCCACTGCGAGGCCAGCTCGGAGTAGACGTTGACCACCAGGCACTGCCCGAGCAGCACGATCGGCAGCGCCCAGACCCAGGCGGGCCCGGCGATCATCGTGCCGACCATCGAGACGGCGTACAGGGCTACCACGGGCGAGACCACGGCGAAGCCCATGGCGATGTTCCCGAGGACGCCGAGGCTGCGGTTCAGCTCCTGCTCGTAGCCCAGGGCGCTCAGGCGGGCGGCGTCGGTGTCCACCGGGGCGTCCGGGCCGGGGGCGAGGGGGGAAAGGTCTGGCATGCGCACCTCTGGGGGAGGGGGAGCGCCGGTGCCCGCACCCGGGCGGGCCCGGAGTGCTCCGGAACGTAAATCTAACGTTGTTAGGTATCGGGAATGCGGGGACCCTAACCCGCCCCGGACCTCTTGGGAACCCCTCCCTCCCGGTAACCTGGCGCCGGAGAACGAGGGGGATCACCGTGGGCCGACCCAACCAGCCGCTGCTCAACCGCGGGAACATCGCGCGCGCGGCCCTGGACCTCCTCGACGAGGAAGGCCCCCAGGCCCTCAAGATGCGCACCCTGGCCGACCGCCTCGGCGTGCGCGGCGCCTCGCTCTACCACCACGTCGCCTCCAAGGACGACGTGCTCGACGCGGTCTCGGAGCTCATCAACGAAGAGATCGACCTGAGCCCGCTCGACGATCCGCGCTGGCGCGAGGGCGTCGCCGCGTACGCCCGCGGCTACCGGCAGGTCTACCTCCGCCACCCAAACGCGATCGCCCCGGCGGCCCGCCGCCAGGTCGCGGCCGACAAGGCGCTGCGCGGCTACGACGCGCTGCTCGCCGCCCTGGTGCGGGCCGGCTGCACCCCGGCCCGGGCCGCCGAGGCCGCCGCCGCGGTCGACTACCTCGTGCTCGGCTCGGCGCTGGAGACCTTCACGGCGGGATTCGGCCGGGCTCCCGCCGACTACCGCCCCGACTACCCGGCCCTGGCCGACGCGCTCACCGGCGCCGCCGCCACGGGCTCCGGACTGGCCGAGCTCGACGACCGCGGCTTCGAGCTCGGCCTCGGCCTGCTCCTGGACGGCCTCGCCGCCCAGCTGGACTCTTTCTGAGCCGGGCCGGGCCGGGCCGGGCCGAGCTGGGCCGAGCCGCTAAGCGAACCGGGCCAGCAGGGCCGGGAGGGCGGTGCCGATCGGCTCGCGGACCAGCTCGTCCGCCAGCGGGTCGTACGGGGTCTCCTCCGCGTTGACGATGATCAGCCGCGCCCCCGCCTCGGCCGCCATCCCGGCGAGCGAGGCGGCCGGCTGGACCTGGAGGGTCGACCCGACGGCGATGAAGACCTCGCACCCCTTGGCCACGGCGACCGCCCGCGCCAGCACCTCGGTGTCCAGGTGCTCGCCGAACATCACCGTCGCCGTCTTCAGGATCCCGCCGCAGGCCAGGCAGGCGGGATCCGGTTCCCCGGCGGCCACCCGGGCCAGCGCCTGCGCCGTCCCCGACCGGGCGCCGCAGGCCGTGCAGACCACCTCCCGGGCCGTCCCGTGCAGCTCGAACACCTTCCGCGCGGGCGTCCCGGCCAGCTGGTGCAGGCCGTCCACGTTCTGCGTGATCACCCGTACCGGGGTGCCGGAGCGCTCCAGCCCGGCCACCGCCAGGTGCGCCGCGTTCGGCCGGGGAGCGAGGGACCACAGCTCGGAGCGCATCAGCCAGGACCGGCGGCGGATCTCCGGGTCGGCCATGTAGTACTCGTACGTCACGAGCTTCTCGGCGTCCGGATCGGCGCGCCACAACCCCTGCGGGCCCCGGTAGTCCGGAATCCCGGAATCGGTCGACATCCCGGCCCCACTGAACACTGCGACGAGCGGCTTCCCCATGCGCCCGACCCTACGCAGGACCGCCCGGGCACGGCGAACGGATTACCGTCCCGGCCGGTCCCCGGGTTGCGCGGGGCCGGTCGGCAGGGGGAGGGTCGTTTCTGCGGTGAATCTCCAGGCCCACCGGAGTGAGCCGGAGCCGCGCCCCGGACTGCCGGTGGTAGCGGGCGGCTACAAACCCGACATGACGCTCATCCCCTACCGCCCCGGCACCCTGCTGCTCGCACTGTCCGCCGCGCTGTTCCCCCTGGTCGCGTCGTCGGTCCCGGCAGCCGCCCTCGCCGACCCGGTGCCGCGCTGGTCCCTGCACCACCACCACGGCCACCACCACCACCACACCGCCGAGGAGATCACCACCTTCCTCACCGCCTTCTACGGCGACCACGGCCCCTCCGCGCGCGACCGCGGCCAGCGGATCTCGCAACAGCTGAAGGAGAAACAGGCACACAGCCCGGACGCGGACGTCGTGCTCTGCGCCCAGGGCGTCCCGCGGGACATCTCCGTCGGCCCGGCCACGGTGGCCCAGGCGGCCGGCGTCGGCTGGGCCACGGTGACCACCACCTGGGACTCCGGCGCCACCGACACGTTCACCGCCTACGTCCGCCTCGACTCCCGGCCGATCGCGCTCGACGACGTGATCTGCGCGGGCTGATCACTATCGTGGGGGAGTGAACACGACCACCACCGTCCTCTACTGCCACGACCCGCTGCACGAACGCCGGGCCGACGCCCACTTCGCGGCCGAGGCCCGGCAGGTGCGCGCCGCCGGCGGGGCCGTCGCCCTCGTCGACCACGACGCGCTGCTCGCCGGGGACGCCGAGCGGGCGGTGGCCCGGGTCCCCGCCGGGGCCGGAGCCCTCTGGTACCGGGGCTGGATGGTCCCCGCCGAGCGGTACGCCGACCTCGACGCGGCCCTGCGCGGGCGCGGCGCCCGGCTGGCCGTCACCCCCGAGGCCTACCGGCGGGCCCACGAACTCCCCGGCTGGTACGAGACGTTCGGCGCGCTGACCCCCGCCAGCCGCTGGCTGCCCGCCGCGCCGGGCGAGACCCCGGACGGGGAGCGGCTCGCGGCCCTCGCCGCCGCCCTCCCGGCCGGGGCGGGCATCGTCAAGGACTACGTGAAGTCCCGCAAGCACGAGTGGCGCGAGGCCTGCCACCTCCCCGACCTCGCCGACCGCCCCGCCGTGCACCGCGTGGTGAGCCGGTTCGTCGAACTCCAGGACGAGTTCCTCGCGGGTGGGATCGTCCTGCGGGCCTTCGAGCGCTTCACCGGTCCCGAGGTCCGCGTCTGGTGGCGCGAGGGGGAACCCCGCCTGGTGACCCCCCACCCGGACCACCCCGAGCCCGCCGCCGCGCTCCCCGCCGCCGCACTGGAACCCGTCCGGTCCGCCGTCGGGGCGCTCGGCTGCCGCTTCGTCACCACCGACCTGGCGCTGCGCGAGGACGGGGTCTGGCGGGTCGTGGAGGTGGGCGACGGCCAGGTCAGCGACCTGCACCCGGCGGTCGACCCGGCCGCCCTCGCCGAGCTGCTGACGGCCGGTTAGCGCTCCTGCGCACGCCCCCGGCGTTCTGGTACAACACCGCCCATGACGGGATTCGAGATCACCGGCGCGAGCGCCGCCGACATGGAACTGCTGCGCACCTGGGCCGACGCGGAGGGCTGGAACCCGGGGGACGGAGACCGCTTCGCCTTCGCGGTCGCCGACCCGGACGGCTTCCTCGTCGGGCGGCGCGACGGGGAGCCGGTGGCCTGCATCTCCGCCGTGCGCTACGGCACCGGGTTCGGCTTCATCGGCTTCTACATCGCCCGGCCCGACGTACGCGGTCAGGGCTACGGCATCCGGCTGTGGCAGGCCGGGATGGACCGGCTCAAGGGGCGCCTCGTCGGACTCGACGGGGTGGTCGAACAGCAGGACAACTACCGCAAGTCCGGCTTCCGTTCCGCCTGGACCAACATGCGCTACGAAGGCGTGCCCCGGCCCGCCGGGACGGGCGCGGAAGGCGGCGCGGGCGGCCCGGACGGCGGCCCGGACGGCGGGGTGGAGATCGTGGACGCGGCCTCGCTGCCCTTCGCGCGGCTCGCCGCCTACGACCGCCGCTTCTTCCCGGAGTCGCGGGACGCCTTCCTCGCCGCCTGGACCTCGCTGCCCGGCAGGACCGCGCTCGCGGCCGTCCGGGACGGCCGGATCGAGGGGCTCGGAGTGGTCCGCCCCTGCAGCGGGGCCTCCCGGATCGGCCCGCTCTACGCGGCAGCCCCGGAGGTGGCCGCCGCCCTCGTCCGGCGGCTCGCCGGGCACGCCCGCGGCGGGGAGGTTGCCGTGGACGTGCCCGACGCGAACCCGGCGGCGGCAGCGGTGGCCACCGGCCTGGGGCTGACCCCGTCCTTCGAGACGGCCCGCATGTACACCGGCCCGGCGCCGGACGTCGAGCTGGCCGGGCTGTACGGGGTCACCAGCCTCGAACTGGGCTGAGCGGCCGGGGCCGCGGCCGGGGCCGGACGGCGGTCGCACGGCGCCGCCCGGCCGGGGCCCAGGGCCCCGTTCCTCAGATGCCGAAGAGCACCCCGGTGGTGCTGCGCAGCCCGCAGGGGTTGCCGAAGGTGTACGTGTAGCTCAGCCGGCGGCCCTGCCACACGCCCTCGGCGGTGACGGTCACCGGGTTCCACTCCCTGGTACAGGCGGTGTCGGGCCGGGGAGCGGCGAGGGCGTCCAGCGAGGCCCCGGCGGCCCGCAGCTCGGCGCAGGCCGCCGCCGGGGCCGGGTGGGTGCCGCCCGGCCGCGGCGCGCACACCAGCGTCGCCGCGCGCAGCACCGTCCCGTTGACGGTGTCATCCCCGGCCGTCACGCTGACCACGAGTGCGGACGGCGAGTAGAGGCTCTGCGTTCCGGTCGGCGCCGCGTCGGCGGCTCCGGTCCCGGCCAGCGCGGTGACGGCGGTGAGGGCCATTGCTCCGGAAGCCAGTCCCAGACTCCTGGTGATGGACCGCATTTCGAACACTCCTCGGGTCGGCGTTTCGGATAACGGACGGGAGTCTTGCCGATCCGGAGCGTGAACGCCCGTTCGTACGGCCGTTTCTCGTCACCGTTCGTGAGCGCATGACCGCAGTCCGCAGCGACCCCCGTCCACCCGGCGCCGCCGTGACCTGTGGGGGAGGGATTCCGGGAAACGGCCGAACACCCCTCCCCGGAAGGTTTGGAGCGCCCCTCAGCGGCCCGCCCCCGAACGCGGGGAGTAGAGGTCGAGCAGCCGGGTGCGGGTCTGGTGGAGCCGGACGGCGAGGACCCTGCCGACCCAGTGCCCGATCGCGGAGCCGAAGGCGGGGTCGGCGTCCATCAGCATCCGGACGGTCGCCCCGTCGAACTCGTAGGCGCGCACCGGGGTCATGGCCTCGGCGCTCAGCTGCCACACGTACGGCGGGAACAGCCACGACCAGCCCACGAGCTCCCCGGGGCCGAGGCTCTCCACGGGGGCGGGGGTGCGGCGGCCGGGCAGCGGGATCTCCAGGGTCACCGTGCCGGAACGCACGATCCAGAACGTCTGGGCCGGCCCGCCCTCGTCGAAGAGCCGCGCGCCCTCGGGGAAGTTGACCTCACGGGCGTGCGCCATCAGCCGGCCGCGGTGCTCGGCCGACAGGACGGCGGCGATCCGGATGGCGGAAGGTGTGCTCACGACGGCCTCCGATCACGACCCCCCACGAGCCTCTGGTCCCCCCAGTGTCGCCGACCCGGGCCCGGATCAGGGCATGCCGCGGCACGGGAACCGTCGGTCGTGCCCCGTCCACCGAGGGTGGCGGACGACGGGCCGGGTCGCCCCGGAGCGTCGCCCGTACCCCGGCGGAAGAAACCCTTCCGGTGGCTGCCGGGTGCTACTCCTCGGCATTGGCCTCCAGACAGGCCAGCTCCATCGCGTCGAGCACCGCCTCGTGGCTGCGCCCGCTCAGCTCCGCCACGTTCTCGATCTGCGCCGTCGCCCAGGCGGCCAGGGTCATCACCAGCACCCGCAGCCCGTCCGTACCGTGGTCGTCGAGGATCGCGTCGGCGACCGTCATGGCGTCCTCCGGCACCTGCTCCGCGGGCTCCAGTCCGGCCAGACCGCGCAGCATCGCCAGCGTGCGGCGGGAGATCTCCGGCGTGATCCTCGCCAGCCGCATGTCCTCGTCGTCGTCCATCAGCCCCACCCTCCCGTTGCCGGCTGCCCCTCAGGGCACGGTAGAGGCGCCGGGGCGTGCGCGGGGCGGTTTTGGCCAGGTGGCCGGGTGTGAAGGGATGGCCGCCGTTTGCCGGAATTGACGCCTCCGCGGACGGGCGGGTGCGCCGGGGCGCTCCTGTGCCTTCCGCCCGGTAGGACCGGCCGGTAACTTGTCGGCCGCAGCCGTCCGGAGCGGGCGGCCGGAGCGGGCGGGAGCGAGATGAAGAGCCTCGTACGGGTGCTGCTGAGCGTGCTGTTCCTGGCGGCCGGAGCGCCGCCGGCCGCCGCTGCCCCGCCCCCGGCCCCGGTCCCGGCGGCCGCCCCCACGGCCGCCCCGGCGGCGGACACCGCCTGGACGCCCCCGCTCTCCACCCGGGGCCGCTACGTCGTCGACGCCCGGGGCGAGCGGTTCCGGCTGCGCTCGGGCAACTGGGACGGCGCCCAGGGCTCCTGGACCGGCTCCGGCGACCGGACCGACCCCGCCGCCCACCACAGCGGCCAGGACTCCCACGGCATCCCGCTCGGCCTCGACCGCGTCCCGATGCCCGCGCTGCTCGCGGACTTCCGCGCCCTCGGCCTCAACAGCATCCGCCTGCCCTTCTCCAACGAGATGCTCCACACCACCACCCCCGTCCCGGACGCGGCCGTGGCCGCCAACCCGGCCCTGCGCGGGCGGACCCCGCTCCAGGTCTTCGACGCCGTCGTCGCCGCCCTGACCGACGCCGGCTTCGCCGTCATCCTCAACAACCACACCGGAACCACCCGCTGGTGCTGCGGCCTCGACGGCAACGAACGCTGGAACAGCGGCCGTTCCACCGCCCAGTGGGCCGACGACTGGGTGTCGATCGCCCGCCGCTACCGCGACAACCCGCGCGTGGTCGGAGCCGACCTCTACAACGAGGTCCGCCGCGACACCTGGGACGACCCCAACTGGGGCCTGGGCGACGGCCACGACTGGCAGGCCGCCTCCCAGGAGGCCGCCGACCGGATCCTCACCGAGGCCAACCCGGACCTGCTGATCGTCGTCGAAGGCATCAACTGGACCGGCATCCCCCTCGACGGGTTCCCCCACGAGCGCCCCACCCTCACCCCCGTGCGCGGCCTCTCGCACACCCTGGTCGTCTCCGGCAAGCTCGTGTACTCCGCCCACTTCTACGGGTACACCGGCACCCGGCACAGCGGTGCGACCGGCCTCGGCGAGACCCACGACCCCCGCTACCAGGACATGACCCGGGCCCAGCTCGAACAGACCCTCTACGACCAGGCCTTCTTCGTCTCCGCCGAGACCGGCACCCACTTCACCGCCCCCGTCTGGATCAGCGAGTTCGGCATCGGCGCCGATGAGACGGGCGCCGCCCCGCGCGCCTGGTTCCAGAACCTCACCTCCTACCTGGCCGGCTCCGACGCCGACTTCGCGTACTGGCCGCTCGTCGGCTGGAGCACCACCGCGCAGGGCGCCCCGGGCGGCGACAGCTGGGCCCTGCTCCGCTACGACTCCACCGGCCGCCGCACCGGGGTCCTCGACCCCGCCGACTGGCGCACCGCCTCCCTGACCGCCCTGACCACCGCCCCCGGCCGCACCGGGCCCGTCCCCGCCACCCCGGCCTGGTACCAGCTCAGCACCGACCACCGTGACCACAACGCCTCCCTGCGCACCCGCGCCCTCGGCGACTGGGACAGCGGCGCCCGCAAGGCCGTCTGCCCGGACGGCGCCCGGCTGACCGGCCTCAGCCACACCGGCGGCCGCGGCCTGTGCACCACCTCGGACCTGCGGGCCCCGGCCGGCGGCCACACGGTGGTCCGCGACGAGGCGCACGTCCCGCCGGGCGGCGACTGGGCCACCGGCTACACCAAACTCCAGTGCCCGGCCGGGCAGTTCCTCATCGGGTACAGCCTGCGCGGCGAGCGCGTCTCCGCCGCCCTGTGCGCCCCGGCCCGCACGGCCCTCCCGGCCGCCGCCGGCCGCACCCTCTGGTTCGACCGGGGCGACAACCGCCCGCCGGGAGCCGGCGGCGGCGACTACGCCCGGGGCCACTACAAGGGCCAGTGCGCACCCACCGAGTACGCGGCGGGCATCGCCTTCACCACCCGCGCCGCCTCCCGCCCCTCCCCGGCCGCCCTCCTGTGCCGCCCGCTGCCCTAGGGGGCGGGGGGCTTCACGAGCGCCGCGAACGGTTCCCGCACCGTGGCGCTGGTAAAGAAGTACAGGCCGTAACTCGTGGAGGTTTCCTGCGAATCAAGAGCGGTGGGCTTCCGTGATTCTTCATTCTTCAGCGAGATCGTGGCCTGCAGGTAGCTGGACTGCCAGCCGTCCGCGGTCTTGTTGACAACCCACCAGATGGTGGCATATCGGGGGCGGCGAGTCGCGTTGAGGATCTCATTGCTGTAATAAAGTCGAGCCTGATATTTGAGGTACTCGTCTCCCGGTTCGGCCACCCATTTGGGCGCGTCCTTCACGTGGGACAGGGAGTCGTCCCATGAGGTGGTCACCGAAGACAGGAAGTCGGTGCTCAGCGTGGCTCGATCCGTCCTCATGACCACGGCTTCGGCGACGCCTTCGATCGAATCGAATTCCGAGTTCGCGGGGATGCTGAGGACCCTTTCCTCGCTCATGACGTCGCCTGACTCCATGAAAGAACCACCGCCGTTCACGATGACCTCGCCGGAGCTGATCAGATCACGCCCCATCACGCTGACGTTCCGCTCCACACTTTCGCCGGCCTGGATGTCGCCCTTCCACTCCGCCACGCCCCTGGCCTTTTCGGCGAAATTCGCCGAACGTCCGTACACCCTGTACAGGGTGCCCAGGATGTAGAGCGGCACCTTTCCGTTGTTCTTGACGGTCACCGTCATCGGAACGTACAGGACGGTGCGTTTGGCGTTCAGTTGCGGTTCTCCGAACTTGACAGCGATGTCCATCGTGAGAGGGCTCGAGTACGGTACGTAAACCCGGGAGTAGAGCAGGTTTCCGATGGATATGAGTCCGGCCACCGCCGCTCCGGTCGCGACTTTCTTGGGGTGGGGGGACTGCCTCCATATCTGCTGGGGGTTGATCTTTCGCAGCGCCCAGAGGGACCAGACCAGGATAGTGGGCCAAATCCATGCGTAAGGACTGTATTCTCGGGCGTCTATCTGCATCGCGAGCAGGAGGGCGTTCACGGCCAGCGCGATCGCGACACCTACGAGAACCGCCGCTCCGGAGTAGACCCAGCGGCGTTTCCCCAAGTAGTCGAAGGCGCAGATGGCCGCAATCATCTCCACAATGCTGGCGAAGAGGAACGTGGCGCCCGCCACGCGCCCCCCGAACGTCAGGGCGTCCGAGACGTCCGTCTTGCCTATCTTGCCGAGCACGCCGGCAGTGATGAGAAGGCCCGCGGCTATCAGGACCGAAGTCCCTCGCCGTCTCCAGGGCCGGTCCGGCCAGACCTCGGATCCGCCACCCCGCCAGTGCACGAGCTCACCGGCCTCCAGGTCCAAGTCCTCAGGGACCTCGGCACGGCGCAGCAGGCCGCGCAGGTCTCCCAAGGACCAGGCCCGTCCCACGACCTCACCCCGCACGCGGACGTCCCTCAACCCACGACTGTCCGGAGGCTCCACCACGATCAGGGGTTCGGGGTTCATGGCGTCAGCCTGGCCCGGGTGGAGCGGGACTGCATGCCGGCCGACCCCGGAGGCACGGCGATGCGGTGCTGAGACGTCCAGGTCACAGCGCACGTCTCCCTCATGCCGGGCGCTACGCCGTGTGGGCTACGCAACCGGTGGGTCAAGTGGGGTGACCGGTGGGGGGATCCGGCCTATGGTGCGGCCGTACCGGAGAACATCTGTGCGGTGGCCGTGCAGCAGAACGATGCACGACGAACTGGGGGGTTCATGCGCAGATCCAGAGGCCTGGCGGCCGCTCTCGCCCTGGCACTGGCCGGCACCGGCGCGGTCGCCGGCCTCGGGCTCGTCCCGGAGGCGGCGGCGGTCACTCCGCCCGTGGCCTTCACCGCCGACCCGCTGCCCACCTGGCAGCCCAACGGGGTCGTCTGGGCCCTCGCCGAGGCCGGCGGCACCGTCTTCGCCGGCGGCACCTTCTCAGCGGTCCGCCCGCCCGCCGGAGCGGGCGGCACCGAGCGCCAGGCCGTCAACTTCGCCGCGCTCGACGCCGCGACCGGCGCCCCGACCTCGTGCGAGCTGTCCTTCACCGTGGCGAGCGGCACCGCCACCGTCCGGGCGCTCACGGTCTCGCCCGACAAGAAGACCCTCTACGCGGGCGGCTACTTCGGCGCGGTCAACGGCACCCCGCTCTCCGGCATCGCCGCCATCGACGTCGCCACCTGCACCGTGAAGCCCTCCTTCCGGCCCGCGTTCGCGGCCACCGTCCGGGCCATCGCCGTCACCGCGGACACGGTCTACGCGGGCGGCGACTTCCTCACCGTCGGGGGACAGCCGCGCGGGCGCTTCGCCGCCGTCGCCACCGCCGACGGCGCGCTGCGCCCCTTCCGGGCCGACGCGGACGAGCCGGGACGCGCCGTCGAGGTCACCCCGGACGGCAGGAACGTCCTGCTCGGCGGCGACTTCTTCACCCTGAACGGAACAGACACGCACGCGCTCGCCGTCGTCGACGCCGGCAGCGGAGCCCTCACCAAGGCCTATCCCGGCTTCATCGAGACGAACTCCGTCGTCAAGGACATCGCGACCGACGCCACCGGCTTCTACACCGCCAACGAGGGCACCGGCGGCGGGGTCTTCGACGGCCGTATCGCCCTCGACCTGGCCGGCTTCGGGCAGCGCTGGCGCGACACCTGCCTCGGCGCCACCCAGGCCGTCCTGCCGTACCGGGAAGTGCTCTACAGCGCCTCGCACGCGCACGACTGCTCCGGCGTCGGCGAGTTCCCCGACGGCAGGCGCCACCACATGCTGGCCCAGCCGACCACCGGCACCGGCAAGCTGGGCTGGTCACCCGACACCGACGACGGCATCGGCGAGGGCATCGGCCCGCGCGTGATGGCCGTCGGCGCCAAGGCGGGCGTGCCCTACCTGTGGGTCGGCGGCGAGTTCACCACCGTCAACGGGGCGGCGCAGCAGAGCCTGACGCGCTTCTCCTCCACCGACGACACGGGCGCGCCCACGGTTCCCCTCGCGAGCGCGGCGAGCTTCAAGCCGGGCGAGGTCCAGGTGCGCTGGCGCACCAGCCTCGACCTCGACGACAGCGCGCTCACCTACCGGGTGTACCGCAACGGCTCGGCGACCCCGATCGGGACGGTGACCGCCGACTCGCTGTTCTTCAAGCGGCCGCAGGCCTCCTGGACGGACACCACCGCCCAGGCCGGCCAGACGTACACCTACCGGGTTACGGTCGCCGACGCGGCGGGCAACACCAGCGCCCAGTCCGCCCCGGCGACGGTGACGGTACCGGCCACGGCCGAGGCCTACCCGAACCGGGTCCGAGCGGACGGCGCCCAGCTGTACTGGCGCTACGACGACGTGGTCCTGCCGTACGCGGCCGACTCCTCGGCCGCCGGGAACCAGGCGGGCGTCCACCAGGGCGTCCCGGCCCTGCGCCAGTCGCCGGGCGCGGTGGGCGGCGCGAGCACGGCGATCGGCTTCGACGGCACGGACGCGCACGTGTACGGCGACCGCCGGCAGACCGTGGGCGCCACCTACAGCATCGAGACCTGGTTCAGGACGAACACGACACGGGGCGGCAAGCTCGTCGGGTTCGGGAGTCAGCAGGCGGGCGGCAGCAGCCACTACGACAAGCACGTCTACATGACCGACGGCGGCCGGCTGGTCTTCGGCGTCTTCACGGGAGCCACCCGCACCGTCACCACCGCCGCCGCGTACAACGACGACAGGTGGCACCACGTCGTCGCCACCCAGGGCCCCGGCGGGATGGCCCTGTACGTGGACGGCGCCCTGAAGGGCACCCTGGACGTCACCACCCACGAGGACTTCGCGGGCTACTGGCGCACCGGCTTCGACGGCCTCGGCGGCTGGCCGGACCGCCCGGACAGCGAGCACTGGGCGGGCCGGCTGGACGAGACCGCGATCTACCCCGGAGTCCTGAGCGCGGCGCAGGTGACGGACCACTTCACCCTGGCCTCCGCCCCGGCCGACACGGTCGTCACGCTCACCGCGGCCGAGGACACGTACGCCAACGCGGGCGCCCCCGCCGCCAACTACGGGACCTCCGGCTCCCTCGCGGTGCGCGGCACCCCGCTGTACGCGAGCTACCTGCGCTTCGACCTGCCCGCCGCACCCGCCGGGAAGGTCCTGAAGTCGGCCGCGCTGAGCGTGAAGACCAGCACCATGGCCGGGGCGGGGACCACCGACACTGTCTCGGTGGTCCCGGTCGCCGGCGCCTGGTCGGAGGGCGGGACCACCTACGGCAACCGCCCGGCCACGGGCGCACCGGCGCTCGGGAGCCTCCCCGGGATCCCGGACGGCCCGGCGGTCCACACGGCAGGCCTGGACACGGCCGCCCTCGCGGGCGCGCTGGGCGGCCCGTACGGCCTGGCGCTGACCGCGACCGGGACGGACGCCCTGTGGCTGTGGTCCTCGGAGGCCGCGGCGAACGAGGGGACACCGCAGCTGCGGCTGACCTTCGGGGCGCCGTAGGCCTCCGAGGGCGTAGCGCCCCCCGGTCGCCTCAGGCGGCGCCGGCCGTGCTGTAGTGGGACCCGATTCCGTGCCGGCCGGCGTCGGCGCGGGAGCGGCGGTGCCGCAGGAGTCGGCCGGGCCCTCCCGAGCACCCAGGAAAGCGCAACCGCATGAGAGCCGAACGCATTCGTCCCGTACTGGTGGCGGTCGCCCTGCTGGGGCTGACCCTGACGGCCTGCGGAGATCAGACGGAGGCCGCGCAGCGGGCCCGCCGCCACCCGTACGCTGCCGTCGAGGACCTGCCGGAGGCCCTGGCGCCGGACGGAACCACGATCGTCGTGGGGGACCCGCGGCGGATGCCGGTCCACCTGTACGAGGACATGCGGTGCCCGGTGTGCAGGGAGGTCGAGGTGACGGGCGCGGGACCCGCACTCCTGAAGATGACGCTGGGCAAGGAAGTGCGGACCGAGTACACCCTGTCCTCGGCCCTGGACGGCCGACTGGGCGGCACCGGGTCGAAGAAGGCCGTCAACGCCCTGCGTGCCGCGCTGGCGCAGGGCAAGTTCGCCGAGTACCGGGCCGTTCTCCTGCGGAACCAGCCGGCGGAGAACGGCGACGGCTACACCGACACGCTCCTGCTGGAGGCGGCGTCACAAGTGGAGGGCCTGCGCGGTCCGGCGTTCGACTCCGCTGTCAAGGAGATGACGTACGCGGACTTCGCGGAGAGGTCCCAGAAGGCGTACGAGGCCGCCGGGGCGCCCGTGCTGCCCGCGGCGGACATCAACGGCACGCGCCTGCCGGAGACGCAGTCCGACGTGCTGCTCGCCGGGGACGTGATCACGCTGTTGACGGACGGCTACCGCTGACCTGGTCCTGGCCCCGGCGTCCGTGGTGCACGTGCTCCAGTACCTGCCGGAGCAGGGCGGTGACGTGCTCGTCGTGCAGCTCGTAGACCACGCTGCGCCCGTCGCGCCGCCCGGCCACCAGGTCGAGGTGGCGCAGCAGGCGCAGGTGGTTGGAGACGGTGGGCTGGCCGAGGCCGAGGGCCTCGGCCAGTTCGCCGACCGAGCAGGGCGCGTGCAGCAGCCGGGCCAGGATGCGGATCCGGGCGGGTGAGGCGAGGCCCTGCATGACCTCGGCGACCGCGGCCGCGTCGGGCTCGGTGAGCGCGGGTTGCGGTTCCGGGGCTGGTTCCATGGGGCCACCCTAGATCGGAGATCAGGACGTACACACGTCTACATATTTCAATGTGCTGATATATTGATGTCATGAACGTCGTGATGCGTGACGCCATGCGTGACGTGGCGAAGAAGGCCGGAGAGCGCGCGGAGCTGGTCAGCGCCCTGCTCGCCCTCACCGTCTACCTCACCGGGCTGACCCTCCAGCTGACCGGGAACGGCGGCCCCGCCGCCCAGGCGCTCTTCGTGGCCGCCTACGTCTTCGGCGGGTTCTTCACCCTCCGCGAGGCGGTCGCCACCCTCCGCGGGGGACGCTTCCAGGTCGACTTCCTGATGCTCGTCGCCGCGGCCGGAGCCGCCGCGATCGGCCGCTGGGAGGAGGGTGCCGTCCTCCTCGTCCTCTTCAGCCTCGGCCACGCCCTGGAGGAGTACGCCATGGGCCGCGCCCGGCGCTCCATCGAGGCCCTGGGCGCCCTCGCCCCCCGCACCGCGCTCGTCCGGCGCGGCGGCGCGGCGGAGCCCGTCGAGGTGCCCGTCGAGGAGCTGGCCGTCGGGGACACCGTCCTGGTCCGCCCGCACGCCCGGGTCCCGGCCGACGGGTTCGTCGCCGCGGGCAGCAGCAGCGTCGACCAGTCGCCGATCACCGGTGAGAGCGTCCCCGCCGACAAGACCCCGGTGGCCGACCGCGCCGCCGCCCTCGCCGACCCCGCCGCCGCCGACGCCGGCAGCCGCGTCTACGCCGGCACCGTCAACGGCTCCGGCTCCCTCGACGTCGTCGTCACCCGCATCGCCGCCGACAACACCCTCGCCCGCGTCGTCCGCATGGTCCAGGACGCCGAGGAGCGCACCTCGCCCACCCAGCGGTTCACCGACCGCTTCCAGAAGGTCTTCGTCCCCGGCGTCCTCGTCCTCGTCGCCGCCCTGCTGGGATTCGGCGCCCTCTCCGGCGAGCCCTTCACCGACACCTTCTACCGCGCCATGGCCGTTCTCGTCGCCGCCAGCCCGTGCGCCCTCGCCATCGCCACCCCGGCCGCCGTCCTCAGCGCCGTCGGCCGCGCCGCCCGCGGGGGAGTACTGGTCAAGGGCGGGGCGCCGCTGGAGGAGTTCGGCCGCCTGAGCACCCTCGCCTTCGACAAGACCGGCACCCTCACCGAGGGCCGCCCCCGCCTCACCGAGGCCCTGGCCGCCGACGGAGCCGGCCGCGAGGAACTGCTGCGCACGGCCCTCGCCACGCAGCGGCTCAGCGACCACCCTCTCGCCCAGGCCGTCGTACGGGACGCCCCGGCCCTGCTGGCGGACGCCCCGGCGCCGGCCGGGGCCCCCGAGGCCGTCAACCTCCGCGCCGTCATCGGCCGCGGGGTCAGCGCCGAACTCGACGGCGAGGCCGTCCACATCGGCAGCCTCTCCTACGCCGACACCCTCGCCGGCCCTCCGGTACCGCCCGCCCTGCGCGAGCGCACCGAGGAGCTCGCACGGACCGGCCGCACCACGATGCTGGTCCGCCGGGGCGACCGCTGGCTCGGCACCCTCGGCCTGATGGACGCCCCCCGTCCGGAGGCCGCCGGGACGGTCGCCGCCCTGCGCGCCCTCGGGGTCACCCGGACCGTGATGCTCTCCGGCGACGACCAGCGCGTGGCCGACGCGGTGGCGCGCGAGGTCGGCATGGACGAGGCGCTCGGCGGCCTGATGCCGCAGGACAAGGTCACCGAGGTGGCCCGGCTGCGCCGCACCGGCCGGACGGCCATGATCGGCGACGGGGTCAACGACGCCCCCGCGATGGCCGGGGCCACCGTGGGAGTGGCCATGGGCGCGGCCGGCTCGGCCGTCGCCCTGGAAACGGCCGACATCGCCCTCATGTCCGACGACCTGCGCCGGCTCCCCTTCATCACCGGCCTCAGCCGCCGGGCGAGCCGGATCATCCGGCAGAACCTCTGGCTGAGCCTGGGCATCGTCGCCGTCCTCGTCCCGGCCACCGCCCTCGGCCTGGGCATCGGCCCGGCCGTCCTGGTCCACGAGGGCTCCACCCTGGTCGTCGTCGCCAACGCCCTGCGCCTCCTGCGCCACCGGGACGACGGCTGAACGGCCGGGCCGGGCGCCCCACCCGCAGCGGTGGGGCGCCCGGCTCAGCCGCGGCGCTCCACCTCCAGGAAGCGGCGCCCCCGCGGGCCGCGGTACAGCAGGCACTCCCAGCCGTGGCGTTCCAGTTCCGCCGCGCAGGCCTTCAGGCGGTCCCGCTCCTCCCCGGCGGCGCCGCCGGACGGCGGGCCGGTCCAGGTGACCCGCACCCCGTCCGCGCCGGGCGCGACCCGGTAGCCGGTGCGGGTGCGCCGGCCGGCCGGGTCCACCGCCGACGGCGGGAAGCCGGCCGCCTCCAGGACGAGGGCCACCGCGCGCGGCATCAGCCGCAGCTCCCAGGGGGCGGGCACCCCCGCCCCGCCGGCCAGCAGCCGGCGGATCTGCAGCAGCCCCTCGTACGCCGTGCGCACCTCGGCCGCCCGGCCCTCGCCGGACACCTCGGGACCGTCGCCGGTCGCGGGCTCGAAGCCCCGGGGTTCCGTCTCCACCGCCGCCTCCACCGTCTGAGTACCCGTGCCGGGCGGACTGAGTATCCGCCCCGATCCCCCGCGGCGGCGCCGCTGCTGGAATGACGCCATGGACACCACGGCACCCGGAACCCCCCGCCCGCGCCTCGGCCACGTGACCGCCGCCGGCTCCGCGCTCGCGGTCGCCCTGGTCCCGCTCGTCGTCGGCGTGCTGATCGCCAAGGGCGTCGCCGCCGACCCGCACGCCCCCGTCAACGCCCTGATCGCCGGCGGCGGCCGGCGCGCCGGGCTGCCCCGCGCCGAGTGGAGCCGGCGCGGCCACGGCGCGGTGCGCCGGCTGCGGACGGCCCGCCGGGGCGCCGCCCGGTGCTGCGCGGCCGTCCGCGACCGGGGCCGTGCCCTCAGGGGGCCAGCGGCTCCTGGAGCTCGGTGACCCACCCCTGCGGGTCCTCCGGGCCGGCCAGGGTCAGCTCACGGGCGTAGCCGGCCGAGCGGTGGCCGCTCGCGTCGATCCACCGGGCCAGGGCCTGCGCCGTCGGCAGCACCCCGTCCATCGGGCCCCGGTGCACCACGGTCGCCGCCCGCTCGACCCCGGGCAGCTCGACGATCCGCACCCCGGCCCCGAGGTGCCCGGCGCGGACCGCCGGCGCCACCGGGAGGCCGGCGTGCACCAGGACCGCTCCGGGCTCGCCGCCCGGCGCCTCCTCGTAGTAGGCCAGACCCGGACCGGTCGGAACCACCCCGGCGGTCTCGACGCGGCGGCACAGGTCCTCGTACAGCGGGCCGATGACCGGCCCGATGTCCTGCGGGGCGAAGCTCGCGGCCACCCCGGTCAGTTCGGCCAGCCGTACCGGCGGCAGGCTCTTCACGACGATCTCGTCGGCGGACATGGTTCCCTCGCTCTCGATGGTCCGGAGCCTCGCCTCGACCTGGAGCAGCCGGGCCGCGGCCTCGGCCGCGGCGGTCTCCAGTTCCGCCCGGCGCAGCCGCAGCATCCCGCGCAGCTCCTCCGCGCCGACCTTCTCGTCGAGCACCGCCCCCACCTGTTCCAGGGTGAAGCCGAGCTCCTTGAGCGCGATGACGCGGTTGAGGCGGGCCAGCTGGGCCGCCTCGTACGAGCGGTAGCCGGTCACGGGGTCGACACGTGCCGGGCGCAGCAGTCCGAGCGCGTCGTAGTGGCGCAGCATGCGGACCGATACCCGGCCGTGCTTGGCGAAGTCTCCGATGGTGAACATGACGCCCTCCAGTGCACGGCCTGACACGGTGTGAGGGTCAAGTCTGCCCGGTGGGGAGATCCGGTCCGCTCAGCGGCCGTACTGGCGTACGCACAGGTCCACGATCGACGGCGGGACCGTGCCCTCCGCCGCCTCGCACAGCTCCTCGCCGCGCGGCGGGGGCGGCACGCGCAGCGGAGGCTGCTCCGCGGGCCGGGCGCGGCGGGGCGCGACGGGCTTCGCCGGCCGCTGCGCGGGCGGCCGGATCCGGCGGGCGGGCGGCGGCACCCGCGGGGCCGGCTCCGGGCCCGCCTCCGGGGCCGCCTCGGGCTCCGGGAGCTCGCCCAGCGGCAGGGGCGGCTCCTGCGGCGGATCGTGGGCGTGCCGCGCGCCGGTGGCGCCGGTCGCGTCGGTGGCGTCCGGGGCGTCCGCGGGCGGTACGGAGCCCCGCGCCGGGCCCGGACCGCCGGACTCCGCGCCGACGGACACGCAGCCGGCGCTCGCGAGGAGCGCGAGGAGGGAGAGGGGCAGGGCGGCCCGGCGTAACTGCATCCGACCACCATGCCGTAGTCCGGGGCCGCGCGGATCCGGATCCTCACGCGTCCGGGTGACGCCGGGAACCGGCCAGGACGTTGCCGAATCGATCCTTCAGGAGGCGGCCGGAAACGGCCAGGGCGGTCGCAGAATGGGCGGAACGCGATCGGCACGGCACGGCAGTGCGGGCGACGGGGGAGGCGCGACCCCCGGGGTCTGGTGCCGCCGCGCCCTCGTGCACCAATCGCCCGCCTGCCGTACGGAGTGCCGAGCATGACCGAACCAGCCGCGTCCAGCGTTCCCGATCCCACCCCCGCCGTACCGACCGCCGACCGGACCACCCCCAGGGCATGGGCGGCCGTCACGGCCGTCTCCCTGGGGATCTTCTGCCTGATCACCTCCGAGCTGCTGCCCGTCGGCCTGCTCACCCCCGTCGGCGCCGACCTCGGGGTCTCCGACGGCACCGCCGGACTGATGGTCACCGTCCCCGGCCTCGTCGCGGGCTTCTGCGCGCCCCTCGTCACCGTCGGCGCCGCCCGGCTGGACCGGCGGCACGTGCTCTGCGCGCTGATCGCCCTGATGGCCGCCGCCAACCTCGCCGCCGCGTTCGCACCCGGCTTCACGGTGCTGCTGGCCGCCCGGCTGCTCGTCGGCGTCAGCGTCGGCGGGTTCTGGGCCGTCGCGGGCGGGCTCGCCGTCCGGCTGGTCGCCGGGCACCACGCCGGCCGGGCCACGGCCCTGATCTTCGGCGGGGTCCCGACCGCCTCCGTGCTCGGTGTCCCGGCCGGGACCCTCCTCGGCGAACTGGGCGGCTGGCGCACCGCCTTCGGCGCCGTCGGCGTCCTCGGCGCGCTCACCACCGCCGCCCTGCTCCTGCTGCTGCCCGCACTGCCCCCGTCCGGGCCCGTCACCTTCCGCGAACTGCCCGCCCTGCTGCGCCGCAACCGCGCGGTCCGGGCCGGAGTCGCCGTCACCTTCCTGGTGGTGACCGGCCAGTTCGCCGCCTACACCTTCGTACGGCCCATCCTGCGGGACGTCTCGGGCGTCGACTCCGGCCTGGTCAGCACCCTGCTCCTGGGCTACGGCCTCGCCGGCGTCGCGGGCAACTTCCTGGCCGGGCCGCGCGACGCCCGCCGTACGCTGCTCACCGTCAGCGCCACCCTCACCGCCGTACTGGCGCTGATCGCCGTCGTACCGGGAGCCGCCGCCGGGACCGCGCTGCTGCTGGTGTGGGGCCTGGTCTACGGCGGGGTCTCCGTCAGCCTGCAGCGCTGGATGCTGCAGGCCGCGCCCCGGGCCGCCGAGGCCGCCTCCTCCCTGATGGTGGCCATGTTCAACTTCGCCATCGCGGCGGGCGCCCTCGCCGGCGGGCTCGCGGTGGACGGCGTCTCCGTCCCGGCGGCCCCGCTCGCCGGCGCGGCGCTGATGCTGGCGGCCGCGCTGACGGTGGCGGTCACTTCCCGGTCCGCCGCCGGAGCAGAACGGATGGATGGGGCGGAACGGACACCCGGCTTGACGAAGCGGTCGCGGACGGAAAGAGTCCGCTCAAGAGCCACCGAATGAGCCGCACTTCGGAGAAGTCCCACATGCCGATATCCGCCCGCGCTCCGCTGACCGTGCCGGCCCCGGGGGCGGGCACGGCCCTCGCCGCCCGGCGGCGCAGGGCCTGACCGGCTGGACGGGGGCCGGTTCCGCACCGCCGCACCGGCCCCCTGTCCGCGCCCGGAGACAACCGTGTCCCCACACCCCCATGAGAACGGGCCCGAGCCCGACGACCGCCACCTCGTGCGCCCCTACGTCGCCGTGACCGAGGGCCCCCACGGCCCGGCGTACCCCGACTGGCCTTCGCTGCCGGAGTCCCTGGAGGAGACGACGCAGCCCCTGCCGCGCGTCCCGCCCGCCCCCTCGGCCGGGCCCGTGCACGCGGATCCCGGACACGGGCACGCGCCCGCGCGGCGCGGGAGCCGCCGCGCGCCGGCCGCCCTCGCACTGGTGGCGCTGGCCGGGGCGGGCGCGCTGGTGTTCCTGCTGAGCGGGCCCGAACCGGACTCCCCGCCCGCATCGGCCCGTCCCGACCTGAACCTGCCCGCGCTGCCCGCCCGCAGCCCGGGTGCCGGGGAGACCGAGATCCGCAACCAGGCGGCCACGGCGAAGCCCTCGGCCACCGCCACCCGGTCCCCCTCCGCGCCGCCGTCCTCGGCGAAGCCGGCGACCGGCTCCCCGACGCCCCCGGGCAAGCCCGGGAAGCAGCCGGGCTCCTCCGGGACGCTGCGCCCGGGGGACAAGGGGCCCGAGGTCCGGGTCCTCCAGGAGCGGCTGTACGGGCAGGGGTTCACGTACGTCAAGGTGACCGGGGTCTACGACGGGCAGACCAAGCGCGGCGTCGCGCAGCTCCAGCGGGACCGGGACGTCAAGGGCGACCCGAGCGGCGTCTACGGCCCCGCGACCCAGGCCGCCTTCGGCTGAGACCGCCCCCGGGCCGGCGCCCGGGGCGGTACGGAGGCGGTACGGAGGCGGTACGGAGGCGGTACGGGGCCGGCCCGGGTCACCGGCCGCCGGAGACCCGCAGCACCGCTCCCGTCGTGTACGAGGCGTCCTCGGACAGCAGCCAGGCGATGGCCCCGGCGACCTCCTCCGGCTGCCCGGGGCGCCCCAGCGGGATCCCCGCGGCCGCCTTGGCCGGGCGGTCCGGGTCGCCCATCGCCGCGTGCATCCCGGTCTCGATGATGCCCGGCGCGACCCCGTTGACGCGGATGCGGTCCGGGCCCAGCTCCTTGGACAGGCCCAGGGTGAGCGCGTCGACGGCCGCCTTCGTGGCGGCGTAGTGGACGTAGTCCCCGGGGCTGCCCAGCGTCGCGGCCGCCGAGGAGACGTTCACGATGGCCCCGCCGCCGGCCGCCGCCATGTCCCGGGCCGCCCGCCGGCAGCAGAGCAGGTACCCGAGCAGGTTCACCTCCACCACCCGCCGCAGGTCCTCGGTCCGGGCGTCGGCGAGCCGGCCCAGCGGGCCGGTCACCCCGGCGTTGTTCACCAGCCCGGTGACGGGGCCGAGTTCCGCCCGGGCGGTGTCGAAGAGCCGCTCCACCGCGTCCTCCCGCGAGGTGTCGCCGCGCACGGTCACGCACCGCGCTCCCGCCGCCCGCACCCGCTCCGCGGTGGCGTCGGCGGCCGCCGCGTCGCGGGCGTAGCCGAGCACCAGGTCGTGCCCCTCGGCGGCGAGGCGCACGCAGACCGCGGCGCCGATGCCGCGGCTGCCTCCGGTGACGACGGTGACGGGGCGACGGGACATGTGAACCTCCATACGGGGAACGGCGGATGCCGTTCGCGCGGCGCAGGCTAACACCCCGAAATCCGCTGGACCAGCGGAAATGCCGCCGCCGAGAGTGGGCCGGCAAGCCCGAGTCCGTCCCGCGTCCCAGGAGGCGCCGATGTCCACCCTGCGTGTCACCGTCGAAGAGCTGACCGTCCACGACCACCCCGATGCCGACGCGCTGGAGCTGGCCCAGGTGGGCCTCTACCGCGCCGTCGTCGCGAAGGGGGCCTACCGCACCGGCGACCTGGCGCTCTACATACCCGAACAGGCCGTGCTCCCCGCCGCGTTGATCGAGGAGCTGGGGCTGACGGGCCGGCTGGCCGGCAGCTCCAAGGACCGGGTCAGGGCGGTCCGGCTGCGCGGGGAGCTCTCGCAGGGCCTGGTCTGCCGGCCCCGCGCCCTGGCCGGCGTGGACCTGGCCCTCGCCGCGAAGGAGGGCACCGACTTCGCGGAGGCGCTGGGCATCGTGAAGTGGTCGCCACCCGTCCCCACGACGATGGCCGGAGAAGTCGAGGCCGCGCCCGACCTGCTGCCCTGGGTGGACATCGAGAACCTCCAGCGCTACCCGGGGATCTTCGAGGAGGGGGAGCCCGTCGTCCTGACGGAGAAACTCCACGGCACGGCCTGCCTGCTGACCTACCTGGCCGCCGACGGGACGGTCCTGGTCTCCTCCAAGGGGGTCGGCGCCAAGGGGCTGGCCCTCAAGGAGGACGAGCGCAACGTCTACTGGCGCGCGGTACGCGGCCACGGCGTGGCGGAGGTGGCGGCCCGGCTGGCCGAACGGCTGGGCGCGAGCCGGATCGGGGTCTTCGGCGAGGTGTACGGGACGGGGGTGCAGGACCTGGCGTACGGGGTCCCGGCCGCGACGGCCGACGCCCCGTCCGGATACGCCGTCTTCGACGTGTCCGCGGAGATCGACGGCCGGGTGTGCTGGCTGGACCCCGCGCAGGTGCTCGGGGAGGGCGAACTCCCGCTGGTGCCCCGGCTCTTCGAGGGCCCGTACGCCCTGGACGCGGTACTGGAGCTGGCGAGCGGCCGGGAGACGGTCTCCGGGCGCGGCCTGCACCTGCGCGAGGGGGTCGTCATCCGGCCGGCCACCGAGCGGTACAGCCCCGTGACCGGCGGGCGGGCCATCGCCAAGGCGGTCAGCCCGGCCTATCTGACGCGCAAGGGCGGCACCGAGTACGAGTGACCGGGCGGCGTTGCGCTCGGCGGTGCGGGCGGCGTTCCGTGGTGGGATGGAGAAGGGGCGATTTCCACCGGTTCGGGCAGGCAGACGGAGAGGCCGTATCCATGTCGCAGGAGACGGAAGGCACCATGCGGGCCATGGCGTACGGGGCGTACGGCGGGACGGAGGTGCTCGCCGAGACCCGGCTGCCCGTGCCCAAGGTGGCACCTGGCGAGGTCCTCGTCCGGGTCCGCTGCGCGTCGGTCAACCCGGTCGACTGGAAGATCATGTCGGGCGGGCTCGACGGCCTCATGGACACCGTGTTCCCCGTCGTCCCGGGCTGGGACGTCTCCGGCACCGTCGAGCGCGTCGGCATCGACGCCCCCGAGTTCGCGGCGGGCGACGCGGTCATGGGGTACGCCCGCAAGGACTGGGTGCACGGTGGCACCTTCGCCGAGTTCGTCAGCGTGCCCGTACGCTGCCTCGCCGCCAAGCCCGTCTCCCTCGACTGGCGGCAGGCGGCGGGCCTGCCGCTGGCCGGCCTCACCGCCTACCAGCTGCTGACCCGCCTCGGCACCGGCGCGGCCGACACGGTCCTCGTCCACGGGGCGGCGGGCGGCGTCGGCACCCTCGGCGTGCAGATCGCCGCCGCCCTCGGCGCCCGGGTCATCGGCACCGCCTCCCCGCGCAACCACGACCGGCTGCGCGGCCTCGGCTGCGAACCCGTCGCCTACGGGGACGGCCTGACCGAACGGGTCCGCGCCCTCGCACCCGAGGGCGTCACCGTCGTCGCCGACTTCGTCGGGGGCGTCCTCGACGTCACCCGCGCCGTCCTCGCCGACGGCGGACGCCACGCCTCCATCGCCGACCACACGGTCCTGGGGGCGGGCGGCCAGTGGATCTGGGTGCGCCCCGACTCCGCGGACCTCGCCGCCCTGGGCCGCCTCGCCGACGAGGGCCGCCTGGAGGTCACCGTCGCCGAGACCTTCCCGCTCGCCGAACTCCCGGCCGCCTTCGTCCTCAGCCAGGAGGGCCACACCGCCGGAAAGATCGTCATCGAGGTCTGAGCGGCCGGCCCTCAGAGCAGGTCCGGCACCTCGCCCGACGCCGCCCACCCGACCTCCACCCCCGGCAGGCCCGCCGCCCACGGCGCGGCCAGGGCCGACAGGGCGGCCGCGTCCGGCGGGGTCGGGCCCAGCCCCACCGCGTAGCGGGCCAGGGTCGCGGTCCGCTCGAACGGGCGGGGCCAGGCATGGGCGTCCGGGAGCCCGGCCAGCAGGGCCCGCATCCGGCCCCGCGCCCGGCCCAGCCGCTCCTCGAACTCCCCGGCCGCACCGGCCCGTACGGTCACCACCGCCCACGCCGCGTGCCGCCGGTGCAGCGGCGGCGGCGCCGTCAGCCGGCCGGGGCCGTCCGGATCCGCCTCCAGCACCTCCCACGCCCGGTACAGCTCCCGGACCAGCAGGTCCCGCATCCCCGGCCCCACCTGCGCGGTGCAGCTGCGCACCGGCGCCCGCGGCGTCAGCACCGTCACCGGATCCGCCGACGGGGAGCGGCCCGCCCCGTCCGCCGGGAGCAGGGACACCGGATCGCTCCAGTCCCAGGCGGCCCAGGTCCCGAAGAACTCCCGCCGCAGCGCGGCGGGGGAGAGGTCCCCGGCAGCCCGGACCGCATCCCCGACGGTCCGTGCCGCGAGCACCGCCCAGGCCAGCCCCGGCAGCCCCCCGAACGGCGCCGAGTCCAGCCCGCGCGCCCGCGCCCAGGCCTTCACGTCCCGCGCCAGGGCGGCGAAGGCGGCGTGCTCCGCGCCCACCGACTCCCGTACCGCGTCGGTGTCGTCGAGCGCGCTCAGCGCCACCGCGGCCGCCTCGCCCAGCTCCGCCCGCCGGGCCACCGCGAGCTCCGGATCCAGCGCCCCGGCGCCGACCAGCACCAGGTCCACGTCCAGCCCGGACGCGTGCAGCCGCAGCCCCGGCACCCGGGCCCCCGTCACCTCCCGCAGCCGCCGCGCCCCCGGCAGCGCGGCCGCCACCCGCGCCCGCACCCCGGCGGCGTCCGCCGGCCCGGGCAGCACGGCCACCAGGTCCAGGTCCGCGCCCGGCAGCGCGCAGCCCATGCGGCGCGAGCCCGCGGTCCGCACCAGCGCCGCGGGCAGCGCCGCCGCGATCCGCGCGGCCACCTCCTCGGCGGCACCCGGCGCTTCGACGGGCGCCGCCGGGGCCCCGGGCCGGGGCAGCCGCACCGCACCGGTGCCCAGCTCCACCACCGCCCGCACCCGCATCGGCCCGTCCCCGCGCCGCGACAGCACCGCCAGCTCCCCGACCCGGGCCGTGCGCCCGCCCCGCCCGAGGCGCTCGGCGAACTCCCGCTCCGCCCGCCGCGGATCCGCGCTGCGGCCCAGCGTCAGGTGCGGGGTCCAGCCCTCCGCGCGGCCCCGGCAGCCCGGGAACCGGTCGGCCAGGGCGCGGCGCAGCTCCTGCCACGGCGCGTCGCCGTCCGGGCCCGCCGCCGGGTCCAGCCAGAGCGTGGCGTCGTCCCGGTGCCCGAAGGAGTGCACCCCCTCCAGCCGGGCGGTGAACGGCCCGGTGCCCGCCGCGGCCTCCGCCAGCAGGGGCAGCGCCTCCCCGAAGGAGGACTCCGGCACGAAGCCGAAGAGCAGGTTCACGTGCGCCGGCCAGCGGTCCGCCTGCGGGTCGTGCGCCCGGCGCAGCTCCCCGACGGCCGGGTCGTCCGGGGCCAGCCACGCCACGGCCGTCCGGGCCGTCGCCGGTACGCCGCACCGTGCGGCCCCCGCCTCCGCCGCCGCGCCGGGCGCCGCGTACGCGAGGGCGGCCTCCACCCCGAAGTGGTCGGAGACGAACAGCCCGTCCGGCCCCGGCGCGTCACCCCGCAGCCCCGCCGACCGCACCCGGACGCCGTCCGGGGCGCCCAGCAGGATCCGGTCCAGCCGGGCGGCGCGTCCCGTCAGCGAGCCGACCGCCGCCAGCGGGTTGGCCACCGGGTCGAAGGTCGGGGTGTCGTCCCCCGGCCCGTGCACCTCGGTCCACGCGTCCCGCAGCCCCAGCGCGGCGGCCGGGCCCTCGGCGCCGGAGCGGCCGTCGTTGAAGTCGCCGAGCAGCGCGACCCCGGCGCCGATCCCGCCCAGCCCCTCGGCGAGCCGCGCGAGTTCCCCCTCCCGCCGGGCGGCCCCGTCCTCGGTGTGATCGCTGGTCAGGTGCGTCGCGGCGACGACCAGCGGGCCGCCCGCGGTGTCCACGGTGACGGCGGTGACGGCCTTGTGCGGGCGCAGCTCGTGCAGCCCCGCCTCCCGTACCGGCAGCCGGCTCAGCAGCAGCAGCCCGTTGTCCGCCACGTCCGTACCCCGCGGGTCGGTGCCCAGGGTGTACCCGTCCCGCACCCACGGCTCGGCCAGCAGCAGGGCCAGCAGCGCCGGTTCGACCTCCTGGAGGGCGATCACGTCGGCGTCGGCGACCGCCAGGTCCGCCAGCAGCATCGGCCTGCGCCGGGCGGTGGCGATGCGCGGGGCGTCGTACCGGTCCCACAGGGTGTTCCAGGTCAGCAGCCGCACGCTCGCCGGGGGGTGCGCGGCCGGCCCGGCCTGCACGGGCCGCCAGCCGCCCGCCGCCGGGTCCCAGGCGTGCGGGGTGCGGGCGGTGAAGAACGGGGCGCCCAGGAGCCGTTGCTCCCGCACCCGCCCGGCGGGGGTCGCGTCGATCCGGTCGACGCCGGTGGCCCGGTCCCACACCAGCTCCCCGTCCGCCTCCACGAACAGCACCCGGTGCCAGGGGATGTCGCCGCCGGGCACGAAGGAGGGCAGCGGTATCCGCTTGGGCGCGGCCCCGCGCTGCAGCAGGCCGAGGGTGAACCGCGCCGGGTCGAACCGGGGGTCCCAGCGGACCTGGTGGTAGAGCTGCTCACTGGTGCGCATCAGACGTCGTCCCCCTCGTCGGCGTCCCGGAGGGAGCCCGTCGTGTCCTCGATCGTGCCGGCCGCCCCGACGTACCGGGTGCGGTGCGCCCGGCCGGGGTACGGCGGGCTGAACCGCCGCAGCTGCGCCGTGAGTACGGCCTCCGGCACGGGGTGCGGGCGTACGGCGTTGCGCCGGACCAGTTCCGCCTCCCCGACCAGCGCCACCACCCGGGTGACCAGCGCGTCGCGGCGCCGCGCGACCGCACCGGCCAGGCCGCGCTGCTGCTCGGTGAGGGAGGTGGCGTCCCACACCACCGTGCCCCCGGCGGCCAGGGCCCGGTCCAGCCGCGCCAGGCCCTCGCGCAGCACCTCGGGATTGGCCCGCTGGTCGGCGCGCGACCCGCGGGCCTCGCGCAGGTCGTCCAGGGCGATGTACGCGTCCACGCCGGGCAGGCCGCGCGCGTAGGTGCTCTTCCCGCTGCCCGAGGGCCCGCACAGCTGCACCAGGCGCGGGTACGCGGCCCCGTCCCGCCAGCGCCAGGTGGCGGCCACCGCCTCCTCGGCCGTGGTGAGCGAGCCCCGCCCGAACGCCTCGCGGGCCTCGGCCCAGCAGCGGTCGGCGGCGTCCGCGTCCAGCCCGCCGAGGGCCTCGCGCAGGCCTGTCCGCAGCCCGCCGAGCGGGTCGGGGCCGAGCAGGCCGGCCTCCTCGGCGCACAGCGCGGACCACTCGGCGCACTCCAGTTCCCCGGCCGTCGCCGGGAGCCCCGCGGCCAGCGCGTGCAGCACCCCGAGGTCGGCGGCCGCCGCCATCCGCACCAGCCCGGCCCGCCGCTCCTCCTCGGGGAACGGCCGCCGCACGGCCGGGTACAGCCCGACCAGGTCGGCCACGCGGCGCGCCGTCCGCATCCCGAGCGGTCCCGCCGCGAGCCGCGCCCCGAGGGCGGCCCGGGGCTCCCGGTGCAGCGCGGCGGCCAGTACGCCGGCGAGCCGGGCCTCCCCGGTGCGGCCGGCGCCGTCGAGCCGGGCGGTGACCTCGGCGACGGCCCGCTGCGTGACCGCGTCGGCAGGCTCCGCCACCGTGCCGGGGGGCTCCGCGACCGCTCCGGCCGGCTGCGGCATCCCGAGGGCGGCGAGCACTCCGGCCGGGTCCGGCTCGGCGCCGGAGCGGACCGCCCACAGCGGAGCGGCCGGGCCGAGCCCGTTGGGCACGACGGCCGCGTACATCCAGTGCGTGTCGGTCTGCACGTGCCCGCCCCGCACCCACTTGGCCACGTACCGGCCGAAGTCCGGGCGGCCGAAGCCGGCCGTGGTCCGTACGACGTAGCCCTCCTGGCGGGTGGTGTCGACGCGCAGCCTGCGCAGCGCCCGCTCGTCGTAGACCCCGCGCCACAGGACGCGCGGGGCGGGGACGCCGAGCCTGCCGAGGAAGCGGAGCGTGCGGTCCCAGTCGAGGCAGTGGTCGCCGTCCCACACCGAGAACCCGTAGAACCAGCTGTCGAGTTCCTCGTAGGCGAGGGAGTGGCGGGCGTACAGGTTCTCCCCGCACACCCGCCATCCCACCGGTATCCGCGGGCCGATCCGGCCCTGGAGGCCCTTGACCCAGGCGCGCGAGGGGTGGTGGCCCGAGTCGAGGGACCGGGCGTGCAGCCCGTCCGCGTACAGGGTGGTGTTCTCCCCGTCGAGCTTCTCGGTGACGACCACCTCGCGCCCGGCCAGCGCCGACGTGCCCCCGGCGCGCACGTCGTCCGCCGTGGCGCCGGGGGACCACGGCAGGTGTGCCGTGCGGGGGTAGTGCGTACGCATGGCGGGCTCCGGATCGGGTGGCGGGGGGCCAGGTCACTCTAGGTATCCGGAGTCGGCGCATCCACCCAATTAGCCCCCGGCGGCGGGCCGTCCTACCGGCACATGGCCACGATCGCCGGGTCCACCACCCCGTGGGCGGCCTCGCACAGCCGGCTCATGTCGTACGGCTGCGGCGCGGGCCGGGGCGCGGGGCGCGCGGGCTGCCGCTTGCGGGGCTTGGGGGCGGGGGTGCGGTGCGCCGGCCGGGCGGGCCGGCCGGAGGAGGCGCGGCGGGGCGGGCGGTCGTCGGAGCGCGGTGCGGGGCGGTGCGGGGCACCGGCCGGCGGTGCCTCGGCCGGCGGCGCGGGAGCGGCCGCCTCGACGGGCGGCGGGGGCACCTCCACCGGATCCGGGGCGGGCCCCAGCGGCAGGCCCTCCACCGCCGGCTGCCGGGGCGCCCACGCGGTCCGTTCCGGCGGCGGCGCGGGCGCCCGGTCCGGCGCCCGGACGGTGACGCATCCGGTGGCCGCCAGCAGCACGGCGAGCAGCAGGGACAGGGACGGCGGCAGCATCCGGCGCGACGGCATCCGCCCACCCTGCCGCAAGCGGGCGCCGCCGGTCGCGCCCGCTCACACGGACGGGTGAGCGTACGTGGTCGGACCGGCCGCTTTCACACCGCAGGTCCGCAGCACGGACGCTAGCAAGATCGACATAATCCGGCCATAAGGAGGTATAGAGCTGGTAAAGAAGATCGGCCCGCGCCGGGGGAACCGCCGTAACCCGGCGCCCCGGCCCGCTGTTGCACAGGCGGCTGGTCCACCCACGGTGAACGGAGTACCGATGCCGCAGCTGACCGACGACCCCGGACGGGCGGGCACCTGGATGACCCCGGCGGAGTACGGGGCCTCGCGCGCCGCCCTCTGGACCGGAGCGACCGTCCTCGTCACCGATCCCGACGGGCGGGTCCTCGTCCAGACCGTCGACTACCGCCCCGACCGGCTGCTCCCCGGCGGCGCCGTGGACGCGGGCGAGGCGCCCGCGGCGGCCGCGGCCCGCGAGATGCGCGAGGAGCTCGGCGTCGACGGCCACTACCCGCGCGGGCTGGCCGTCGACTGGATCCCCGCCGACGTGCCCGGGATCCCGCCCGAGATGCGCTTCCCGGGCGAGATCCTGCACGTCTACGACGGCGGCACCTGGACGCCCGAGCGCATCCAGTCCGTCCGCCTGCCCGCCCAGGAGATCACCGGGATCGACTTCGCCGAGCCCGCCGACCTGCCCGCCCTGATGGAGCCGGGCGACGCCCGCCGCGCCCTGTCCGCCCTCCGCGCACGGATCAACGGCTCCGGCCCGGCCCTGCTGGAGGACGGCCGTCCCACCACCCCCACCGCCCTGGACCGCCTCGGGGTCCTGCGCAGCCGGCGCACCCCCGAGCACGGCACCTGGCACCCCGGCCCCGTCCCCGCCCGCCTGCCCGTACGGGACCACCACGGCTGGCTCTTCGCCCCCGACGGGCGGGTGCTGCTGCTCGTGGCCCGGGCCACCGGCGCCGCGCACCTGCCCGGCCCCCGGGCCGAGCCCGCCGCCCCGGCGCTGCCGCTCGGCTACCGGTACGCCGACCGGGGCGCGCTTGCCCGTACGGCGGCCCGGCTCACCTCGGTGTCCCCGGCCGCGGACCCCGCGTACGCCCGGCTGCTGGCCACCCCCGAGCAGGTGCGGGAGCTCAGCGACTGGGGCCCGGCCGGGCGGGACGAGGTCGCCGCCGTGCACGCGGCCCGCGCCCAGCTCGGCCTGCCCGCCCCGCTGCGCACCCCGCCGGGGGAGCTCCCCGAGGAGGGGCTGCGCTGGTGAGGGCACGGGCCGGCCGCCCGGCCCGCCAATGCCGGACGCGCGGCGGCCGGTCCCGCAGCATGGGGCCATGACCGACAGCGTGATCGACTACACCGTGTACATCCAGGCCGACCCGGCCCGGGTCTGGCAGGCCCTCACCGAGCCGGCGTACACCCGCCGCTACTGGGGCCTGACCTTCGAGACGGACTGGGCGGTGGGCTCCACGATGGACTGGGTCGAGCGCGGCGCCCGCACCCGCGATCCCGAGCAGGTGGTGCTCGACTGCGTCCCGGACCGCCGGCTCTCCTACACCTGGCACACCTTCAGCCCCCAGTGGGCGGCCTCGGCCGGGATCACCGAGGAGCTGCGGGCCGAACTGGCGGGGGAGCCGCGCACGCGGGTGACGTACGAGATCGAGCCGGTCGGGGACACCCTCGCCCGGCTCACCGTCCGCCACGAGGGGTTCACCCCGGGCGGCACCCTCATCAGGATGTGCTCCGGAGCCTGGCCGATGCTCGTCTCCAGCATCAAGACCCTGCTGGAGACCGGCGCGCCGCTGCCCGAGCCGGGGCCGGGCCCCGCTTCAGGGCAGTGACCAGAACCGGGTGGTCACCAGGTAGAACACGATCACCCAGAACACCATCACCGCCACGACGGTCCCGACGCCCCGGAGGTTGGTCCGGGCCGGGGGCTCGTTCGCGGCGGGCCGCAGCCACCGTCCGAGCAGCGGGTTCACGTAGTGCGGCATCGTGAGGAAGCTCATGATGAAGCTCGACAGCAGGTTGCCCACCAGCAGTCCGAGCCACAGCGGCATCCCCAGCGGGTGCAGGGCGAGCGTCAGCAGCACCACGGTCGGGTACAGGCCGACCCAGACGGCGACGGCGGTCTTGGTCTCCGACGGCGGCGGCGCCTCCCGGCCGTTCTCCGCGAACGCGAACCAGCTCCCGAAGGAGTTGTCGATGGTGCGCAGCTTGAACTCGTTGAACTTCCTGCCCTCGGCGAGCACCTCCTGCCGCTTCGCCGAGGTCAGCCAGGCGTCGAGGTGCTCGGCGTTGTCGTAGCGGTAGAGGGTGGTCCATTCCTCCTGGAGGCCCTCCACCGGACGGAACACCTCGCTGCCCCGGTAGCCCTCGAACCTGCTCTCCTCGTGGCTCATGCGGCGCTGCCAGGCCAGGAAGTCGCCGACCTGGTCCGGGTGGACGCGGTGGGTGACCACGACGGTCACCAGCGGGTCGGTCGGCTGCGAGCCGCCGCTGATGACCTGCTGGGTCGCGGGTCCGTCGAAGTACTTCGCGCCGACGTCCAGGAGCCGCTGACGGGTCGCCCCGTTCATCCACGCCTGGAGGTGGGCGATGGAGTCGAACCGGTAGACGACCACCCAGTCGGGCTGGAGCGCCGTCGGCGGGGACACCTCCGCACCGAGGTGTCCGGGGTAGTCCGCGGCGGCGGTGTTCACCCTGTGCTGCCACTTCTCGTACTCCCGCTCCCTGCCGGGCAGCACCTTCCGGGAGATGATCACCGTGGCCGAGGCGTCCGCCCGCGCGCCGGTGCTCATCGTCTCGGACCCGTCGACGCCGGACTGCTCTCACCCAGCAGGCTGTAGATCCGCTCCGGGGACAGGGGCAGTTCGCGGAACCTGACCCCGGTGGCGTCGCGCAGCGCGTTCGCCAGGGCCGGGGCCACCGGATTGATGCAGCACTCCGCCATGCCCTTCGAGTGCATGGGCCCGACCGAGTCCGCCGAGCCCACGAAGAGCACCTCGGTGCGCGGGGCGTCGGCGTACGTGGGGATGCGGTAGTTGCGCAGGTTCGGGTTGGCCATGGCGCCGTCCGCGTCGACCATGTAGTTCTCCGTCAGCGCGAACCCGATCCCCTGCGTGACGCCGCCGTCGACCTGGCCCCGGACCTGCTCGGGGTTGATCAGCACCCCGGCGTCGGCCGCCTGCACGCTGTACAGGATCCGGATCTCACCGGTCACCGGGTGCACGGCGACGCGGAACCCCTGCGCGTTGGAGGTGACGCTGCGCGGCGAGCCGTACGCCTTGCGGGCCTCCGTGAACCGGATGCCGCGGGCCCGGGCCAGGGCGACGAGTTCGGCCAGCGGGACGCGGTCGTCGCCGCAGACGACGTGGTCGTCCTCCATCGTGCACATCACCACGTGGACGCCGGTGTGCGCGGCGGCGAACTCCACGATCCGGTCGCGCACCGCGTTGGCCGCCCGCAGGACCGCGTTCCCCGCGACGAACAGCCCGGCACTGGCGAACGCGCCGGTGTCGAAACCGGTGCGGTCGGTGTCGGACTGCACCAGGCGGATCCGCGACGGCGTCGTGCCCAGCTGGTTGGCCGCGATCTGGACGTGCGCGGTGGAGGTCCCCTCCCCGAACTCCACCGTCCCGACGGCCAGTTCGTACACGAGGTCGTCGCCGAGGGTGATCCAGGCCTCGGAGATGTGCTCGGTCGGGGGCGCCGTCTCGTGCAGCGAGCTCGCCACGCCGGTCCCGACGAGCCACCCGGGTCCCGGAGCGGGCCGGCCGGCCGTCCGGGCCAGGGCGCCGGCCACCAGGTCGATGCACTTGCCCAGACCGTCCTCGTTGAACATCACGTCGTCGGGGCCGTCGTGCATCGCGACGAGCGGGTCGCCGGGCCGCACGATGTTGCGCCGCCGCAGCTCCAGCGGATCCATGTGCAGGGCCAGCGCCAGCTCGTCCATCGCCGACTCCACGGCGAAGGCCGGCTGGGTCATGCCGTAGCCGCGCAGCGCCCCGCTGGGAACGGTGTTGGTGTAGACGGAGTAGGCGTCGTACTTCTTGTTGGGGCAGCGGTACATCATGACGGCGGCGCCGCCCGCGTACAGGGTCTCGCCGCCGTGGTTGCCGTACGCACCGGTGTTGGACACGTTGCGCACCTGGAGGGCGGTCAGCGTGCCGTCGGCCTTCGCGCCGAGCCGGACCGTCAGCTTCATCGGGTGGCGCGGCGAGGCGGTGGTGAACTCCTCCTCGCGCGTGAACTCGTAGCAGACGGGACGTCCGGTGTCGATCGCGGCCAGCGCCGCCAGGTCCTCCGAGACGACCTCCTGCTTGCCGCCGAACCCGCCGCCCACGCGCTTGCAGAACACCCTCAGCTGGTCGGGGCGGAGCGCGAACAGGTAGGCCAGCTTGACCTTCGCGATGGAGGGGGACTGGGAGCTGGTGCGGACGACCAGCCGGCCGTCCTCCATCCACGCGATGGAACCGTGGGTCTCCAGGTGGGCGTGCTGCACGCGCGGGGAGGAGTACGTGCCCTCGTGGACGACGTCGGCCGCCGCGAACCCGGCGTCGACGTCGCCGATGTGCGAATGGATCTCCAGCAGCAGGTTGTGGACGCTGTCGCGGACGAAGGGGTCCTCCGAGCCGTGCAGTTGGGGAGCCCCGTCGGCCATGGCCTCCTCGGGTTCGAAGACGGCCGGCAGCACCTCGTACTCCACGGCCACCTCGCGGCAGCCCGCCTCCGCCGCGCCGGGGGTCTCGGCCAGGACGGCGACGACGCGCTGGCCGACGAAGCGGACGGTGTCGTCGAGGATGTACGTGTCGTCCGGATCGACGAGGTGGTCGGTGTGGATCGCCGTGGTGAACCGCCTGCGGGGGACGTCCTCCCACGTGTAGACCCGCAGCACCCCGGGCACGGCGAGCGCGGCACTCCTGTCGACCGAGACGATCCGGGCGTGGGCGTGCGGCGAGTGCAGCACCTTGAGGTGCAGCATGCCCTCCATCCGGGTGTCCATCGTGAACTCGGCGCGCCCGGTCACCACGTCCTCCGCCGCCGGGGCGCCGACGCTCGCGCCCACCGCCCTGCCCGGCGCGGCCGCCTCCACGTGTGCGACGCCCATCACCGCGTCCTCGATGGCCCGGTAGCCGGTGCAGCGGCACAGGTTGCCCTTCAGGGCCCTGGGCAGGTCGGCCTTCTGGGTCTCGGTGAGGGCGGCCGCGGTCATGATCATCCCGGCGGTGCAGAAACCGCACTGGAAGCCCGGGGCGTCGCGGAACCGCCGCTGGACCGGGTGCAGGTCGCCCGGTGACCCGAGCCCCTCGATCGTGGTCACCGCACGGCCTTCCGCGCGGAACGCGGGGGTGATGCAGCTGTGCACGGGGACGCCGTCCAGCCACACCGTGCAGGCGCCGCAGTCACCGGCGTCGCAGCCCTTCTTCACGCCGAAGTGGCCGAGGGAGCGGAGGAAGGTGCGCAGGCACTGGCCGGGAGCGGGCTCCCGCTCGAATTCCCTGCCGTTGACGAGGTAGGTCATGCCGGACCCCCGGTGCTGAGCTCGCGTCGGATCTCTTCGGCGAAGTGCCGTGTCAGGTGCCTGCGGTGGTCGGGGGTCCCGTTGGGGTCGGCGAACCAGACGTCGGCGGGGACGGCGTCGATGCTCTGGCGCAGGGTCGCGGCGTCGGGCATGTGGTCGAAGGCGAACCGTACCGGCCGGGTGGTCCCGGCGGTCACGGTGAGCAGCAGGTTGTCCGTCCCGGGGGCGTGCGTACCGATCAGGAACACCGTCGAGCGGCCGAGGCGGGTCAGACTGAAGCGCCGGTGCGCGGCGCGTTTGCCGAGGGCGTGCGCCGGGACGTCGACCCGGCGCAGCAGCTCCCCGGGGGCGAGGACGTTGCGGTTGTTCCCGGTCACGAAGTCGAGGGCGTCGACGGTGCGCACCGACCCGTCGGCGGCCCACAGCTCGTACCGCGCCTCCAGGGCGACCGTGAGCGTGATCATCGGGCCGGCCGGGAGGGACATGCAGATGTTGCCGCCGACGGTGGCGGCGTTCCAGACCTTGAAGGAGGACAGGAAGGCCTCGCAGGCCGTCCGGACCAGTCCCCCCGCGGTCCACCCGGGCGGCGGCCGGAACGCGTACAGGTCGCGGACGGTGCAGGTCGCGCCGATCTCCAGGCCCGCGTCACCGGGGACGAGGGGCTCCCAGGGCAGCGCCGTCAGGTCGATCAGGCGCCGCAGGTGCGGTTGCCCCGCCGAGTACAGCCAGGTGCCTCCGGCGAGCCAGGCGTCACCTTCGCGCCACTCCCGGCCCGGCACGCCGGAAGGGCGGCGGACGACTTCGGTGATGGTGTGGAGATCCATGGGGACCGGTTCCCCTCACGGCGGAGATCGCGGACGGTCACCCGCGGCACCGGCGTCCGTACGCCGTGGCCGGAGGCCCCGGGAAGGGAGCGGCGGCCCGCGGGCGCGGAGATCCTTTTTCAGGATAGGGCGGCGGGGACGGCCCCGCCATGCCTGGCCGGGGGCCCCGCCGGCCGGCCCCGGCCCGGTCCGCCGCCCGGTCCTCCGACCCGGTCCGCCGGCCGGAATTTCTTGATCGACGACGGGGTTCGTGTGTATCGACCACACAACCAGGAGGCCTGACAGGCATGACACTTGAACACCACCGCGTCGTCATCACCGCGGCCGGGCGCGACTTCGGGCGGACCCTCGCCCTCACCTTCGCCGCACGGGGCGCCGAGGTCCACCTCTCCGCCCGCACCGAGGAGGCCGCCCGGCGGGTCCGCGAGGAGGTCATCGCGCAGGGCCACGACCCGGCCCGGATCCACGCCCACGCCTGCGACCTCACGGACCCGGCCTCCGTACGCGCCTTCGCCGGGGCGGTCGCCGCGCACGCGGACCACGTCGACGTCCTGGTCAACAACGGCTCCCGCTACCAGCACGGCACGGACCTGCTCTCCGCCTCCGACGAGGACGTCGTCGACACCCTCGCCTCAGGCGCCACCGGCACCGTCCTGGTGACCAAGGCCTTCCTCCCGCTGCTGCTGAAGTCCGCGAAGCCGGACATCGTGACCATGGTCTCCAGCTGCGGCGAGGCCGGGAACCACCGCTCCGACGCGCACGACGCCTTCTACGCGGCCAAGAGCGCCCAGGCCGGCTTCACCGAGACCCTCTCCCGCCGACTGCGCGGCCAGGGCGTCCGCGTGATCTCCCTCTACCCCCCGGACTTCGCCAACCACGATCCGCTGTCGCCCGCCTGGGAGAACGCCCCGCGCACCGCGCAGGACCCGCTCACCGCCCAGTCCCTGGTGGACTGCGTCTTCTTCGCCATAGGACAGCCCCGCGACTGCTTCATCAAGTCCTTCTACTTCGAGCAGACCGGCACCGAGCTGACCCACTGACCCGGCCGGCCCCACCCCACCCCCGCCCCGGGCCCGCGCGGGGCGGTCGTGTGGAATAGGCGCATGGGTAGCCCAGGACACCAGATACGCTGCGCGCCGTCGGCCGGCCGGACGGCCGGCCCGACGGCCGCGGCCGCGGCCGCGGCCGTCGGGCCTTCGGAGGAGGCCGTCGCCGCCGACCGGTGGCGGTACGCCCGCCACCTCGACCGGCTCGCCGCCGCCGTGGTGGCCGGCGCGGCGGGCGAGGCCGCCGTGGTGGCCGAGGTGCTGCGCGACCGCGACCCGGTGATGGCGCAGAGCGCGGTGGTCACCCACCTGGACCGCCGCGCGGTACGGCTGCGTCCCGGCGCCGCCTTCCAGGACTGGGCCCGCGCCCTGCACCGCGTACTCGACGGGCACGCCTTCCCGGACCGGCGGCTGCGCGAGTGGACCCTGCTCAAGGCCGTCGAGGCGGGCGCCGGGTGGTCGCGGGCCGAGCTGGCCGCCGCCTCCGACTGGTGCCAGCGCACCGCGGCGCAGTCCCCGGCCCCGGACGAGGCACTGGCCCTGCTGGCCGCCTCCGGGCGCACCCGGCGCGTGCGCAACACCGCGGCCCGGAGGCTGGACCGGCGCGCCACCTCCTAACCGGAATGATCACGGCAACGAGTTCTCGCCATAACCCTGTTCGGGGGTTTAGGGTCTGCGTACCCTGCCGGGTATTCAGAGTTGGACCGATGCCGTTCCGCTGGAGGATGACTCTCTGTGTCGCACGTTTCGCAGGCCCCCGTCAGCACCCCCGACGCCGGGTCGCCCGAACCGCCCGCGCCGCCCGCACCCAAGGGGTTCGGCGAGGTCAAGGGCTGGTTCTCGGCGTATGACCAGGTCCTCTTCGACTGGTTCCTGACCCGCCAGAACGAGGCCGCGCCGGAGGCCGGCGACATCCTGGAACTGGGCGCCTTCATGGGCAAGAGTGCGATCTTCCTCGCCGGATACCTCCGCGAGGGGGAGGAGTTCACCGTCTGTGACCTCTTCGACTCGCCTGCTCCCGACGACTCCAACGCCGGGGAGGTGCACAGCTCGTACCCCACCCTCACCCGGCGCGGGTTCGAGACCAACTACCTCGCCTTCCACGAGGCGCTGCCGACGGTCATCCAGGCCCCGACCTCCGTCGTGGCCGACAAGGTGCGCGCCGCGAGCTGCCGCTTCGTCCACGTCGACGCCTCGCACCTCCACGAGCACGTCGTCCAGGACATAGCCTCCTCGCGGATCGTCGCCACCCCCGACGCCGTGGTGGTCTTCGACGACTACCGCTCCGCCCACTGCCCGGGGGTCGCAGCCGCCGTCTGGGCCGCGGTGGCCACCGGCGACCTCCACCCGATCGCCGTGTCCGCCTCGAAGCTGTACGCGACCTGGGGCGACCCGGAGCCCTGGCAGGAGGCGCTGCGCAGCTGGCTGGAGGGCCGCACCGACCTGTGGCACGGCGTGGACGTCATACACGGCAAGCCGCTGGTGCGCATCGGCGACGAGGGCGTCTCGGCTCCGCCCGCCCCGAAGCTGCTGCACCCGCCGGCCCCCGAGCCCGCCCCGGCCCGTCCCGCCCCGAAGCCCGCGCCCCGGCCGGGCCTGCGCTGGCGCAGGCTGGCCAAGGACCTGCTCCCGCCGGTGGTCACCCGCGCCATAGTGGCCGGGCGGCGGCGCGCCCGGGCCTGACCGGGCCGTGACCCGGTGTCCGGCGGGGAAGCCCGCCGGACACCCCGGCCCGGGGTCTCAGAGGCCCTTGCGGACCCGGGCCGCCCGGCGGGCCTCGGCGGCCTGGCGCGCCTCGATGGTCTTGCGGGACTCCTTGCCCCGGCCCGTGCGGCCCGGGCGGGTGCCGAGGCCCCGGAAACCGAGCTCCGTGCCGCTCGGGCGGCCCTTCGCGTCGGTCGGCAGGGCCCCGGACAGCGGGACCCCGGAGGGCTTCCTCGCTCCGGTGATCCGGCTCAGCGCCGCCTCGCCGGAGCGCACCTGGGTGATGGTGGGCCGGATCCTGGCGTCGGCCATCAGGCGCACCATGTCGCGCCGCTGGTTGGGGGTGACCAGGGTGACCACCTTGCCGGACTCGCCGGCCCGGGCGGTGCGGCCGCCGCGGTGCAGGTAGTCCTTGCTGTCGGCCGGCGGGTCCACGTTGACCACCAGGTCGAGGTCGTCGATGTGGATGCCGCGGGCGGCGACGTTGGTCGCGACCAGGACCGTGAGCTGGCCGTCCTTGAACTGGCCGAGGGTCTTGGTGCGCTGCGGCTGGGACTTGCCGCTGTGCAGCCCCTCCGCCCGTACGCCCATGGCCCGCAGGTGCTTCACGAACTGGTCCACGCCGTGCTTGGTGTCCAGGAACATGATCACCCGGCCCTCGCGGGCCGCGATCTCCGTCGCCGCCGACACCTTGTCCGCCGCGTGGATGTGCAGCACGTGGTGGTCCATCGTGCCGACCGACGCCGACTGCGGGTCCACGGAGTGCGAGACCGGGTCCTTCAGGTACTGGCGCACCAGCTGGTCGACGTTGCGGTCCAGGGTGGCCGAGAACAGCATCCGCTGCCCGGCGTGGTGGACCTGGTCCAGGATCTCCGTCACCTGCGGCATGAAGCCCATGTCGCACATCTGGTCGGCCTCGTCCAGGACCGTGATCCGCACCCGCTCCAGGTGCACGTCACGCCGTCCGACCAGGTCGCTGAGACGGCCGGGGGTGGCGACCACGACCTCGGCGCCGGTGCGCAGGGCGCTGGTCTGGCGGCCGATGGAGAGCCCGCCGACGACGGTGGCCATGCGCAGCTTCAGCGCCTGCGCGTACGGGGTCAGCGCCTCGGTCACCTGCTGCGCCAGCTCGCGCGTCGGTACGAGGACCAGGGCGAGCGGCCGCTTGGGGTCGGCCTTCTGCCCGGCCGTGCGGGCCAGCAGGGCCAGGCCGAAGGCGAGGGTCTTGCCGGAGCCGGTGCGGCCGCGGCCGAGGATGTCGCGTCCCGCGAGGGAGTTGGGCAGGGTGGCCGCCTGGATCGGGAAGGGCTCCCGCACCTCCTGCTCGGCCATGGTCCTCACCAGCTCAGCGGGCAGGCCGAGTTCGTCGAACGAGGCCACCGGGGGCAGCGCCGGGGTGGTGGTCCGGGGCATGGCGAACTCGCCCTGCGGACCGAGGGTCCGGGGGGCCTTTCCGGCCCCGGCTCCCTTGGCGCCCTTGGCTCCCGGCTTGGAGCCCGCCTTCGCTCCGGCCTTGATGCCGAAACGCCCGTGAGCTGACGGGTTCTTCATGCAGAACCTTCCGTGAGGAGAGTGAGGCGGGCGGCGGCCGCGGGGAACGGCGACGAGCCGGGGTCCGTACCCCTCGGTACGGTCCCCGGCTCGTCGTACGCGTCCGCACCGGGCGACAGCGCCCGCGCCTCAAGTTTCCCGGCCATTTTACCAGCCGGTCACCGGCCGGGCCTGGGGTCGAGTTCCCCGGAGCGCACCCGGGCGAGGTGGGCCCGCATCTCGACCGTCGCCCGGCCGAACCAGTCGGCGATCACGGCGACCTCGTCGGGGGTGTACTCGGCGAACACGCTGCCGAGCCGGTCGTAGAAGGGCTGGTAGGTGGCGATGACCCGGGCGGCGGCCTCGGGGTCGGCCACCACCCGCACCCGCCGGCGGTCGGCGGGATCGGGCTGCCGGCGGGCGTACCCGGCCTTCTCCAGCCGGTTGAGCACGCCGGTGACGGCGCCGGTGGTGAGGTTCACCAGCCCGGCGAGGTCGCCGGCCGAGAGGGGTTTGTCGCAGGCGGCGAGGATGTGGGCGAGGCAGGTCAGGTCGGTGACGTTGATCCCGAGGAGCTGGGCCACCTCCTGCTGGCCGACGAGGCCGAGGGCCACGTACTGGTCCATGCGCGCGATCGCCTCCCCGGCCGTGGCCGGGGGGCGGGGCTTGCCGTGCACCGACATTCTCCTTAGTATCTAAGTTACTTAGCTCGTGAGATAAATGATCCTGCTCCGAGCGTACTGCCGCCTGCCCGAAGAGGGGGAATCATGAGCGCCCACGGCGACGTCGACCTCGGCCACACCGTGGCCGGCTGGACCGGAACCACCCTGGCCCTGCTGGGCTGCACGGGAGCGGGGGCCGCCCTGTGCGCGGCCTGGACCCCGGGCATCTGGCTGGGCCTCGGCCTGGTCGTGGCCGCGGGACTGGTCACCTGGCTGCTGCACCTCGCCGGCTGGGGCAAGCCCAGCGGACCCCGCCCGCGCGAACAGTGGGACTGGCGCGTCCGGGACACCGAGGCCCGGGCGGGGCACGCCGACTGCCTCGGCTGCCGGGCGAGCGGCCCGCGCCGCGCGGCCGCCGCGGCCGGGGACCGTCCCGCCGTCGGCGGTCCGTCCGCCGCCCCGCTGCCCGCCGGAGACGGCGGCGCCTGATCCCGTCGCCCCGGTTGGCCGCGTTCGGCGTGTGGCGCGCGGGGCGGGTGGGCAGTATCGAGACGGCCGCGCGCGTGCGGCCCCAGCGGAACGTTGAGAAGGATCAGTACCGATGGCAACTGGCACCGTGAAGTGGTTCAACTCTGAGAAGGGGTTCGGCTTCATCTCGCAGGACGACGGCGGCCCCGACGTGTTCGTGCACTTCTCCGCCATCCAGGGGACGGGCTTCAAGTCCCTGGAGGAGAACGACCAGGTCTCGTACGACGTCACCCAGGGGCCCAAGGGCCCGCAGGCGGAGAACGTGGTCCGTCAGTAGCGCCGGCCGCCCCGCGGTGCCCGTCGCCGGGAGCCCCCGCCGGTCGTCCGGCGGGGGCTCCCGCATGCCGCGCGGAACCGCTCAGTCCGCCGGGCCCTCCGCGGCCTCCCCGGCCTCCGCTGCCTCCCCGGCCTCCCGCACGGTGATCGCCGACACCGGGCAGGCGCGCGCCGCCTCCCGGACCAGCGGGCTGCCGTGGCCGTCCTCGCGGCCCGCGAGCACCTCGCTGAGACCGTCGTCGTCCTGGGTGAACACCCGCGGCGCGGTCAGCACGCACTGGCCCGCGCCGATGCACACGTCCCGGTCCACGGAGATCCGCACGCCGCTCACCACGTCACGGGCAGTTCGAGCATGCCCTGGATGGTGTCGCCGGGCTTGAACGGGATCCGGTCCGGGTCGGCCGCCAGGCGCAGGCCCGGCAGCCGCTCGAACAGGGTCCCGAGGGCGATCTCCATCTCGGCGCGCGCCAGGTTCTGGCCCAGGCACTGGTGGATGCCGAAGCCGAACGCCAGGTGGTGGCGGGCCGGCCGGTGCCAGTCGAGCGCGTCGGGGTCGGCGAACACCGCCTCGTCGCGGTTGATGACCGACGTGGAGAACACCACCCCGTCGTCGGGCCGGATGGTCACCCCGCCGACCTCGATCTCCCGCGTGGCCACCCGCAGCATCCCGTCCGCGATGGACAGGTAGCGCATCAGCTCCTCCACCGCCTCCGGCATCAGCGACGGGTCCGACCGCAGCTCCGCCAGCTGCTCCGGGTGCCGCAGCAGGGTGAAGGTGCCCAGCGAGATCATGTTCGCCGTGGTCTCGTGCCCCGCGATCAGCAGGATCGCGGCCAGCGACACGAGCTCCTCGACATCGGTCTCGCCCGCCGCCAGCCGGGTCGAGACCAGCTCGTCCAGCAGCCCGTCGCCCGGGTCCGTGCGCTTGCGCAGGATCAGGGCCTCCAGATAGCCCTCCAGCCGCTCCCGGGCCTCCTCCACATCGGCGGTCGAGGGGCCGCGCAGCAGCCGCCGCGACTGCTCCTCGAAGAAGTCGTGGTCCTCGTACGGGACCCCGAGCAGGGCGCAGATCACCATCGACGGCACCGGCAGCGCGAAGTCGCCCACCAGCTCGGCCCCCGGCCCCCGGGCCTCCATCGCGTCGATCAGCCGGTCCACGGTCTCCTGGATCCGGGGGCGCAGGGCGGCCGTCCGCTTGACCGAGAAGCTCGGGATCAGCATCCGCCGCTGCGCGTTGTGCTCCGGGTCGTCCACCCCGAGCAGGGCCGTCCGCCGGTTCTGCAGCCCCTTGAACCGGGCGGTGGGGGCGGGGAAGGCCTCGTTGGTGCGGTCGGTCGACAGCCGGCCGTCGGAGAGCAGGGCCCGCGCCTCGGCGTGGCCGGTGACCACCCATACGGAGCGGCCGTCGAAGAGGGTGACCCGGGAGAGCGGCCGGCCCTCCCGGAGCGGCCGGTAGGCGGCCGGCGGGTGGTAGGGGCAGGTTCGGTCCTGGGGGAAGGCAACGGCTTCGGACATGGAAAGCAACACCTCGCAAGCGATGGTTCCGTCTCGCCGGACTCCATTACATGCCTGAGGCACCTATCCCACCTATGCCACTTTCGGCCAGCCTGCCCGGGTTCACCCGCCGGGCCCCGTAGTTCCCGCCGAAAAAACAACACCAAGGGCTGAGACGCAGGTCAGCGGGCCGCTGGGGCGGTGGCCCGTTCGTCGTGCTCGCGCAGCATGCGCATCACGGTCGCGGGGTAGGCAACAGTGGCCCATTCGACGTGATCGTGTCTGGATGAGCCGGTAGACGTCTCCCGCGGGCCGAGGCGCACCCCGATCCGGGTCGTCGACAACAGCTCTGAATTGTCAAGCGCGCCGAGAGCCCCACCGCAGAACTTCCGGTGGGGCTCCACTTCGACTACTTCACGTACATGGCGGTCGCAAGCGGGTTCGCCTCCGTCTGTCCTGCTCGCTTCACCACTTCAAGAAACGGCGCACCGCACGGTCGACGCGTTTGCGGACCTCACGAGGTGCCATCGCCCGGTAGATCACCGCATTCGTGATAAATGTACTGGTCGATGTCGAGCGAGGCGCGGGCTGCGCCGGCCCATGCCAGCAGGTTAGGCCCGAGGAAGATGCCCTTCTGCTGGGGGTCGTCGAGGTCTCTGATCTCCTGGACGATTTCCAGAGAAACGGTCGCCTTCCCGGAGCCGACCAGTTGACGGAGGGCGGCGGCAAGGTCCGGCCCCCATCCGAGCACCACCGGCTCCAGATCCTCCGGTCTGGCCCCGGGGCCCGTCGCGGCGTGCCGGATCCAGGTCGAATGGGACCGCGGAGGCGATTGGGGATGCCGACGGCTTCCGATCAAGGTCGCTTCGTCGGGCTCCGCACCCAGCCTCTTCGAGATCTCCGCCGGCTGCAGGGACTCGCTGACCACTCTGAGATGCATCCGGAACCCACTCACGGCCGGAACCTGTAATTCGTCGGAATGAGGATTTTTCCGTCCTTGCTCATGAGTACGATCCTGCCATCACCATCGCGCACGGCATCGAATCGCGACACGTTGTTCTTCCCGACCCAGTCGGCCTTGAAGCCGTGCGGGTCCTCGCCCAGCCCCTCAAGGGCCTTCTCGAGCTGCTTTTCCCTGAGCTTGACCAACGATCCGCGATCGATGGCGGAAGCGTCCGGTATTTCCCCGGGAATGAAGTCGCACGACGCGTTATGGACCAGCACCGGCGTACTGCCCGCCAGCACATAGTAGGTGTGCACGTCGTTGACAGTCAGGTTGTAAGCGGCCTGGAGCTGCTTCCAGTGGGCGACCTTGTCGACCTCGACTGTGGTGCCGTCTGGGGTACGAAGGGCGTCGCCGGTGTTGAGGTCGGCGGCGTCGGTCCACCGCTTGCGGTTTTCGGCCCAGAAGGGGTGGTGGTCGGTGGCGGTGAGAGTGCTCTGGCCGTTGTTCTGGCGGAGGGTGATGCTGGTGAAGTCGACATCGTCGGGGGTGTGGATGGTGGCATCGACCCGGCGGGGGCCGGTGGTTCCTGTTCCGGGGTCGGTGGCCAGGATGGTGTCGCCGGTCTTGATCTGCTGGATGGGGATGGTGGTGGTTCCGTCGCCCATGAGGACCCGGGTGTCGGCCGGGAAGCTGTTACAGGGCGGGAACTTTTTGCCCTTGCGGGCTTTGATGATGTCCTCGGGGAGGAGTTTGCCGCCGTACTTGAGCCACTTCAGCACGACGGTTGCGCTCAGGGCGCGGTCGACGGGGCTCAGGTGTTCGCCGGTGGCCAGGTCCTTGCCGGTGAGGGCGTCGAGGATGCCCTTGCCGTTGCTGATGCCGGGCAGCAGATCCAGGAGCATGCCCATCTTCCGCTCCTGCTCGGCCAGTACCTCGCGGGGAGTGGCGTTCGCGCCGATGCTCTCGCCGACGTGGGAGAAGTCGAAGTCGAACCTGAGGTCGGGTATGAGGATGTTGTCCGCAGCCTTGTTGAAGCCGGCCACAGCGGTGGTTACCTGCCCCAGGCCCTCGTTCATCTGGCTGACGCCCTGGTTGAGCTGGTCCATGCCCCGGTTGGCCTGGTCCAGGCCCGCGTTGATCCCGTCGATGCTTTCGTTGACCTCGACCATCGTGGCGTTCATCTCATCGAGGGCTTCGTTCATCTGGTCGAAGCCGGCGTTGATCTGGTCGAGGGCTTTGCCGATGCCCTTGAGCTCGTCAAGCGCGTCGAAAATGCTCGGGCCGTCGGGCGCCGGCTCGACGGGCTTCCTCTCAGGGAAGTAGTCCCCGGTGACCACGGTGAGGTAGGCGAGGAGCTCGGGGGAGGCCATGCTCATCGCATCGGCGAGCTCCGAAGCCTTGGCCATGTTGGTCCGGAGCTTGTCCAGGTGCGGCCTAGCGGCCCTGTAGGTCTTGACGAGCTGCTTGAAGATCTCCCGCCGCCTGACAGGGTCCGCTTCCTGGTTCGCCTGAGTCAGCAGCGGCTTCAGCTGGCCGCCGAGCGTGCCGAGTTCCTTGTTCATCTCGGCGAAGGACGCACCACCGTCCTTCATCGTCGGCAGCGAGATGTAGAGGTAGGCGCCTACGGCCAGCCCGAGCTTGGCGGACTTGATGGCGAAGTTCTTGCGGCACTGGGGCCTCTGAAGCAGCGGCAGTTGCCTGCACTTCGAGTACTGCTCGACCTTGGCTGCGATCTCCAGGAGGGAAGAGGGCTCACGCCACGCCGGCTCCTCGGCCGCGGCCGTACCCGCGCCCGCGCCCACGGTCAGGCACAGGACGGTGGCAAGTGTGACGATCTTCTGTTTTAGATGCTGGTACATGCGTTCCTTTGCGGCACGGCCCCGCAGGGGCCTGTGCTCCCCCGGGCGGCCCGGCCGCCCTTTGTTACTCGCGCGTAGCGTGTGGTCGCGACCCAACGTATGGCGTTACCGCAGGTCATGATCAACTTTTTCTGGACGCTGCCCAGTTGGGGCAGCGTCAGGCGTCGGAGGCAGCGGGATGCTCGCTGGACACCTTCATGAGGCCCACCTCGGCAACCCGCTTCGCTCGCGTCCACATCACCGCCGCCGGTTGGCCGATCACTGTCACAGACCCGCCGCCGGATCGGCCACGGGGCGTAGCGGAGCTGGCGGCACAGCGAGTGGAGGGACTCGCCCTTGTGCAGCCGGCGTGCGAGCTACCGCCGGTAACGCAGCAGGTCGTCCCAGCGGTCGGCGACCAGATCCAGGCTGGCCTTCTTCGTCAGCAGCGGTCCTGCCGTCGGGAACCGCTCCTCGTAGTCGGCTTTCGCGCCCATCCGGTGCAGGGTGATCTTGCCCAGGTCGCGGATCCGGGGCGAGAGCTGCTTGCCCACGAGGCCGAAGAGCCCGAAGTCGACCAGGCTGACGCCGTGGGTGTCGGTCGCATGCTCGGCAATCTCCCGCAGGTGATCCGTGCGGGTCTGCCCGCGTTCCCCGTCGCCCGCCATATGGGCGACGGCGAGCCCGAGCCGGCGAGCCAGGCGCCCGACCGCCGCGGACGGAGCGGCGGGCACATCCTCGGGGACGAAGCCCAGCCAGGGCAGAGTCGACAACTGAACGGCGGCGCTGAGCACGTTCTGGACCCGGCGCAACTTCCGCGGGAACGCCTCGTCGGCCAGGGTGAGCGTGAAGTACCGGACCGACTCGTCCTTGCCGATCGCCGGGAACGACCGCAGGGAATCCGGCTCCTCATCACTGAAAACCCTCGTCGCCATCAGCCCGCCCTCCCGTCAGGCCACTCGTTCAGCCCAACGAGCCACCCTGCGCCCAGCAGCGGGTCACCGCCCCGCCCCTCCTGCGATCACCCCAGATCAGGGGATCTTCACGGGCTTGGCGTTGTTCTTTCGGCGGGTACTACTGGGACCCCTACAGGTGCGCGTCCAGGAAGGCCCGCAGCTCCGCCCGACCCATCGGTCCCGCGTGCGCCGCCACCGCCTCGCCGGACCGCAGCAGCACCACCGTCGGGGCGCCCGTCACCCCGTGGCGCCGCACCGTCGCGGGACAGCGGGTGATGTCGGCGCGCACGGCGGTGAACCGCGCGCCGTACTCCGTGCCCTGGGCCAGCTCCGCGACGAGGGAGTCCAGCTCGCGGCAGGCCTCGACGGCCTTGGGCCAGGTGCCCGTGAAGTACGCCAGGACCGGCCCCGGCGCCATCCCGGTGATGAAGTCGAATTCCTGGTCCTCCAGGGGCCGGTGTACCCGACTGGCCATGGGTGGTGCTCCTCGGTTCGCGTACGGCGTGGCCCGCCAGCCTATGGGGTGCCGCGCGGGCCCCCTCCCGCGGATCACGGTGCCCCGTTGTCAGTGGCGGCTGTGAAGCTGGGCCCATGGACCACAGGATGCCGCGCCGCCGCGTCTACGGCGCCGACCACGAAGACCCCGACCCGGGCCCGCGCCCCGGCCACGCGTACGGCGAGCTCGTGGGCGGCCCCCTCGACGGGCTCCTCCTCGACGTCACCGGCTGGGGCGCCGACCGGCTGGCCGAAGAGGCACGCCTGCCGACCGAGATAGGCCGCTACGGGACGGGCGGCCGCGCCCACTACCGCCGGCGGGACTCGGACCCGGGCCGCTGGGACTGGGCCGGCGACAGCCGCTAGCGCCGGGGAGCCCTCCGTGTTCCGCTCGGAGACGGCGGACGGCGAGGTTCCGCGCGGAGACGGCGGACGGCGAGCCCCCGGACCGCCGACGTGTGACCGGGGGCTCTGCCCCTCCCTTCGGCCGCCGGGGTCCGACCGGATGCGGCGGCGGGGCGCCCGGTGGCCGGTTCCGCGCGATCTCCGAAGAATTTTCCGGAGAGCTGTCGATCCGGGCGCCTCCCGTTCGACGCACAGGTGAGAGGCGGGGGAAAGGCCCCCGCCCTCACGACCGAGGAGTCACCATGCCGCGCTTCCTGACGCTGATCCGCATCGACGAGCAGAACCTGACCCCCGAGACCCCCTTCCCGGCCGACTTCGAGGAGCGCATGGGCGCCCTGATGGAGGAGATCACCAAGGCCGGCGTGATGCTCGACACCGCCGGGCTTCTCCCCACCTCCGAGGGCACCCGCGTCACCTGGTCGGGCGGGAGGACCACCTTCACCGACGGCCCCTTCACCGAGACCAAGGAAGTCGTCGGCGGATACGCCTTCCTCCAGTGCAAGGACAAGGCCGAGGCGCTGGAGTGGACCAAGCGGTTCCTGGAGACCCACCCGGCGGAATGGACGGTCGGCGCCGAGGTCCGCGAGGTCCAGGAGATGTGACCCGGCCGCGGCCCGCACCGGGCGCCGCGTTTGCCACGCCCCGCCACGGCTGCTCTGATGGGTGGCCGTGACGGCGGTGAACGCGGCCCGGGCGGTCGAAACGGTGTTCAGGATCGAGTCCGCGCGGATCATCGCCGGCGTCACCCGCATCGTGCGGGACGTCGGGATCGCCGAGGAGATCGCACAGGACGCCCTGGTCGCCGCCCTCGAACAGTGGCCGCGGGACGGGGTCCCCGACCGGCCCGGTGCCTGGCTCATGGCCACCGCCAGGCACCGGGCCGTCGACCTCGTCCGCCGCAAGGAGACCTACGCCCGCAAGCTCGCCGAGGTCGGCCGCACCCTGGAGGACGTACCGCCCCCGCCCGAACCCGCCGAACCCGACGACATCGACGACGACCTGCTGCGCCTGGTCTTCACCGCCTGCCACCCGGTGCTCGGCACCGACGCGCGCATCGCCCTCACCCTGCGCCTGGTGGCCGGACTCACCACCCAGGAGATCGCCCGCGCCTTCCTCACCTCCGAGCCCACCGTCGCCCAGCGCGTCGTCCGGGCCAAGCGGACCCTCGCCAAGGCCGGGGTGCCCTTCGAGGTCCCCCGCGGAGCCGACCGCGAACAGCGCCTCGCCTCCGTGCTGGAAGTCATCTACCTCGTCTTCAACGAGGGCTACTCGGCCACCGCCGGCGACGACCTGCTGCGCCCCGCCCTCTGCGAGGACGGCCTGCGCCTGGCCCGCGTACTGGCCGCCCTGATGCCCGATGAGCCCGAGGTCCACGGACTCGCCGCGCTGCTGGAGTTCCAGGCCTCCCGCACCGCCACCCGTACCGGCCCCGACGGCGAGCCCGTCCTGCTCGCCGACCAGAACCGGGCCCGGTGGAACCGGCTGCTCATCCGGCGCGGGGTGGCCGCCCTGCACCGGGCCGGCAGCGGCCCCTACGCCCTCCAGGCCGCCATCGCCGGCTGCCACGCGGCCGCCGTGCGCTACGAGGACACCGACTGGCGGACCATCGCCGCCCTCTACGACGGGCTCGCCCGGCAGCTGCCCTCCCCGGTGGTCGAGCTGAACCGGGCGGTCGCCGTCTCCATGGCCGAAGGCCCCGCCGCGGCCCTGCCGCTCGTCGACGCCCTCGCCCGCGAGGACGCCCTGCGCTCCTACCACCTGCTGCCGAGCGTACGCGGGGACCTGCTGGAGCGGCTCGGGCGCGGCCCCGAGGCCCGCGCCGAGTTCGAGAGGGCGGCCGCCCTCACCCGCAACGCCCGCGAACGGGACCTGCTGCTGGCCCGCGCCGCCGCCCTCGGCAAGAAAAGCCCAGCCCAGGGTGATTGACGGCCCGTCATGCCGCTTAGGCTGACCCGGTGATCAACGGCGACGACGACATACTCACCCCGCTCGGCCCCCTCGACCCGCACCAGACGGCCGGCTACCGGCTGCTGGCCCGGATCGGCGAGGGCGGTATGGGCACCGTGTACCTCTCCCGCACGCGCGGCGGGCAGCCCGTGGCGTTCAAGGTGATCCGCCGCGAGTACGGCGAGGACCCGGACTTCCGGCGCCGCTTCGAACAGGAGGTCCGCGCGGCCCGCCGGGTGCAGGGCTACCACCTGGTGCCCGTCGTCGACCACGACACGACCGGGCCGCTCCCCTGGATCGCCTCGGAGTTCGTGCCCGGGCTCTCGCTCGCCGACGCGCTCACCGGGCACGGGCCGCTGCCCCTGCCCGCGGTCTTCCAGCTGGTCGGCTGCACCGCCCGGGCCCTGGGCGCCATCCACGCGGCGGACGTCGTCCACCGCGACCTCAAGCCCGCCAACATCCTCCTCGGCTCGACCGGCCCGTACGTCATCGACTTCGGCATCGCGCGGGCTGCCGACACCACCCAGCTGACGCGCAGCGGCGGAGTGGTCGGCACCCCGCAGTACATGTCGCCCGAACAGGCCCTGGGCGAGCCCGTCACCGCAGCCGCCGACGTGTTCTCCCTCGGCCTGATCGCGGCCGTCGCGGCGACCGGACGGCACCCCTACGGCGAGGGCGGCGCCACCACCCTCGCCGTACGGATCGCCAACACCGAGCGGTCGGCGCCCGATCTGAGCGGCTACCCGGAGCCGCTGCGGAGCCTGCTGGAACACACCCTGACCGCCGATCCGGCCCAGCGCATCACCACCGAGGAAGTGGCGGAGCTGTGCGAACGGGCGGCGGGCCGGCCGCTGCGCGCGTTCGACGGCTGGCTGCCGGCACCGCTCATGGACCGGATCGCCCGCCGGGAAGCGGCCGCCGCACACCCCCCGCAGCCCGCTCGGGCCCAGGGCGCCACCCCCACGGAACCCGACGCCGGCGCGTACCGGTCCGGGCAGCCCACGGTGACGGCCCCGCCGAGGCCCTCCACGCCCCCCGGCCCCGGCCACCCGCCGCGGCCCGCCGCACCGCCCCTGGCGCCGCCCGCACGGTCCGCGCGTCCCGCGGTCCTGGCCGGCGGGGGAGTCCTCGCCGTCGCCCTCACCGCACTCGTGACCTGGGCCCTCGTCAGCCCCGACGGCGGTACGCCCACCGCCGACGGCCCCCCGGCGGGCGGTGCCCGGACCGGCGGCGCCGCCCCGGCCTCCCCGCAGTCCACCGCCAAGGCCACCGGCACCACCGCGCCCAAGCCGCCCGCGTACACGCTCCTCTTCGAGGACAAGCCCTTCACCCTGCGCGCGCCCGCCGCCAACACGGGCACGCACGTCGACCTGGACGCACCGAAGCTGATCCCCGGCGGGAAGATCGGCCAGACCGCCGGCATGGAACTCACCTACCAGGACTGGGGAGACTCGGACCTGCGCTTCCTCACCCCCATGGGCAGGAGCAGCGGCACCACCCCCGAGGCGTGCAGGGCCGGGGCCGACACCGACACCCTGCCGACCCGGCTCCCCGAGAAGGAGCTGAAGCAGGACGGGATGCTCACCAAGGGCACGGTCCTGTGCACCGTCACCAGCGAACGCAACCTGGCCATGCTGCGGATCACCGACGTCCAGCCCCACTCGGGAACCGGCCTCTCCCGGGACATGCCCGACTACGTCACCACACTGACCCTCTGGAAGATCGGATGACGGGACCGGCCGTCACCGGGCTCCCCTGACCGGTGACGGCTGCCGCTCGGGCCGCCGGGGAGCCGTCAGCGCCACGGGCCTGCGGAAGCCGCCGGTGCGCGTGACGCTCTGCACGGTGAGCCGCAGCGCCTCCTGGAAGTCGCCCATCGTGCGCCGCGCGGCCGGGGTGTCCACGTACAGCGAGTTCATGTGCAGCCCGTCCGAGTCCCGCTGGAACCACGAGCAGGTCCCGTTCGCCCGCGCCGACCACACGTGCGTCGCGGGCCGCCACTCGTCGTGCCGGTCGGCGCCCCGGCAGCGGCGCATGTCGATGTACGAGAAGAAGTTCACCGGGTACGGCCAGGAACGGCCGGCGAACTCCTCGGGCGCCAGCAGCTGCCAGGCCCGTACGAACGGCACGTCCAGGTGGCGCATCATCTCGCTGAACCCCGCCCGGACTTCGCCCATGACCTGGGCGAAGTCCTTGCCCGGCGAGGCGTCGAACTCGATCGGCAGCGTGTTGACGAACCAGCCCACCGAGTTGTTCCAGTCCTCCCGACCGCGCTCGCTGACCGGCATGAACCCCCGGTACACCCCGGGCCCGCCCGCCTCGCGCAGACACACGCCCACCGAGCCGAGCACCCCCATGAACGGCTTGCCGCCCGCCTGCCCGCACACCTTCTCGAAGACCTCGGTCTCCGCCGCGTCCAGCAGCGTGGACGCCTCGTTCACGATCGGGTACATCCGGTCCGGCTCCACGCCCAGCTCCAGCGGGAAGCGGGGGAAGAACTCCCCGCCGCGCTCCGCGAACGACTTCCAGTAGCCGAGGCGCTCGTCCTCCGCCCCGATCGACAGGTAGCGGCGGCGCTGCGCGTCGGCGAAGTCCAGGTAGCTGGGCGCGGGCGGCAGCACCGGCTCCTCCCCGCGCCGCAGCGCCTCGTAGCAGGTCAGCACGTCGTGGACGACGACCGGCATCGACATGCCGTCGCAGACGATGTGGTCGAAGGCGAGGTACACCGTCGCGGAGTCCGGGCGCAGCACCGCGCCCATCGTGAACAGCGGCCACGCCAGGGTGTCGATGCTGCGGGTGAACCGCTCGGCGAGGAACTCGCGCTGGCGCTCCACGTCGTCGAACTCGGCGACGTGGCGGGCCTCCAGGGAGAGGGCCTCGGGCGCGAGGGGCTCGCAGGACAGCTCCCCGGCCAGCCGCCGGAACTCGCAGCGCAGCACCTCGTGCCGGCGGACGAAGCGCAGCAGGGCTCCGGCCAGGGCCGGCTCGTCCAGGGCTCCGTCGATCTCGAAGGTGACGGCCACGTAGGACGCCATGGGGTCGTCGTCCGCGCGGCTCTCCTCGGCGACGGTGAAGTGCTTGTCCTGGTTGAAGGACGCCTTCTTGCCCTCCTCGTCACCCCGGTCCGGTCCCTGCCCTCCGGTGGCGGCCCGCAACCGCCACTCGACCAGGCGCCCCGGCTCCATGTGGTGCATCTGCAGAGGAAACTGCCGCATTACGTCATCCCTTCGCCCCCCGGTTCAGCCCCGAGCCCCTAACGACACCCGGGCCGCGGAAGTGACGCCCGAACCCCCGGCGCCGGTCGCCACGGTGAACGCGGCGGCTCCTAGGAGGCGTCGTCCGGCCCCTCGCCGGCCGGCCCGTCGGCGTCGTCGCGCCGGACCTCGATGCGGTCGGCGGCCAGGTCGACGGCGACGCGGTGCTCCATGCCCAGCGCCTCCAGGAACTTGTGCGGCAGCTGCACCCGGCCGGTGCGGTCCAGCATCACGTACTCCCGCTCGCTGACCGACTCCGTGCCGTGCTCGTCGGTCACCGTGCGGCGCAGCACCTCGCTGCTGGTGCGGCCGTCGCGGATGGCCACCGTACGGCGCACCTCGCCCGCCACCATCGGGTCGTGGGTCACGATGACGACGGTGGCGCCCAGCTCCCGGTTCACGGTGCGGAAGGCCTCGAAGACGGCCGCACCGGTCTCGGAGTCCAGCTCGCCGGTCGGCTCGTCGGCCAGCAGCACCGCCGGGTCGTTGGCCATGGCCACGGCGATGGCCACCCGCTGCTGCTGCCCGCCGGACAGCTCGGCGGGGCGGCGGCCGCCGAGGTCGCCGATCTCCAGTGCCTCCAGCAGTTCCGCGGCCCGCGCCGACTGCCGGGCCCGGGCGCCGCGCCCGCCGCCCTTCAACTGCATGGGCAGGGCGATGTTCTGAGCTGCCGTCAGGAACGGCAGCAGGTTGCGCGCGGTCTGCTGCCAGACGAACCCCACCGTCTCGCGCCGGTAGCGCAGCCGGTCCCGCGCGGACATCTCCAGCAGGTCGTAGCCGCCGACGGTCGCGGTGCCGGCCGTGGGCACGTCCAGCCCCGCGAGGATGTTCAGCAGGGTGGACTTGCCGCTGCCGGAGGCCCCGACCAGCGCCACCAGGTCCCCCTGGGCCACCGTCAGCTCCAGCCCCTGCAGCGCCTGCACCTCGACGCCGTCGCTGGTGAAGATGCGTACCAGGCGGTCGCAGGCGATGGCCGTGCCGGCGGCGTGCCGGCGCGGTGCGGCGGCCGCCAGGGCCTGGCGCCGGAGTTCCTCGTACGTGGGCGCTTCGGTGTTCAACGTCGGTCTCCCGCTCTCAACTCGGTGGTGATCTGACGCCGGCCGTTCACCGCCGCCTCCGCGAGCACGGCCGCGGCCACCAGCCCCGCCAGGCCCAGCGCCTGTACGAGCACCGGCCGCAGACCCGGCCCCAGCCCGGCCGGCACCGTGGCGCCGACCAGCGTCGACAGGTCGACCGACGGGCCCAGCAGGGCGATCGCGGCGACCGCCGTCAGGGCGCCGCCCAGCGGAGCCGCCAGCACCTGCGGCAGCGACTCAGTCAGTACGAGCACCACCCCCTGCCGGGGCCGCAGGCCCATGGTCCGCAGCCTGGCCAGCAGCGCGCCCCGCTCCGGGGCGGCCCGTACTAGGGTCAGCAGAACGGCCAGCAGCGCGAAGCCGGCCGCTGCGGCCAGGGAGCCCCAGAACAGCTGCGCGGCCGCGTGCTGGAGGGGGTCGCCGGCCAGCTTCGCGGCGACCGCGGCGCTGGTGTGCACGAAGGTCCGCTCGGCGACGGGGGCCGGTGCGTGGGCGCGGACGAGTGTGCGCAGCCGCTCCTCGTCGACCGGGCCCAGGGCGAACCAGTGGTTCGGCCGCGTGGCCTCGGGCACCCGCGCGGTGACCGGCTGGGCCGGGATCACGACGACCGCCGCCTCCGCGGACGGCTCCGCCGGGGTCCCCTCGACCAGGCCGACGGGCCGGGTCCGCAGCTCCACACCGCCCGCGACACGGATCCGGAGCTCGCCCCCGGAGCCCTTCCCGACGAGGTTCTTGCTGATCAGGACCGGGACGGGAGCGTCCGCACCGCCGCCCGCGGCCAGCCGGGAGGGGTCGAACCGGCCCCGGCCGGCGGCGTCGGACAGCGCCGCGTAGGCCGCCGGATCGGCGACCACGGCCCTGACCCGGGTGCCGACCAGGTCGTCCGACATCAGGAAGGCGTCCCGGTCGGTCCACACCCCCAGGGAGCTCCGCACCCCGGGCAGTGCGCCCGCCGCCCGCAGGAACTCCGGCGTCAGGACCTCCCTGGGCGGGGCCGACACGTGGGCGTCGCCCCCCACGTCGCCGCGCGCCGCCTGCAGGCGGGACCCGTCCACCGCGGCCAGTACGGCCGACCCGAACCCGCCCGTGGTCACCGCCAGCAGCAGCGCGACCAGCGGCAGTACGGACGGCCGCGCGCCCCCCGCGCTGCCCCGCGCGGCGCGCGCGAGCCCGAGGAAGCCGGTCAGCCCGCGCCCGCGCCCCGCGGCCCGGGCCGCCAGCCGCGCCAGCGGGGGCAGCAGCCGGGCCAGCAGCAGCCCCCCGGACAGTGCGATCAGCAGCGGGGCGGCGACGAGCAGCGGGTCCAGCCCGGCCCCCGCCGGGGCGACCCCGCGCCGGCGGACCTCGGCGACGGCGGCCGCGGTGGCGGCGAGGACCAGCAGCTCCGCCACCAGCCTGCGCCGGGGCGCGGCCGCGCGCCGGGCCGACAGCAGCACGAAGGCCCGTACCGGGAAGGCCAGCAGGGCCGCGAGCGTGACGGCCCCGGCCGCGATCAGGGAGGGCGCCGACCGGGGGGCCGGCAGCAGCAGTACCCCGAGCGCCGCGGCGAGCGCGGCGGCGGGCAGCACGGTGACGGCACTCTCGCCCAGCAGCCGGCGCAGGACGCCCGCGCGGGAGCCGCCCCGGGCGAGCAGCAGGGCCAGTTCGGTCGCCCGCCGGTCCCCGGTCAGCCCGGCGGCCAGGCAGAACACCACCAGGGCGACACCCGCCACACCGGCCGGTCCGATCGCGGCCAGTGGCGCGGCGGCCTGCCGACGGGCCTCGGCGGCCGCGAACAGCTTCGGCAGCTCGGAGGTGATCCGGATGTCGCCGCGGCCGGTGTCGGTGAGCAGCCGGTTGGCGGTGGGGCCGGACACGTACGAGGCGATCTGCTCGGCGACCTCGGACAGCCGGTCGGTGCGCAGGGCGCCGGTGTCCACCGGCAGCCGCCAGAAGTCCGTGGAGCGGGTGCCCCAGCCCGCCAGCCGGCCGATCCCCTCGGGGCCGACCAGGGCGGACGTGTCCCACCAGGACTTCTCCTCCATCTCGTCCCACCTGAGACAGGCTTGCAGGAGGCAGGTGTCGCCGGTGTCGGTCCAGTAGACGTCGGCGGGGTCGGCCGGGGTGAACAGGCCGACGACCTCGATGCCCATCGGCAGGGCGATGCCCGAGGAGCCCTCCAGGACCGAGCCGACCTTGGCACCGATCGTGTCGGCGGCGCGCTTGGACAGGACGACCGGGACGGTCCCCTCGCCGCCGCCGGACGGCCAGCGCCCCTCGACCAGCCGGCTGTGGGCGGCGAGCTGGGGCAGGTGCAGCAGGTCCAGGTTGGGCGCGATGTCCGAAGGGCGGACGAGCCCGGGGCCCGTCAGGGAGCGCGAGTCCTTCGCGCGCACCCCGTACACGGGGCCGGAGTCGGCCAGCCCGTATCCCGGCCCGATGGCGGCGCGCAGGGCGTCCAGCGTGTGTTCCAGGTCACCCGCGGGGTCCTCGCGCCGCGAGGTCTGGGCGGTGGCGACGAGGCTGGTCGCGGCCGGGCCCTGCTCGACCAGGTAGGCGCGCAGGGCCCGGTCGGCGCCCCGGTCGAGGGCGCGCGGCAGCGCGGTGGCCAGCAGGACGGAGACGAAGACCAGTACGGCCGACAGGAGCGTGGCCAGGGGAGCGGCGCGCAGCCGCGTCCGCACCCAGCCGGCCCCGCCGCGGCCCCTGGGCGCGGTGGTACGGGGGTCGGTGGTCGGGCCGGTCATATCTCCTCCACGTGGCGCAGGCGGGCGGCGGCGCCCCGGGACGTGCGGTCGCCGCGCCCGCCCACCACCGCGGACAGCAGCGGGACGGCGGCGATGGCGGCGGCCAGGAGCAGGGTCCGCAGGCCCGGCAGGTCCACGAGGACCTCCGGGACCGGGCGCCGCGCGGCCGGGGTGAGCACCGTCAGAGGCACCGTCAGGTGCACGATGGCCGCGCCCACCGCCAGGCCGACCGCGGTCCCGAGCAGGACGAGGACCAGGCCCTCGGCGGCGGCGGCCCGGGCCAGGCCCCGCCGGGGCGCTCCGAGGGCCAGCAGGATCGCGGACTCCCGGGCCCGCCCGCGCGCGGCCGCCGCCGAGGAGGCGGCGAAGCCGATGGCGGCCAGCACGGCGCAGGACAGGGCGAGGGCGGCCAGCGCGATGCGGGGGCCGGCGCTCAGCGGGTCGTCCAGCAGCCCGGCGGCCACCTCCTCGCGCAGCAGCAGCCGGTGGGAGCCGGCGCCGGCGCGCAGTTCGGCGGCGGCCCGCGCGGGCACGGGGTCGGCGGCGGAGGATGCGGGCAGCCACCACTCGTCGGCGGCCGGCAGGGCCCGCCCGTCCGTGGCCGCGAGGAGCCGTCCGGCGGTGGCGAGGTCGACGGCCACCGCGCGTTCGCCGGCGGCGGGCAGCGCCGCGACGGCGGCGGTGACCCGCACCGGGACGGTGGCCGAGCCGAGCTGCACCGGGATCCGGTCGCCGACCCGGGCGCCGACGGCGGCCAGGTAGGCGCGGGTGGCGACGCCCGGCAGCTCGGCGGGGGCCGGGCCGGTGGTGAGGCTGAGGTCGTAGCTCCCCACGGGGGCGCCCGCGTACCGCAGCCGCAGCAGCGCCCCGTCGGCCGGCAGCAGCCGGGCGGCGGGGGCGTTCCCGTTCGGCACCGGGGACACCAGGTTCCAGGCGGGCGCGGGAGTCTGGACGGGGACGGCCGGCCCGTCCGGGGTCTGCGCGACCGAGACCCGGCGCAGTGCCACCTCCGCCTCGACCGGGGCCTGCGCGTCGGGCTGGTACCAGGCCCTGTCGGACCCGTACGACAGGGCGAGCCCCGCGACGGACAGGGGTTCGGCGGCGGTTCCGAGCGGTGCCCCGGCGAGCTTGGCCACGTCCACGGAGAAGGTGTGCTCGCCGTTCTCCGGCAGCGCCTCGCCCGGCGCCCGGTAGGTCAGCCCGAACCTGTCGCGCAGCAGGAGGCCCAGCCGGGGGGAGCCGCTCGCGCCGACGGCCCGTACCGACACGTCGACGTCGATCCGCTGGGGCCGGCCCGGCAGGACGATGCCGGCGCTGCCGGGGGCGTCGACGGCGAGCGGGGCGAACAGCCCGTCCATGGGCCGCCCGTCCCGCAGGTCGGAACGGAGCGGCACCCGCCGGGCGACGGCGGCGGCGTCCAGCGCGAGCAGTTCCCCGTCCGCCCCGCCCGGCAGCCCGTGGGCCGAGCGCACCACCGGGATCACCCGGTCGCCGCCCGGCAGGGACGCGTACCGTCCGGCCCGGCCGGCGGCGGCGACCTCGCTGCCGGTGACCCGCAGGCCCCCGGCGGTGGCGAACTCCGCCTGGTCGCGCTGCGAGGCGGACCAGGCGGTGTGGTGGCCGAGGGCGAGGACTCCGCTGGCCACCGACAGCACCAGCAGCAGGACCGGCCCGGTGGCCCGCCCCGGGCGCCGGGCGAGCTGCCAGCCCACGAGCGCCGGGCCGAGCCCGCGGCCCCGGGCGGCGATCCGGCCGCCGAGCCGCGCCGCGAACGGCAGCAGCCGCAGCACGAGGAGGGTGCCCGCGCACAGCGCCAGGGTGGGGGCGGCCACCAGCACCGGGTCCACGCCGAGTCCGTCGCCCGGGCCGGCCGGGGCGCCGCTGTAGCGGTCGAGCTGGCGGTAGGCCAGGACCGCCAGCGCCACCACCGCGAGGTCCAGTCCGGAGCGGGCCGCCCCCGAGACCACGGCCGCGCGGCGCCCGGCCCGCCGCAGCACGGACGCCGCGGCCCCGCGGAGCACGGCGGGCAGGGAGGTCAGCAGGACGCACGCGAGCGCGCAGGCCGCCGCGGCCGGCCACAGCAGCCACGCCCCGCCGGTCTCGACGGGGGCTTTGGACAGCGGCCCGTAGTGGCCGGCGAGGCGCAGCAGCGGCGGGGTGAGCAGCGGGGCCAGGACCGCCGAGGGCAGGGCGAGCAGCAGCGCCTCGGCCGCCGACAGCATCCCGAGCCGGCGGCGGGAGGCGCCGCGCGAGGTGAGCAGGACCCGCTCGGGCTCCTGGAGTTCCGTCAGCAGGTGGGCGACCAGCAGCAGGGCGGCCCCGGCGAGGACGGCCAGCTGGAGCGCGCCGACCAGCAGGGTGGAGCGGGCCACCCGCTGTCCCGTCTCCAGCGCGGCGGTGTAGTCCCTGAGTCCGGTGGTGACCGTGAGGCCGGCGGGGCCCTTGGTGTCGGTCTCCGGTGCCAGGGGGCGCAGCCGGCGGAGGTCGGCGGCGCGGGCGGCGCGGAAGTCGGGGCTCAGCAGCGTGGCGCGGCTGTTCTGGACCAGGGCGCCGCCGGTGAAGGCGGCGTCGTGCACGAGCAGCGGCCCGTAGCTGGTGAAGGAGCCGACCTGTACCTCGCGGCCGCCGAGCGGATCGAGCCGCCAGTACGGCGAGTCCGGTTCGGCCGCCCGGTAGACGCCGGTGACGAGCACGTCCAGCGGCGCCCCGCCGTAGCGGTCCTCCAGCCGTACCTCGGCGGGCAGGGCCTGCGGGTTCAGGCCGAGCCGGTTCAGCGCGGCCTCGGGCGCGGCCACCGGTATGCGCCCGGGGCGGTCCCCGACGGCCTCGGGCCAGCGGCCCGCGAGGAGCCGTGCGCGGCCGGGGTCGAGGGCGGCGAGCAGGGTGAGGTCCGGCTCCCGGCCGGGGGTGCGGGGGCCCGGCAGCCCGTACGAGCGGCTGCGGGCCACGTTCTCGACGCCGACGGGCACGGTCCCGAACAGGCCCTCGGCGAAGCCCCGTACGGCCGCGTCGTCGCCGGCCCGGGCGGTCAGCGCGTGCTCGCCGGTGAGGACCACGGCGGTGCTGGACCGTCCGGCGGGTCCGGTCAGCGCCTGTCGCAGGCCGGCGTCCCCGACGCCCCGGGTGAACGCCAGCAGCGCGGTCAGCGTGGTCGTGGTGATGAGCGCGGTGAGCAACACGGCGGCGGCGAGCGGCAGTCGCCCGCGCAGCCGGCGCACGACGAAGCCGATCATGTGCCTGTTCCTTCCCCCGAACCGGACCCAAGGCACCGGATAGCGGACGATGCTGTCAGATTCGGTCCGAGAGAGGAAGGTACTTGCGTGATTGATGTGACAGATGAGCAAATTCGGTCGCGAAGGTAGCGAACAGCGCGCCGGCCGAGGGGGATCCCACCATGACGCAGCAACCGGACCGACAGCCCGCGGCCGAGGGGGCCGGCCCCGGGGACGCCGCACCGCCCATGATGGCCGTGCGCGACCTGCGCCGGAGCTTCGGCAGCGGCGCGAACGCCGTACACGCCCTGCGCGGGGTCTCGTTCGAGGCGCGGCGCGGCGAACTCACCGCGCTCAAGGGCCGGTCGGGCTCCGGCAAGACCACCCTGCTCAACCTGGTCGGCGGCCTCGACACCCCCAGCGGCGGCACCGTCGAACTCGACGGCACCGACCTCTCCACCCTCGACGAGAACGGCCTGCTCGCACTGCGCCGCGACCGGATCGGCTTCGTGTTCCAGTCGTTCGGACTGATCCCGGTCCTCACCGCCGCCGAGAACGTCGGCGTCCCCCTGCGCATGCGCAAGGTCCCGGCACAGCAGCGCGAGGAACGCGTCCGCACCCTGCTGGCCCTGGTCGGCCTCGCCGAACACGCCGAACAGCGCCCCGGGGAGCTCTCCGGCGGTCAGCAGCAGCGCGTCGCCCTGGCCCGGGCGCTCGCCAACGAACCCGCCCTGATCATCGCCGACGAGCCCACCGGCCAGCTGGACTCGGAGACGGGCCGCTCCGTCATGCGGCTGCTGCGGGCGGTCGTCCGCAGCGAGGGCGTCACGGCCCTGGTCGCCACCCACGATCCGCAGCTGATGGAACTCGCCGACCGGGTGGTCGAGTTGCGCGACGGCCGGATCGTCGAGCCGGCCGGGGCGGACCGCTGACCGGCGGCAGCGGGGCCCGCACCCGGTCCCAGATCTCCAGCAGCAGGCGCACCGACCGCGAGGCGGCGGCCAGCTCCCAGCGGCGGCCGCCGCGGGACCACCGCTCCAGGACGTCCAGCAGGGCCGAGTCGCAGAACTCGACCTCCGCCGCGTCGAGGACGAGGAGCCGGGCGCCGAGGGCGGCGGCCCCGTCGAGGAGGACGTGCAGCGGGGCGCAGCTGTAGTGGTCGAACTCCCCGGCCAGGCTGACGGAGAGGACCCCGTCGCGGACCGTGGAGCGGATGCGGGGGAGCGGCGGGCCGTTCACGCCCCTCCAACGGGCCGCGCCCGGGACGGGAACCGGCGGCCCGGCGCCATTCACCCGCGTGGCCGCGGGGCGCGGGTGCCCCGGGCGGCCGGCCATGGCGGACAGTGGGGCGCGTGGATGCCGATGCGGAACTGGATCTGGACGAGATCGTGGACGCGCTGTACCTGCCCCACCCGGCCGGGTTCACGGCGGCGCGGGACGAGGCCGCGGCCCGGGTGAAGGAGGCCGGGGACCCGGCGGCGGCCAAGCGGATCGCAGCCCTGCGGCGGCCGACGCTCGCGGCCTGGGCGTCCAACACGCTGGTGCGGGCCAAACCCGACGAGACCGAGCAGTTCCTCCAGCTCGGGCAGACCCTGCGGGCGGCGCACCGCTCCCTGGACGGGGAACGGCTGCGGGACCTCTCGCACCAGCAGCACGTGGTGATCGGGGCCCTCGCGCGGGAGGCCGCGCGGCTGGCCGAGGAGGCGGGAAACCCGGTCTCCGAGCCGGTGGTGAGGGAGCTGGAGCAGATCCTGCACGCGGTCCTCGCCGACCCGGACGCGGCCGGGGAGTGGGCCTCGGGCCGACTGGTACGGGCCCCCGCGCCGGTGTCGGAGTTCCCGGCGGTCGACCCGGACGCGGCCCTGCCGCCCGCGCCCCCCGGCCCGGAACCGGAATCGGAACCGGAACCCGTCGCGCCGGAGCCCGCCGCCCCGCCCGGGCCCGCCGACGACCCCGCCCGCGCGGCCCGGCTCGCCACTGCCCGGGCCGCCGCCGAGGACGCGGCGTGGGCCGTCTCCGCCCGCGAGGAGGAGCTGCGCCTGGCGGAGGAGGCCCGGCAGCACGCCGTGGCCCGCGCGGCGGACGCCGACGCCGCCGTGGAGCGCCTGCTGGGGGAGGCCGAACGGGCACGGGCCGCGCGGGACACGGCGTACGCGGCGGTCTCCGAGGCGGAGGCCCGCCACCGCGAGGCCGACCGGGCGGCCCGCGCGGCCCGCCTCGCGGCGGCCGCCGCCCAGCGCCGCCTGCGCCGGCTCTAGGGGGTGTTGCGAAAGTCCCGCACGGCGCCCACGGGACGGGTCAGGTCACGCCGGGCGGTCGGTGAGGGGGTCCGAAGCGAAGGCGAGGATGTCGCCGACCGCTTCGCGCAAGGTGGCGAAGTGGCGGTGCACTCCGTCCACCGCCGCGGCCGTGTTGACGCCCCACACCGTCATCCCGGCCCGCAGTCCGGCCTGCACGCCGGACGGGGCGTCCTCGATGACCAGGCAGTCCTCGGGCCGGGCCCCGAGCCGCGCGGCCGCCAGCAGGTACGGCACCGGCGACGGCTTGCCCTCCTCGACGGCGGCCGCGTCCACCACGACCTCCGGTACCGGCAGGCCCGTCCGCGCGAAGCGGCCGCGCACCCGGTGCTCGTAGTTCGACGTCACCAGCGCCCAGCTCCCGGGCCGCAGGGCCGCGAGCAGTTCCGAGCCGCCGTCGAAGGCCCCGTAGACGCCGCTGCGGACGTCCTCGTCCTCCAGCGCGTGCAGTGCGGCGAGGCACTCCTGAGGGTCCCGGTCCGGAGCCACCTGCGCGAAGGTCTCCACCGGCCGGGTGCGCAGCGCCACCCGGTGGACCTCGTCGGGGTCCAGGCCGTGGCGCCGCGCCCACGTCCGCCAGACCAGGCGCTGGTTGTCCAGGGCGTCGATCAAGGTGCCGTCGACATCGAACAGGACGTACTTCGCCGCACCGGACGGGCGGGGTTCACTGATCATGTGCCGATCATGCCAAGACCCTGAGCGGGCGGTTCCCGGCGGGCGGCGCTACCGCATCCGCTGACCCGCCGGCGGGGCCGGTGGCTGGGCCGGGATGCCGGCGCGGGGGGCCGCGCGGCCGGCCACCGGCATCAGCTGGCCGGTCGCCGCGAGGGCGAGGCGGGAGAACAGGGTGCCCGAGAAGCCGAAGAGGAGGGCGATGGCCAGGGCGATCGGCCGGGCGGGCGCCCCCCAGGAGTTGTCCAGGAACACCTGGCCCAGCAGGTTCAGCTCGGGGTCGGCGAGCATCCGCACCAGCAGCAGCCCGCCCGGCGCGGCCAGCGCACCGCCGACCGGCGCCAGTACGAGCACGCCCCAGGACGCGGGCCGCTGCGCCCGCATCACGCCGACCAGCGGTGACAGGAACCCGCCCAGCCCGCCGAGGAGCAGCGACAGGCGGTGGTCGAGCACCAGGCCGATCAGCAGGACCGCGCCGAGGCCGATGAGCGCCAGCCACAGGGCGATCCGCTGGAGCTCGTACTCCCGCTCGAAGGCCTCGTCCTCCTGCCGGGACAGCTGCTCGGTGACGGCGATCAGCAGGGCCCGCTCGGCGGCGGGGTCGCCGGGGCGCGGAGTCAGCTCCGCCGCGAGCCGGCCGAGCGCCGGGTCGTGGTCCGAGGCGAGCCGCAGCCGCAGGGCGTGCACGCGCAGGGCGATCTCCTCGGGCGCCTCCAGCCGCAGCAGCTGGCTCTCGGCCTCGTGCAGCACCCGCCAGGCGGAGGCGAGTTTGGAGAGCGGGATGGCGACCACCCAGCGCCGGGGGAGCAGCCGCCAGGCGACCTGCCCGTTCCGTTCGAGCCGGTCCAGCCGTTCGGCGACCGCCCCGAGCGCGGCGGACTCACCCGCCGGCCCGGCCGCGCACACCGCGATCCGGGCGCGGCAGTCGTGGATGCGGGCCTGGAGCATGCGGTAGCGGGGAGCGGCGATCAGACCCCGGCTGGTGATGTACACCACCACCAGATAGCAGCCGCAGACCAGCCACAGCGCCCAGCGCCCCTCCCGGACGAGGTACTCCGCCATGCCGACTCCCCTCCGCCGCCGGGCCGTTGCCCGGTGGCCACCGGCCCGGGGCCATCCTGCTACGCGCGGCGGGGTCCTGTCAGAGGTTCGGATCAGCGGTCGGTGCCCGGGTGCCGCTCCAAGGGGGTTGCTACCGCCGAGTTGCTCACACTGAAGGTGACGCTGCCCGCTCGGTAGCGGTCGTCGGACCACTCGATCGGGCGCCCCGATCGGGTGGCCGAGACGTGGCGTTGGCGCAGCAGCGGGCTGCCGCGCCGGATCTCCAGCAGGCGGGCGTCCTCGCTGCCGGCCGGGAGGGCGTCGATGAGGTGCTCGCCGTAGTGGGCGGTGATCCCGGCGTCCGCCGCCAGGCTGTCCATCACCGAGCGGCAGTCCTCCGGAAGGGCCTCGACGGCCGCCGCGACCCAGTCGGCGTACGCCGTCCGCTCCACCATCGTGGGCTCCCCGTCGAGCAGCCGCAGCCGCAGTACGGCCAGCACCTCCGTGCCCGGTGCCAGGGCGAGCCGCTCCGCCTCCTCCGCCGTCGCCGGCCGCCGGGTCCGGGACAGGAACCGGCTGCGGGCCTCGTGCCCGACCCCCTCGGCCCACTGCGCGAAGCTGTTCAGCTCCCCGAAGCTGTGCCGGCGCTCGTGGCGCAGGACGATCCTGCGGGCGCCCTGGCTGGAGCCGATCAGCCCCTCGGCGGCGAGGGTCGCGACGGCCTGGCGGACCGTGCCGCGCGAGGCCGACCAGCGGGCCGCGAGGTCGCTCTCCGAGGGCAGCCGGGCGCCCACCGGGTACTCGCCGGACAGGATCGCCGCCCGCAGGGCCTCCGCGATCTCCAGATACCGGACCGTCCCCATGCCGTTCGCCCCCTGATCGCCGTGTGCTCCTGATCGACTCATGATCATCCCAACAGGTTCTGTCACGACTTCTTCCGGCCATTCTCGGGTCTTCGTCGAGCCGTGCTCCGCGGTCCAGCCCCCGTTCACCGGCCGTACAGGCGGCCCGGGCGAACTGGAGCCAACTTGTTCAGACAAGTGATGCCTGGCAAGTGAAACCCCCTTCGTCTCCGGGAGAGACCGTGTTCAGTTCCTCCGCCCGTCGCGGTGCGGCCGTTCTGCTCGGCGCCGCGATCCTCACCACGCTCAGCGCGTGCGGCGCCGCTCCTGACCAGCCCGCCGCGGGCACCGCGGCCGACGGCAAGGCCAAGGCCCAGCCGGCCACCGCCGCCTCGGTCGCCGACCTCGGCGGCATGGAGGCCCTCGTCGCCGCCGCCGAGAAGGAGGGCAAGCTCAACGTCATCGCCCTGCCCCCGGACTGGGCCAACTACGGCGAGATGGTCAAGGCCTTCCAGGCCAAGTACCCGAAGGTCAAGATCTCCAGCGAGAACCCGGACGCCTCCAGCTCCGACGAGATCGCCGCCGTCAAGACCCGCAAGGGCCAGGACCGCGCCCCCGACGTCCTCGACCTCGGCATCGCCTTCGCCCGCAGCGGAGCCGCCGAGAACCTCTTCGCCCCCTACAAGGTCACCGCCTGGGACAAGATCCCCGCCTCCCAGAAGGACGCCGACGGCCGCTGGTACAACGACTACGGCGGCTACGTCTCCATCGGCTGCGACGCCGCGAAGATCACCAACTGCCCGCAGACCTTCGCCGACCTCCTCAAGCCCGAGTACAAGGGCAAGGTCGCCCTCAACGGCAACCCCACCAAGTCCGGCTCCGCCTTCGGCGGCGTCTACGCGGCCGCCCTCGCCAACAAGGGCTCCTTCGCCGACATCCAGCCCGGCATCGACTTCTTCGGACAGCTCCGCAAGAGCGGGAACTTCATCCCCGTCGAGTCCACCCCCGCCACCGTCGAGAAGGGCGAGACGCCCATCTCCATCGACTGGGACTACCTCAACGCCGGCTACGCCGAGCAGTTCAAGGGCAAGGGCGTCGACTGGAAGACCGTCGTCCCCACCGACGGCGTCTACGCCCAGTACTACTCGCAGGCGATCAACAAGGACGCCCCCCACCCGGCGGCCGCCCGCCTGTGGATGGAGTTCCTGTACAGCGCCGAGGGCCAGAACATCTGGCTGAAGGGCCACGCCCGCCCGGTCCTGCTCCCCGGCATGACCCAGGACGGCACCGCCGACAAGGACGCCGTGACCAAGCTCCCGCAGGTCCAGGGCACCCCCTCCTTCCCGGCCTCCGCCGAGCTCGACAAGGCCAAGGCCACCCTCGCCGAGAAGTGGGACAAGGCCCTCAGCTGATGTCCGCCCCCACCACCCCCCTCACGACGGGGACCGCCGGCGGCACCACCCCCCGCCGCCGGCGGCGCGGCCCGCGCACCTGGCTCGCCGCCCTCCCCCTCCTCGCCTTCACCGGCCTCTGCTTCGGCATCCCCCTCGGCGCCATCGCCTTCGGCGCGGTCACCCGCACCGACCCGGCCACCGGCGCCACCCAGGTCACCGGCGAGCACCTCGCACGCTCCCTCCAGGGCCCCTACCTCGGGTCCCTCACCGGCAGCGTCCAGCTCTCCGCCCTCACCGCCCTCCTCGGCGCGGTCCTCGGCGTCCTGGTCGCGCACGCGGTGGCCACCTCCCGCTCCACCGCCCTGCGCTCCGCGGCACTGACCGCCTCCGGCGTCCTCGCCAACTTCGGCGGAGTGCCGCTCGCCTTCGCCTTCATCGCCACCGCCGGGATCTCCGGGGTCGTCACCCAGCTCGCCGACCTCACCGGCCTCGGCTGGAACCTGTACTCCTTCACCGGCCTCACCGTGGTCTACCTGTACTTCCTCATCCCCCTGATGGTGATCGTGACCGTCCCCGCACTGGACGGACTGCGCCCCCAGTGGCGCGAGGCCGCCCGGAACAACGGGGCGAGCACCTGGCAGTTCTGGCGCCACGTCGGCCTGCCCGTCCTCGCGCCCTCCCTGCTCGGCGGGTTCGTCCTGCTCTTCGGCACCGCCTTCGCCGCCCACGCCACCGCGGCCGCCCTCGTCGGCGGCTCCGTGCCCCTGGTGACGCTGAAGATCGCCGACGCCCTCTCCGGCAACGTGCTCACCGGCCAGGAGAACGTGGCGCTCGCCCTCGGCCTCGACATGATCCTGATCGCCGGCCTGGTCATGGCGGTCTACCTGCCCCTCCAGCGACGGAGCGCCCGATGGCTGCGATGACCGAGACCGCCCCGCAGACCTACGCGGCCCCGGGGGCGGACGCCCGCCGGCGGCCCCGGCCGCGCGTCTGGCGCGGAGCCGTACTCGCCCTCGCCGGCGCGTACTTCCTGCTCCCGCTCATCGCCTCCTTCGTCTTCACCGTCCACGTCCCCGGCCAGGGCGTCACCTTCGAGGCGTACACCGAGCTGCTCGGCGCCGAGGGCTTCACCGAGAGCCTGCTGCTCTCCCTCGGCCTCGCCGCCGCGACCATCGCCCTGTGCCTGCTGCTCGCCGTGCCCGCGCTGATCGCCGTACGCATCGGCTCGCCGAGGCTGCGGCCCGTCGTGGAGGTGATGTGCACCCTGCCCCTGGTGGTGCCGCCCATCGCCCTGGTCACCGGCATCACCACCGTGCTGCGCTGGGGCCCCGAACACCTGTCGCGGACCCCGCTCTACCAGACCTTCCTGGCCGTCCAGAACGAGAAGTTCCCCGTCGTCCTGGTCCTCGCCTACACCGTGCTGGCCCTGCCCTTCGTCCACCGCTCCCTCGACGCGGGCCTGCGCGCCGTGGACGTCCCCACCCTGGTCGAGGCCGCCCGCAGCTGCGGCGCGAGCTGGCCCTACGTCGTCTGGCGGGTGCTGCTGCCCAACCTGCGGGCCTCGCTCGCCGGCGCGGCCTTCCTCACCCTGGCGCTGGTCCTCGGCGAGTTCACCATCGCCTCGCTGCTCGGCTTCAGGCCCTTCGCGGTGTGGATCGTCTCCATCTCCGGGGCCCAGGCCCGGATGTCGGTGGCCGTCTCCATCCTCAGCCTCCTCATCACCTGGCTGCTGCTGCTCGCCCTCTCGCGGGCCGGTACCACCCCGTCCACGACGGCCTCCGCCCCCGCCACCTCCCGCAAGGAGCCCTGACCCACATGTCCACCACCCTTCCCGCGCCCAGGAAGACGGCCGACACCGCCGCCGGCGGGGGCGCCCGCGTCGAATTCCGCGGACTGCGCCGGGCCTTCGGCACCACCGTCGCCCTCGACGGCCTCGACCTCACCGTCGAACCCGGCGAACTCCTCGCCCTGCTCGGCCCCTCGGGCTGCGGCAAGACCACCGCCCTGCGCGTGCTCGCCGGCTTCGAACAGCCCGACTCCGGCGAAGTCCTCGTCGACGGAGCGGACATCACCCGGGTCCCGGCCAACCGCCGCGACGCCGGGATGGTCTTCCAGTCGTACAGCCTCTTCCCCAACCTCAACGCCCGCGAGAACGTCGCCTTCGGCCTGCGGGTACGGAAGGTCCCCGCGGCCCGCCGCCGCGAACGCGCCGCCGAACTCCTCGACCTCGTCGGCCTCCCCGAGCACGGCGACCGCTACCCGCACCAGATGTCCGGCGGCCAGCAGCAGCGCGTCGCGCTCGCCCGCGCCCTGGCACTGCGCCCCCGCGTGCTGCTGCTCGACGAACCGCTCTCCGCGCTGGACGCCAAGGTACGGGCCGGCCTGCGCGAGGAGATCCGCAGGCTCCAGCTGTCCCTCGGCATCACCACCGTGTTCGTCACCCACGACCAGGAGGAGGCCCTGTCCATGGCCGACCGGGTCGCCGTGCTCAACGCCGGGAAGCTGGAACAGTGCGCCGCCCCCGCCGAGCTGTACGAGCGGCCCGCGACCCCCTTCGTCGCCGAGTTCGTCGGCACCATGAACCGGATCCCCGGCCGGCTCACCGGCTCCGGTGACGTCGAGGTCGCCGGCGTCCGGCTGCCCGTCGACGGCCCCGCCCCCGCCGCGGGGACCTCCGGGGTGCGGGTGCTGGTCCGCCCCGAGAACCTCACCGTGGCCGCCGACCCCGAGGGCGGTGCCACCGTGGTGTCCGCCTCCTTCTTCGGCGCCGTCACCCGCCTCCACCTCGACCTCGCCGACGGCACCCGGGTCAAGGCCGACCTGCCGTCCCGGGAGGCCGCCGAGCTGGCGCCCGGCGCACGGGCCCGCGTACGCCCGGTCGAGCGGCCCGTGCTCGTCGAGGCGGGCACCGCGTGAGGGCGGCACCGGCCGCCGTCCTCTTCGACATGGACGGCACCCTCGTCGACACCGAGGTGCTGTGGTGGCGGACCACCGAGGAGACCGCCGCCCGGCTCGGCCACGCGCTCGGACCGGCGGACGCCCCCGAGGTCGTCGGCCGCGCCGTCGCGGACACCGCCGCGCACCTCGTACGAGCCGCAGGAGCCGACGCCGAGGCGGCCGGGGCCGTGGCCGCCGAACTCACCGAGGGGTTCTTCCGCCGGGTCGCCGCCGGAGCCCCCGTCCGCCCCGGCGCCCGCCGGCTGCTGGCCGCCCTGCAAGCCGAAGGCGTGCCCTTCGCCCTGGTCAGCGCCTCACCCAGGCTGGTCGTCGACCAGGTCGTGACGGGCGCGCTGGCCGGGGTCCCCTTCGCCTTCACCCTGTCCGCCGACGACACCGACCGGACCAAGCCGCACCCCGACCCCTACCGGGCGGCCGCGGAGCGCCTGGGACTCGCGCCGGGGGAGTGCGTGGCGGTGGAGGACTCCCCGGACGGCGCCGCCTCGGCCGAGGCCGCCGGCTGCCCGGTCCTGGTGGTGCCCTCGCTGCTCGGCGTGCCGTCCTCGCCGGCCCGGACCTTCGCCGCCTCCCTGGAGGAGGTCACCCCGGCCCTGCTGGGCGGCCTCACGCGCACAGCGCGATGAGGTCCACGATGCCCTCGGCGTAGGCCGCCGACACCGAACCGGGCCGGCCCGCGAGGCCGCCGCGCAGCAGCGGCAGGCCGGCCCGGACGTGGGCGGCGCACTGGCCGTAGAGCCCCGCCTCGTACGGGGTCCCGTCGTCCTCCGAGTTCAGCAGCGCCAGCAGCGTCCACAGCAGGGCCTCGCGGGTCGCCAGCCGGGGCGGGCCGGCCGACCAGACCGCCATCAGCACCGCGCAGGCCGCCGGGGCCGGGGGCCACAGCCGCGACCGGGCGAAGACGTGCCCCTCCAGCGCGTGGTACGCCGCCGGGTGCCCCTCGGCCGCGTCCCACAGGGTGCCCTCCAGGTGCCCGGCCGAGCGGCCGCAGCCGCAGACGACGGACTCCCAGTCGTACCGCGCGATGGTCTCCAGCACGGCCCCGGGCACCAGCGGGCTGGTGCGCGGCTGTTCCTTCCCTCTCATGGGGCCCAAGTATGGGAGCGCGGGGGGAACCGGTCGAGATCCGGCCACGTCTGAGACCCCGTGCGGATGAAGAGAAGAGTCCTGTCCTTGCTGTTCGCCCTGCTCGCGACCCAGTTGGGGTCCTTGATCAGCCCCGCGTACGCGTGCGGCTGCGGGGCGATGATCCCCGAGGAGGCCTACCGGATCGGGGTCGACCGGGAGAGCTCCGTCGTGCGCTGGGACGGCCGGTCCGAAGAGATCGTCATGCGCTTCACCGTCGGCGGCGACGCCCGCCGCGCCGCGTGGATCATGCCGGTCCCCGGCCGGGCCACCGTGGAACTCGGCAACCCCGCCCTCTTCCCCCAGCTGACCGAACTCACCCGGCCCGAACGCAAGACCCGTACGTACTTCTGGCCGCGGGACCGGGACTGGCCCTTCTCCTCCGGGTCGGGGGACCGCGAGGTCGGCGCCGCCCCCGGCGCGGGCGCACCGGTCGGCGTGGTCGGCCGCGAGCGGCTCGGCGACTTCGACGTGGCCCGGCTGACGGCCACCGACCCCGAGGCGCTGCGCACCTGGCTGGAGGCCAACGGCTTCAAGATGCCCGACCGGCTCGCCCCCGAGCTGAAGCCGTACGTGGAGCAGAAGTGGGAGTACGTCGCCGTCCGCCTGGCCCCCCGGGAGCAGGACCGGAGCCTGCGCGGTGAACTCGACCCGCTGCGCATCCGCTTCGACAGCGCCCGCTTCGTCTACCCGATGCGGCTGTCCCGGCTGGCCCGGACCCCGCAGTCCCTCGGCCTGTACGTCCTCGGCGACCACCGGACGGAGCCCGCGTCCGCGATCGGCGGTGCGGCGCCCGAGGTGACCTTCGCCGGGAAGATCACCCCGGACGGCGCCCTCGGCGAGCTCACGGGGGGCAAGCCGGTCTTCCTGACCGCCATCGACCAGGGGTTCCCGGACCCGTCCCGCATCGACGGGGACCTCGAACTGCGCGCCACTGCCCGGGACACCCCCTTCCGGCGGGCCGTCTACCACGACGAGCTCCTCACGGCGGGCGGGGTCCCGGTCTGGCTGCTGACGGTGGGCGGCGTCGTGGCGGCCGTGGCGGCCGGGACCGTCCTGCCGGCGGTCCGCCGGCGCCGGCCGGCCCGCTCGGACGACCGGGGAATACCGCTTGACCTGCCGGGACGCGGCTGACAGGGTCCCGACGGTGATCACCTTCTCCGCCCACGACGGAACCCGCCTCGCTTGCCACGCCCGGGGCGAGGGGCCCCCGCTGATCTGCCTCCCCGGCGGCCCCATGCAGGACTCCGCCTACCTCGCCGGCCTCGATGGCCTCTTCCCGCGCCGCCGCACGGTCCGGCTCGACCTGCGCGGCACCGGCGGCTCGGCGTCCTGCGAGGACCCCGCCGCCTACCGCTGCGACCGGCTCGTCGACGACGTCGAGGCCCTGCGCGAGCACCTCGGCCTGGAGACCGTCGACCTGCTCGCGCACTCCGCCGGGGCGAACCTGGCCGCCCTGTACGCCGCCCGCCACCCCGGACGCGTCGGCCGGCTGCTGCTCGTCACGCCCAGCGTCTTCGCCGTCGGGATCACCGTCTCCGGGGAGGACCGGCTGGCGGCCGCCCGGCTGCGCGCCGCCGAGCCCTGGTTCGCCCCGGCGTACGCGGCCCTGGAGGAACTCGTCGCGGGCCGGGCCGCGGCCGGCACCTTCGAGGCCATCGCCCCCTTCTGGTACGGCCGCTGGGACGACGCCGCCCGCGCCCACCGGGCCGCCGAGGCGGGGCAGAAGAACCAGGAGGCCGCCGCCGCGTACGGGGCCGGGGGCGCCTTCGCCCCGGACGCCACCCGCGGGGCCCTCGCCGGGCTCGCCGCGCCCGTGCTGGTGCTGGCCGGGGAGGCCGACGTGGCGGCCCCGCCGCGCGCGACGGCGGCGTACGCCGCCCTGTTCCCGGACGCGGCCCTCACCGTCCAGCCGGGCGCCGGCCACTTCCCGTGGCTCGACGACCCGGAGGCCTTCGCCGCCGCGGTCGCCGCGTTCCTGGCCTAGGTGTATTGATCACGAGCGTTGTTGACAGTCGGCGGGTCTTGAACATGGCGAAGACCTCCGGTGTGGTGGGAGCTGTCTAGGAACTCACCGCACGGA